>JANQLA010000574.1 GCA_028280855.1 Melioribacteraceae bacterium
GCTTTCTTTGAATTAAACACATTTGCAGCAAATGGTATGTACACCGAATACGGCGGTGCACCATGCGCAGGAACGGTTTACGGAATTGGTAAAATTCATGGTCAGGATTTTGTAATAGTTGCAAACGATGCAACTGTAAAAGCGGGTGCATGGTTTCCGATTACCGCCAAAAAGAATTTGCGCGCACAGGAAATTGCGATGGAAAACAAATTACCGGTTATCTACCTTGTAGACAGTGCAGGAGTATTCCTTCCGTTGCAGGATGAGATTTTCCCGGATAAAGAGCACTTCGGACGCATCTTCCGTAACAACGCGCAAATGTCGGCGATGGGGATCTCCCAGATCGCGGCTATAATGGGACCATGCGTAGCGGGCGGGGCTTACCTTCCTATAATGAGTGACGAAGCTTTGATAGTTGATGGTGAAGGATCGGTATTCCTGGCAGGATCTCACCTGGTTAAAGCCGCAATTGGCGAAGAGATTGATAATGAAAGCCTCGGCGGCGCAAAGGTTCAGTCCAACATTTCCGGAGTTACGGATTATGTAATAAAAAATGATGACGAATGTATAGCGAAGATCCGTTCGCTAGCTGCTCACATAAATCACCCAAAAGCAAATAGCCTCAAACGCGTTAATGCCTTGCAGCCTAATTTTAGCGAAGATGAGATTTACGGCTTACTCCCTAAGGATACCTCCGAGCAGTATGATATGTACGAACTAATCGCCAGAATTGTTGACGCATCTGAATTCGATGAATACAAAGCAGGCTACGGTAAAACAATAATTACCGGTTACGCACGGATAGACGGATGGTCTATTGGCATAGTTGCCAACCAGCGCAAAGTAGTAAAAAGTGAATCGGGCGAAATGCAAATTGGCGGAGTGATATACTCCGATAGCGCTGATAAAGCAACAAGGTTCATTCTTAATTGTAACCAAAAAAAGATTCCACTTTTGTTCCTGCAAGATGTTACCGGGTTTATGGTTGGAAGCAAAGCGGAACACGGGGGCATTATTAAAGACGGCGCAAAAATGGTAAATGCCGTTGCTAATTCAATCGTCCCTAAAATCACAATAATAGTCGGTAACAGCTTTGGCGCGGGCAACTACGCAATGTGCGGCAAAGCCTATGATCCGAGGTTTATCTTCGCATATCCTAATGCAAAAATGGCTGTGATGGGCGGGACACAGGCCAGCAAAGTTCTGCTTGATATAAAGCTGAAACAGCAGAAAGCAAAAGGAATCGAATTATCGAAGGAAGATCAGCAGCAATTGCTTACCGAAATTTCAGATTCGTATGAACAAAAAAGCGATCCGCTGTATTGTGCCGCCAGGATCTGGGTAGATGAAATTATTGATCCGGCTAAAACAAGGATGAACCTATCGCGCGTTTTAGAGTTGTGTAACGCAGCAGAAATTAAAAGACCTTTTTCCACAGGCGTAATACAAGTCTAGTTAAGCTGATCATTACATCCTGAATTACTATAAGGAGAAGCTATTGCTCTGCTTAACTAAACTAAGTAACTTTTGGCTCGATAATAAAATGGAATATTAACTTCATTCTCAGGGAAGAAATGCAAAAAGAAGATTTTACAAATGAAAAAATCGGTGATGTTACTCTCATAAATGTAAATATTCCTGATGCAACGCTTCAATCGGCAAGCAGGTTTAAAGAGCATATCCAGGTACTAATAGATAAAGATGAGCGAAAGCTTCTTGTAAATTGTAAAGAGATAAATTACATGGACTCTACTTTTCTTGGTTCATTAGTTTATTCGCTTAAAAAAGCTGCAAGCGTAGGCGGCGATGTAAGGCTAATTCTGCAGAACGTTCAAAGCCCGGTTTGGACTATGTTTGAAACCACCAAAATGTTCAGGGTATTCAAAACTTATACTTCACTTGATGAAGCCGTTAACTCCTACTAGAATAAATATTTTTACAGCCCTTAAGGATGCAAGATAAACATTAGTCATCTTTTCTCACTTAGTATTTGTTGTATTATTAAAGCAAGACTAATAAATTAGCAAAGAAAAGAACAGCAATAGATTAAGATAAATGCGACAATCCTAAAATGCAGCACGATTACTTTCAGCTACTTATTAAAAATGCACAAAAGGGCAGAAAAAATGCTTTCATAGATTTGTGCAAATTAAATGGGAAAAAAATTTACACGCTCTGCGTTAGAATGCTTGCTAACAAAAAAATTTCCGATGTGCTAACGGTACAAATCTTCAAACAGGCTTGGGAAAATATTCGATTCGTTCGCGAAGAAATTTCATTTGATACATGGCTTAAGGGTATTGCAATCTATAATATTCTTGAAGAAGTAAGAACCAAAAAAATTAAAGAGAAATTTGGCGGTGCTTTGACTGATGCACAGGTTGTTTCAACCGACCCACTCGAAGTAATGATTTTATCATTGCCTGAGAAGGAACGAATTATATTTATAATGAACCAAATTGAAGGCTACACATACCAGGAGATATCCGACTACTTGTTCGATTATACGGAGAAAGAAATAAAGTTTATCTTACGCGAGACTCGAGTCAAGTTAGCTGAGGCAATGACGAATGAATTGTAACGAAATAAATATGTTGATTGACGACTATCTTGATGATTTGCTTGATCCCGAAACGAAAAAAGAATTTGAAGAAAGCATTGAATACTGCGAAGAACAGAAACAATTGCTGCAAAAATACAAGCTGCTTGAAAAGCGAATATCACATCTTCCGCTTAGCTTTTCTCCTGATGAAGGAATATTTGATGAATTAAAAGACAACTTATTGGAAATAGACACTCTACGCAGTGAAACAGACGAAGCCGACAAAAAATCCAGATTAAAACCCGGTTCCAAAAGTAAAGTATCTATTAAAGAAAAATCATCACGTAGAAAAGGGGTTAAGAAGGCATCAACAAAAAAATCAATTGCTGCTTACCTATTAGTTTCCGTAGCGACTACTGCCTTAATTGCTTTTGGCATATATTACTATCTCTACATTTACAATAACACTTCGCCGTGGAAGTTTAACGTAAGGTATGGTTTGGTAACAGTAAATCAAAAAAACGGCGTGGAAAAAATTTACAAGGACGATACAATTGTTCTATGGGATAGCAGCAACGCTTTAGTGTCTATTCCAGGGAAATTCGATCTGGAGCTATTCTCTAATTCGAGTATTCAGGTGCTTGATACCAGGACAATGTTGAACCAGGTGAAGGTACTCTATGGTAAGGCGGTTTTTAATTCGATTAACCGGGAATCAAATTTCAGTTTAAAACAAGGTAATATCTCAATCTCCGAAACCAATGGTGAGTTTATTTATGAAACCGGTTTAGACGGATCAATAGCCGTCTCTGTAAAAAGAGGATGGGTCGAAGTTACTGCCATAAACGAATCATTCAGGGTTGCCGGTGATTATAGTTTTTCTATCCATGAAAACAGCAGGCTTACTTTACCTGTTCACAAAAATGCATCACCCAAATTCAAGTCAGAGTTAAACCAGCTAAACTCAACCGTAAACGATGTAGCTGCTTTGTCAACTTTAATGATTGAAACCAAACCGACAGATGCACTAACGTTACTCAGAATTCTCGAACTTGTAACCCCGGATAAACGTGAATTGATATTTCAAAAAGTTAGTAACATTTTTCAACCGCCGGCAAACATTGATAAACAGGACATTCTTAAAGGCAATAAAAGAATGCTTGAACAATGGTGGTCGTATATTGAAACGAAATTATAAATTGCTGCCCCTAATGGGTTGAAGGTGTTAAATCATCCTTGCTTTCCGACTTAACAGTCTTGCTGTCCTTAACAAGTATCCATAGAACCGACGAAATTCCCAATGTAACGGCACTTATAATAAAGATTAGATTTTTATCCGAAACTGCGCCAATTACAAAACCTAGTACCAGGCTTACAATCAACTGGGGTATAACAACAGATAAATTAAATATACCCATAAAATATCCCATCCTTCGGCTGTCTACTTTTTCCGACATAATCGCAAACGGAAGGCTAACTATTGAAGCCCAGCCTATGCCCGCCAGTGCCATCAAAACATAGAGAGAGAAAGGAGTCTTTCCGACTAAAACTATACCCAGGTATGCGAAAGCCATTATCGCTACACTTATAAGGTGAGTTTTAACCCGTCCTATTTTTTCTGTAATTGGTTCTAAAACAAATGCAGGAAGTATTGCCCCTACCGCATTAAGAATTAAAAATGAAATTGCAATAATCTGGCCGATTTCATTATTGACTTCTGTACTCAACTCTTTTTGAAAATCAACTACATCGAAAAGTTTTTGTTTGATATAAATAATGATGTACACGAACATGGTTTGAACACCAAGCCACGAAAACGAATGGGCTATATATATTTTCCAAAGTTGTCCCCAATCGGTTTCTGTAGACTTTTCAGACGCTTCATCCTTTTTCTCTGCCTCATCAATTTCCTTTTTCTCTACTATAAAAAACATGGGAACAACTGAAAAAATAAAAACCAGTCCAACACCAAAATAAATTAGAAAATGATTCCCGAATACAGCGCCGAGGGCGTAAGCTAAAACACCAAACGTTCCCGATATAGTTTGCATCCATGTAAAACCTTTCGTTCTAGGAACACCTTCCGGAGTAACGTCGGCAATAATAGACCTTGTCGGATTGAAGCTGATATTAATTGCCAAGTCTAAGGTAAGCGCAACAGCGCTTGCAATAACAAGTAAACTGGAAAATCCTAAAAAATCTCCAATTACATCTATGTTTGGAAGCGCCAACAACATAAGCGCCGCTAATGTAGCTCCAATTATAATAAAAGGTCTTCTCCTGCCTCCCCAAAACCAAACCTTATCACTAATTAGTCCGACAATTGGCTGCCCAATAATTCCGGCAAGAGGTCCGGCTGCCCAAACAATACCGATCTCATGAACATCAAATCCGTATTGGGTATTCATTATCCAACTAAGTGCTGCAATTTGTATCGATAGAGCAAAACCCATCGCTGTGGCAGGTAAGCTAAGTATAGCATAAAACGAGTTCGTTAGTTTCTTCTGAATGTTTAACATCATGCAGCCTTTTATTGAAATTGAAAGGTGGTCGAAATAATCCTCGCCAAAATATGGATAATAAGAAAATATAAAAAGTATTTTTTAGTGATTTCAACCTACATAAATGGGTGGGATTAATTCACCTTTCACTTCCAATCAGCAATTAAAGTTTTGTATAAAGTATATACCGAATAAATATCTTTCCTTGCTTTTATAGTGCTTTCAAAATAGTTTTGTGAGTTATTTTTGAAGTAATGATGCAAGAAGAAAAAACAATAACATCAAACAAGAAAGCCGAACACCTTTACTTTATCGAGCAAAGATTTGAAGCAGGAATTTCGCTTGTAGGCACCGAGGTAAAGGCCCTCCGGCAAGGTAAGGCAAACCTGGCAGACGGCTACGCTGCAATTAGAGACGGCGAAGTATGGCTGATTAGCGTAAACATCAGTAAATACGACCAGGGAAATATTTATAATCATGACCCTCTGAGAAAACGCAGGCTTCTAATGAAGAAAAGTGAAATACGGAAGCTTCGTGCAAAAATCGAGGAGAAAGGCTATACACTTATACCTACAAGATTATACTTCAAAAACGGTAAGGTTAAAGTTGAGTTATCTTTAGCAAGGGGTAAAAGGTCTTTTGATAAGAGAGACACAATTGCGAAGAAAGACATGAAACGTGACCTTGAAAGGCAAGTAAAATTCTAAAAGGAGTTTGTATTGAAAGATAAAATTGTATTCCCCGATATTAATGAGCAGTTGGACTTGATTAAAAGGGGCGCAGTTGAAATAATACCTGAAGATGAATTAATCAAGAAACTTGAAAAATCAAAAGAGTCGGGAAAGCCGCTAAATATAAAACTGGGATGCGATCCCACCCGTCCGGATTTACACCTCGGTCATTCCGTTGTATTGCGCAAACTTGCACAATTCCAGCAATTAGGTCACCAGGCGATTTTAATAATCGGCGACTTCACAACTTTGATTGGAGACCCTTCGGGTAGAAATTCTACCCGCCCTCCGCTTTCTCCCGAAGAAATTGAAGAAAATGCCAAATCGTATTTTGAACAAGCTTATAAAATTCTTAATGCCGAGCGAACCAAAATTGTATATAACTCCGAGTGGCTTGGTAAAATGTCTTTTGCTGATGTTATAAAGCTGGCGTCCAAGTATACCGTCGCACGAATGCTTGAACGTGACGACTTTACAAAGCGCTACAAAGGCGGTATGCCCATATCGATGCACGAAATCCTATACCCTCTTGCACAGGCGATGGATTCAGTTGCAATTGAAAGCGATGTTGAGCTAGGAGGTACCGATCAAAAGTTTAACCTGCTTGTAGGGCGTGATATCCAAAAGGAACACGGCTCCGCACCGCAGGTAATATTAACAATGCCGCTGCTTGTTGGCACCGACGGCGTTGAGAAAATGAGCAAGTCGTATGATAATTATATCGGCATTAGCGACTCCCCGAAGGAAATGTACGGTCGGACTCTTTCTATTCCCGATGAATTAATTTCAAGTTATTACGAGTTGGCTACAGATGTTTCAAAAGTTGAGCTAAAATCGATCAACGAAAGGTTGAAAGACGGCAAAACTAATCCGCGTGATATTAAACGGGCTCTGGCTCGTAAGATAATAGAGATGTATCACTCTGAGGAGGATGCGATAAAAGCCGAGGAAGAGTTCGACAGGATATTTAAGAAGAAAGAAATACCGGATGAAATGCCCGAATTTTCCTTTGAGGAACCGGAGCTTGGAATTTTGGATTTGATTGTTAAGGTGAAGTTTACATCTTCTAACGGCGAGGCTAGGCGGCTTGTTCAGCAAGGCGGTGTTAGCATTAACAGTGAGAAGATCACCGACTTCAAGCACATCGTAAAATTCGACAAAGAAAAAATTCTGAAAGTCGGCAAAAGAAAATTTTGTAAACTATCGGCAAATTAAACTAAAGGAGATACGCTATTGTACGTTCCGAAGAAAATCGTTTTTACAAAGGGTGTAGGAGTACATAAGGAATTTTTAGCATCCTTCGAAACAGCCCTCCGCGATGCCCACATTGAAAAATATAACCTCGTAAGCGTAAGCAGTATTTATCCAATCGGATGTAAAAAGGTATCTGTTGAAGAGGGATTAAAAGAGCTGGTGCCGGGTCAGGTAGTTCATGCAGTTATAGCACGTAACGCTACTAATGAACCTAACCGGCAAATTGCAGCGTCAATTGGCGTAGCAATACCGGCAGATAAAAGTATGTACGGCTATTTGTCGGAGCATCATCCTTACGGCGAATCTGCTACTGTTGCAGGTGATTATGCCGAAGACCTTGCAGCATCAATGCTGGCAACTACTTTAGGAATCGACTTTGATCCGGACAAAGCATGGAACGAAAAGGAGCAGGTGTTTAAAATGTCCGGCAAAATTGTACGTACATTCAATTGCACAAAATCAGCAAGAGGAAACAAAAAAGGTTTGTGGACCACGGTAATTGCAGCCGGTATACTAATTCCCTGATTTTTTAGTATGAATTAAGCCGATGGTATGTATTACTACGGCAGTTAACACGCCTATTATCATTGGCTCAATCTCATACAATTCCGGGAAAGCCGCAGTATTCTTTATGATCAACCATACGACGCTCGCCGATACAGCTAATGCCGCTTCAATAAATGCCAGACGATTAGATATTTTTAACCTCGGATAGTATGAACTTATTACCAGGAGTATGATCCCTGGTATACAAATACTACCCACTGTATACCAAATTTCTATAACCGATTCAATACTGAAAGCGATGACAACTGAAACAATACCTGCGACTAATAATCCAAGACGAGTAAACATAATCAGGGAGTTGTCGTCCAAGCCCCTATTAAACTTACCAACCAAATCTTTACTGAATGTCGTTGCGCTAAGAAAGAGAAAACTGTTAAGCGTAGAGAGAATAGTAGCAAACAATGCGGCGTAAAAAACTCCTTTGAATCCCGAGGGTAATATTTTTTCAGCCAGCAGCGGAAAAGTAATGACAGGGTTAGCAGCTTCGCCCAGTGCAGCACGGCCGTAGAGTCCGGTTGAAGTTGTTAAAAAGTCAAACAATGCCCAAAAGAAAACAGAAATAATAATCCCGTACTTTGCTACTTTACTCGACTTGGCAGCATAACAGCGCTGATGAAATCCAGGATCGGCAAATGTCCACAACGCAATTAGAAACCACACTATTATAAATGTAATTGAAGTATTACCGGTAAAAGTCAGATGATCATTTGGCAAGTTGCCCCTAAGGAAATCATAACCGCCCAAATTCGAATAGCTGAAGGCAAAGAGGATTATAAATCCAATGAACATTACAAAAAATGCTAAGGCATCGGTAAGAACGTCGGACCTATAGCCACCGCGAAACAAGTAAACGGATGATAATATAAAGCTCATAATAAGCGCAGGAAACAGCTCTATTCCGAAAATCATCATTATCAGATTTGCTATCATCAGCAGGTAAGGCGCCGGGGAGACAAGAATAAATATTAAGACAGCAGAAAATATTGCAGTACTGCGTCCGTAGGTCTGCTCAATTTTATCGGGAATAGTTATCAGAGACGAGCGGCGAATTTTTGATGCGAAAAACATAGCGAATAATAGTGCGAATATGTAATACGGAAATCCCTGGGTAAACCAGCTTACCAGCCCGTAACGGTAAGTAAACTCACCTACCCCGAGTATCCCGCCGTACCAGGTTGCAACTGTCGTTAGTACGAACAGGAATAAACCGACGTTTCGACCAGATAACAGAAACGAAGCCGCGTCTCTCCGTTTCTTTAGCGATGGTATAAACCCGATAAGAATTACCGCAGCAAAAAAGAAAACTATAATAGAGATATCAATCGTTGAAAAGGAGACCATGTTTCTTTATCATTTTTAATTCGCGCACTATTAATCCCCTCCCTTTTCTAACGTCCAATGTTACCTTACTTCCCTTAGATACATTACTGGTACTCTCCCGCACACCAAATTTAAGACTGGTATTCGTTAGCGAATACTTTAATCCTTTCGACGTGAAAGTTGTAGAAGCATCAATCCCGTAAAGAGAAATTAATTCGGACGGGTGCGAGTCAAAATCCACTTTTCCTTTTACACTATACATTATGGAGCTTTCATGATGAAGATAAATGTTAACTTTATCAGCAAATTTTAATACAACGCCAATATTGCAAAACGAATGATCCAGCCTGTCCCCGGTGATTGCACACAGCATTACATCAGTATACTTTTTCGAAATCAAATATTTGATACACTTTTCAACATCGGTGTCATTTTGCCTGTTGTATTTAATAAGGGGAACACCAATCCCTTTGTAATATTCCAAAATTTCAGGCTCGGCCGAATCGAGATCACCAATAATACAATGGGGAGTAATCCCCATCTTAAAAGCCGAATTACACCCGCCATCGGCGCAGATAATATCTGCGAAACCACGGGATACAAAATATTTCAAATCATTTTTTCTCGGTGCACGACCGTTTGCTAGTATCAAACATTTTTTGGGTTTCATATTCTCCGCATAATTTTGTTTTCTTACAACTTTATGTTTAACCCGGCTAAGAAATGTCTTTCAGCAGCTGGGAAAAAGTCTCGCCCAATTGCATGAGCTGCGTATAAGTTATCAAATAAATTGTTTAGCTGGATAAATACTTTAGCCGTATTGAAAAACGGAGCAAGCTTGAATTCATAACTTGCTAATAAGTTCGCAACGAAGTATGCATCAACTTTATTATCAGAGTAATCAACAAATCCGGGGAACCGACTTAAATAACTCTGTAAATTGTCATCATAATTATCCGAGAAAAACTCACCCACGTACTTGCCGGTAAGCTGTGCGAACAAACCTTTGTAGCGAGCTGTGAAAATCGCGTTAAAAGTTAAATCCGGGAAACCGGCTATTCTATTATCTTTGAGATCAATTACTTCATTTCGACTTAAAAAGAATTTTCCTTCACTTATAAAATTTTGGCTGTAAGTCCCGTTGAACGTAAAATCCAGGAAGCTGTTTATTTTAGTACTTGCAACTAATTCAATTCCGCTATGAATGGTTCTATCTACGTTTCCCGTTATGGGTTGTCCAAACCGATCAACCTGTCCCTGGCTAACAATTTCATCATTAAACAGCATGTAGAATAAATTTAATGAAGCGTCAAATCTAGTTAGCCGGTAATTAATTCCTAATTCAATATTATTCATTACTTCCGGTTTAACCAAAGGATCATCATAATTAAAAGAACCGTCAATATTTAAATTGAACTGCGGTATTGCTCCCCCGCTGGATTCCGCCGCATCATAATAATTCTTTAAACGGGGTTCCCTGGTAACCCGCGCGAACGAAAGAAACGAACTTAAGTTGTCGTTAAACTTATAATTAACACCTAACTTCGGGTTAAAGAATAAATCATCAACTTCGAATTCCGTTCCGACAAACTTTTCATTTGATATGGAATACTTATGATAAGCCAATTGTAATTCACCAAGCAGGTTCAATTTATCATTAAGTCTGTAAAGTTCATGTGCATAAAAGTTAAAAATATCTTTACCGCCTTCGTAATAATAGTATTGGTAATCTTTTGTTACACCAACCGGCAAATTCTCCGCGTGATTTATATTCCCAAAGTGTTCGGAATTATGAAACCGAAGCTCGGCACCAAGCACCAGGTTACCGCCCGGATGATCAATACTAACACGAGGTATCCAACCCCACTGGTGATTTTCAACGGTAGCCCGGATCAATGCATTTGTCGGATTACCATCGGCATTGAATCCGTTTTGATTCGTTAATCGAAAATAGCTGGTATCCGCCCAGCTTCCGTCAAAGTCAAAAAAACCTTTTCCAACTATGAGGAATAAAGCAGAATTTATAGTTACTTCATCACTGACATTAAACTCGTTTAACAATTCGTAGTGAGGCTGAGAAAAGTTCTCAATTTCATCCGCTCTTCTTTCAACTCCTTCTACGCCATCCGCGCCAACCCACCATGAGCCGTAATTAATTTTTCGTTTGTCGCGATCTTTTACAAAGCTTTTGGGTAAGCCCGTATATACAAGTCCGTCGGCAATCGGACCACCGAACAAGTTGATTTGCGTAGTTACATTTTCGTCATAACGAACTGCGGATAAATGATACGACTTCATGTCAACCCAGTTGCGATCACGGTAGCCGTCGCTAAGCAAATGACTTAACTTGGCATAAACGGAATACTTGTTATTTACAAGTCCGCTTGAAAATGCAGCGGTATATTTCCTGGTGTTGAAACTTCCCGCCTTAACATCTAATTCGGTTTTAGGTTCATTCGAAAACGGGGAAGTAATTATATTAATCGATCCGCCGATTGACGGATAGCCGATTACTCCCGCACCCGCGCCGCGCTGCACCTGTATTAATTCTGCGCTTGCAAGCAGGTCGGGGAAATCCAGCCAGTAAACATTATGATCTTCCGGATCGTTTTGCGGAATTCCGTTGATAGCAACCGAGATACGCCTTTGATCGAAACCGCGGATACTGATGTAATTATAGCCAAGTCCCGCACCGCCTTCGGAATAAAAGGTAGTTGAAGGCGTGTAGCTCAACAGTTCCGGGATATCCTGGTTTATATAAGTTTCTTCGAGCTCAGCCCTGTCTAGTTTTGAAAATGTTACAGGCGTCTCTCCCTTCTTTGCAATCGATGATTTTACAAGAACTGTTTGACTGGTTAAAATAGCCGGCTCCAGCATCACAACGTTATTGTAAACGTTTCTTAAGTCTAGAATAGAAATCATTTTTGTTTCATAACCAATGTGACTGATTCTCAACCGGACGGATTCTTCAAAATCACCTTCTATAACAAATGTTCCGTCCATGCCAGTCGAGACTCCGAGAGCTTCACCAACTACAATAATGTTTGCATAAGCAAGCGGTTCATTTTTGCTATTGGTTACTTTGCCGGATATACCGGAAATTTGTGAATAGATAATAACCGACTGGAATAGTAATAGAAAAACTAAGCGTATCATGCTCCTATCCTTATTTTTAATAATAAATATTGAGAAATAAAAAAGCCGTTTATGGGAAAACGGCTACACACACTTAGTTTCACTACCGCTTCCCTACGCTGGAATTACCCAGATCAGGTTCAAGGGTATTATCTCAGTCCGAAAGAAAAAAATCGAACACCCCTAACGACTTTTGTTGATTAATTATATCACTGCCGCCACCTTTCAAGGTTATATGCGGCATCCCAAAACTTCCATTCTAATTTTGAAGACAAAATAAATACATCTTTCATTTGCCGTAAAGTAAGCTCTGAAGCTTTCTCCGCAGCTTCGTCGGTAATTTCTATTGCTTTCTCTACCGCAACTTTGAACTCTTCACCCGAATAAGTATCGATCCAAGACTGATAAGTATTTCCGGCTGCAGACTTTTTTGCAATATCTAGTCCGACTTCCCTGTATATCCAGAAGCAAGGCAGAATCG
>JANQLA010000466.1 GCA_028280855.1 Melioribacteraceae bacterium
AATGATTACTCCAATCAAATTACGGCTGTTGAAATTTCGGAGAAGATGGTTGAGATAGTGAGCAGCAAGAAAGAATTGGCAAACTGTGAATTTGTGAATAGCGATATAGATAATTTTCAATTTGACTATCAGTATGATTTAGTGTTTAGTATAAGGGCTTTCGAATACTTCAAAAACAAAAAAGAGTTTATTGATAAATGTGCGTCGGGTATTTCCGATGGCGGAAGGCTGTTTATAATAACTAAAACCCGCGGTTCATATTGGTATGGGAAAAGTAAAATAAGAAATTTGTTAAGAAAGATTCTACCGATATTATTTTACTATGAAGATAAAGAGCTAAACCATGAAATTAAAAACAATACGAGTAACTTCTGGCAAGAACGGTTGCTGGTAAAGGACTTTAAACAGATGCTCCGCGATGCAGGATTTAAGGATATAGTTGTAAAACCTGTAATTATCCGGCCGCCGATTTTTATGAGGGGTAAATCGGAAATTCCTTTAATACCACCTTTACTTGAGAAACCAGTTTTATATTTATTCAAACCGATTAATTATATTTTTTCCGGCTTTGCCCCATTTACGATTTTTGCCGAGAGCTACAGTATAAGTGCAACTAAGTAATGAAAGTTTTATTTGTTGGTACGGAAATTAATTCATTACCGAATAAAATAGGAGGGATTGAATCAACTCTTAGAGAATTAATTAATTATTTACTATCTCAAAGTGTTGAAGTTGAGTTAATTATTTTTGACCAATCTGAGGAGAAACGAGAAACCATCGAGCTACCTAAAGGAACATTTGTAGTGATTAGATCCAATAGGAAAAATCTTTTTGGAAATGTTTTTATCTCAGGTTGCAATTGTATAGTATTCTTGCAAACACCCTTTGAGAATCCTTATTACACTTTTAAATTTTTTATTTGGAAGAAACGACGCGCCATCTCTTGCGTTAAAATGTTCTTTACATATCCCCCATTGAAGGGAAATTTATTTTTACAACGGCTTAAAATGTTTTTTCTAATTGATAAAAGTATTGTTTTTTCTAATAGAATATATAATTCATTGCCATTGTTTAAATGCCAAAAATATTTACTTACTCCCCCTGTTTCAGAAAACTTTGTTTGCGAAACTAAGGAAGTAATTATGAAAAGTCGGATTCTTTTTATTGGAAGACTTGCAAGGGAAAAAGGGATTGAAAAGGTGACCGATACATTTCGGGAACTTGACAGCAATAGATACAATCTTTATATCAGTGGATATTACAAGGATGAGGACACAGCAAACTATTACAACCCAATTATAAACAGGATCGAATACTGCAACATCAATGTTGTACCGAACAACCGAAAAAATATAATCTATGATACTCCGGATTTATCACAATACGATATACTTTTTTTACCCTATGAAAGCTTGTATTCAACCCTTGATTTACCACTCCTAATTCTTGAAGGATTGGTAGCAAAATGTAAAATAGTTACTACTGAAGTTGGAGCTGGCTCTTTTTCGAATCCCAATATGTTTACTATCACCAGAGGAATGAACACGGCTGAGATAGTTCGGTTGGTGGATACTGTAAGTAATACTGAATTTGTTGAGTTTGATTATGAGAAACTTTTAACAAGAAGTGTAGGTCAAAAATTTCTCTCAATACTATCAGGTAAAGAAAATTATGCGCGATAAAATCCAGCATACTGTTAAACATACATTAATATACGGTGTTGGCAACATAGCAACCAAACTGGTAGGGGTAATTCTACTTCCTCTTTACACAGAATATATTTCTTTGACCGAATATGGCATACTCGGCATTATTGAAATTACTGTTTTAATAGCTACGCAGGTGCTGGTTTTCGGGTTTCCACAAGCGTATCTCCGATTTTATGATATTGATGAGTTCAGAGAAAAACGGGAAAGTCTATTATCAACAATACTAGCATTTCTTGTTGTGGTAGGTTTAGTAATTGAAATTTTTGTTCTTTCATTTAGTAATCAAATTGCTTCAGTTTTTGAAAGAAGTTCTGATTTTCAAAAATTTATTGAACTATCTGTACATATCATCTTTTTAAGAATTATTTCGGCTACTTTGTTAAATGCATTACGCGCTGAAAATAGATCAGGCATATATGCCTTTAGCAACGTTCTCAGGTTGGTTTTCACACTTTTTTGCAACATATATTTTATTGCGTTTCTAGGTTGGGGATTAAATGGAATCCTGTATTCCTATATCATTGGTGAAGCAGTTCTAATTGTTATCGTAGTTCCTACCATGCTTAAGAGGCTGACGTTAAGTATTAGTTTTCATTTTATTTCCCCGGCTTTGGCTTTCGGAATTCCTCTTATTTTTACCGGCTTTGCGCATATGCTTTTGAATATAGGGGACAGGTACATTATTAAGTTATTAATTAACTATGAAGAGGTTGGTCTTTATGACCTCGGATACAGAATTGCCGGAATATTGAATACACTTGTAATTCAATCATTTTCACTTGGATTTTTACCAATAGCCTACAAATATTATGGGCAGCCGGGTGATAAAAGGTACTATCAAAAATTAATGACGTATTACTTTTTTGCCGTTTGTTGGGCGGGTCTTGCTTTATCAATTTTCTCTGAAAACATTATTAAGACGTTTGCCCTTAATCAAGATTTCTTTCCCGCTTATACTGTTGTACCGCTTATTGTATTGGGGTATGTTTTTAGCGGAGGAAATACAATTGCAAATATCGGTTTGTATCTTAAACAGAAAACCAAAATAATTGCTTATAATACAATTTTTGCAGCTCTGCTTAATATAGCTCTAAATTTTATTTTGGTGCCGGAACTGAAAATGAAAGGTGCAGCCATGGCAACTGTAATGTCTTTTGTGATATTATATATGGTTTCAATTTATTTTGCAAACAGATCTTATAAAATAAAATATGAATTCGGACGCATTTCTTATGTATTAATTCTTACTATTTCGCTCTATCTAATATCATTACTGATTCCCGTTCAATATTTACCTATCGAAATAATATTAAAGATAATTTTACTTATTCTTTTTCCACTAATAATGTACTTACTTAAATTTTATGAACCTGTGGAACTTGAATCAATTGTCAAAATTTGGCAAAGGATGAAGCATCCAAAGAACTGGTTTGGCAGCTAATCTGTACCCGGAATAAATTTCTGGTAACGATTGTATCTCTGGGTAGTTATATAACTAATAACGAATTGATTATAGTTTCAAATCTGAGTATTTTCATAAAAAGATTTGAGAATCCCATTATAAACGGAAAACGCCATGATCAATAAACTGTTTCTATTATTTTTGTTTTGCTCGATTTTAAATTTCTCACAAACTATATCCGACAGTTCACTAATTTGTTACTACCCGCTTGACGGAGATGCTAAAGATCATAGTGGAAATGAGCTGAACGGTTTTTTATTAAATGTAGAGCCGACAATAAGTGTAATCGGAAATGAAAATGAGGCCTGTCATTTCACCGGCGATTTCTCTCATATTTTAATACCATCGGATCAATCCCTCAAACAAGGTTTTCCGCTTTCGTTTTCCTGCTGGATAAAACCTGACAGTTATCAGGTTCCTATCTTTACCAACGATTTTCAGGACGACATATATTCAGGCGTACTGTTCTTCATTGCTTCGACCGGTCAACTTGGTGTTACCATCGGAAACGGTGGCACGATTGGAGAGCATTCACGTCATACAAAAGTTGGATATTCACAATTGAATCTTAATGAATGGTATCATGTCGCGTTTGTTATTAGAGATTTCTATGATATTGATATTTATATTAATTCCGTTGTGGAGAACGGTTACTACGAAGGTTACGGTAATTCTTTAGTTTACACCGATGGAAATGCTGCAATCGGTATGAAAGATCAAAGCATCAATGGCCCGCCCGCTTATTACAGTGGCTCTATTGATGAGCTTTATTTTTTTAACAGACAACTGCAACTATCGGAAATAACTCAACTTTATACACAATCTGAATCGCATATTGTAGTTACTTTAGCGAAGATTGAAGCGGCTGAAAATGACACAGTTAGTTTGCCAATTTTTTTAGATGTCCCTAACGGATATGAAATCAGTTCACTTGAACTACAAATTAATTTTCCTACTGATTCATTCGATTTTATTGATATAGTAACCGAAGGCACAATGCTTGAAAACACTAACTGGCTTATTTCGAAAAATATCGAAAACGAAATCCTAAATATCTCGGGGGCCGGGTCTAACAATCTAATTGAGAATGGAAATTTATTAAGTCTGAAATTTCAGATTAAAAATTCACTTAATACCGGTTATATATCTCTAAAGTTTAAATCTGCCATTTTTAATGATGGTTCAACTTTGGCGCTTTTCAATCACGGCGGAATAGTTTTAACTGATTATATACAAATTGGGGACGCTGATTTAAACTCCAAAATACAAGCTCTTGATGCTTCGTATATTTTAAAATTTCTAGCCGGAATGAATTTGTTTAATGAAGAACAAATGTTTGCAGCGGATGTAAGTTTAGATTCTTCTGTATCTGCACTTGATGCCAAGCTTATTCTCGATTATACAACCGGTTTAATAGACACACTACCATACGAGCCTTCACCAAATTTGAAGCACGCAGTTGGAAACATTTATATGCCGGAAAATGTCAATGAAAATAATGGGATAGTGAAGATTCCAATTGAAGTAGTGCAAAGCGAAAATATAATTTCGTTCGAAGCCGGGATTAATTATAACCCGCTTCGATACAAATTTGCAGGCATTGAGTGGGGCGATAAATTAAGCGAATTTAACGTTGAACTTTCTGACCATAACGGTCGAATTAATCTTGCAGGATTTGGAGAATCCATAGGTGTAAGCAACTTTACCTTTGGGGAAATTACTTTGCAGAAGATTACAACTTCATATAGCCCATCGGCTGTTTCATTTAGTTCTATCAGATGGAATGAAGATTATGAAAAGAAAAATGTTGCTCATTCATTCATCGATATACCAACTGAGGTAGAAATATTAATGCCTGATAAATTTGAATTACATCAAAATTACCCGAATCCTTTTAACCCGACTACCGTTATATCTTTTTCTATTCCCGTTGCAACAAATGTTCAATTAAAAGTCTACGATATATTGGGCAATGAGATCATCACTTTGGTGAATGAGACTAAGATACAAGGCTCCTATCAAGTTGATTTCGACGCGTCAAACTTATCATCAGGACTATACTTTTACTCGATAAAAACGCATGTGGGTTCGATTTCAAAAAAGATGGTATTGGTCAAATGAGCTTTACGGCAAATAGTTAAACGGAAGTATATCCGCTACTCTTTCCCAGGCCCAATAGCCGTAAAGCTTAATATTCGAGGCATTTGACGATATAACCCCAAAATCATCAAAACTAACATAGCTGTAAGGTAGCCAAAACCACGATGTTTGTTCCTCAAGGATTTTATTCAGGTAGCTGCCGCTATACTTTCTGAATTCGTAATACCTCCATTCTTCAGGTTCGTTTTGATATACTACCATTACATGTGTATCGGCGTATAATTCGTTTTCGAATTCTGAAAATAAACTTACATTCTTGTTTAGCTCAATATTGAAAAGTTGTTTGTCACGAAGATTGTCCCAGCTAGGCGAATCTGTTTCAAATGTTCTAAAGCCTTCTTGTTCAAGTATATTTTGTTTTAACGAAACAAGAAAATGTCTGATTGAACCGTTAAAAGTTTTTAACCTGTTTTGCGGCCAATCAAAATCTTCTTTATTTTCATTTTCGTTTAGTTCTTCAAATCTCACTTCACCCGAATATTTGACTGCACCGCTCCTGCTCAATTTATACTCAAATAAATTGAAATATAGCCTGTAGCCTAGTGCAAGATTTTTAATTTTAAGCCAATCGTTTGCTTTGGCGTAAAACAACTTTTCGTTTTTGTTATAGTGAAAATCAATTATTTCTTTGTTTTCAATTTCACAATATTTTGAATTGTTGGATGTTCCAAGAAACGTTTTTTTAAAGAGTGTAAACTGTTCCTGCCATTCTTCATCTTCTTCATCGAGAATGCTAACTTCATCAATTTCGTATGAAGTCTGGTTTAGTTCGATATTTAGCTCAACATTTTTGTTTACAATCAAATCCTTTTTATAAACTTGATAACCAATCATCGAAATAACTAATGTATACTTACCCGGTGAAATATTAGAGAGCAAAAACTCTCCGCTTTTATTTGAAACCGTACCAAGGGTGGTTCCGTTTAAGAAAACATTTACATTAAATAACCCCTCGTTAGTCTCAGAGTCCAGAATAATGCCGCTAATAGTGTTATGCTGACTTAATGATAGTCCGGTTAACAAAAAGCTAATTAGAAATATGAGTTTTAATTTATTCATAGAACAATATGTTTATTCGGACAACTTTAGATTATGAATCCTAGCCCTCTTTATCAAGATATTATTTTGGTTCCTGTGAAATCTGTAATATGTTTAACATATCCTTCAACCGGACTTATCATTTTTTTTATAACTCCATTCTTTTGTATTTTCATGAACTCATATTCTAAAAGGAAGTATTATGAAAATGATTTTTACTTTTTGCACATTCTTAGTTGCACTGTCTTTGTATTCACAAACATACGATATCCCTTTTTACCCAAACGGGACTTATGACGATAGCATAGTTAAACCGGAAGAAGTGATTGGCTATAAGATAGGCGAAAAGCCAATTAACTATGTTGAAGTTGTAAACTACATCTCCCGACTCGCAGAACAATCGCCTTTAGTCAGTTTGCATAGCGAAGGTAAAACTCACCAGGGAAGAAAACTATACTACATGATCGTAACTTCCGAAGAAAACAGAAACAACCTTGACGAAATAAAAGGTAATTTACAAAAGCTCTCGGACCCAAGGATAACAGATGAATCAACCGCTGAAGAAATAATCAATAACTCCCCCGCTATAGCTTTTATGATGTATGCCGTTCACGGTAATGAATCCTCAGGTACCGATGCATCAATTCAACTTCTTTACCAGCTTGCTGCTGGCACCGACAAAGCGACAAAAAAACTATTAGATGATCTGGTTATAATCATTTACCCGATGGAAAATCCTGACGGACGCGAACGTTTTATACACCAGGTCGAAACATGGGGAGGCAAAGTTAGAAACGGCGACACTCAAAGCATGCCTCATAGCGGAGTTTGGCCAAGCGCACGAACCAATCATTACCATTTCGATCTTAACCGGGATTGGTTTATTCTTTCGCAACCCGAAAGCAGGGCGCGCGTTAAAATAATACGTGAATGGAATCCGCAGCTTGTGGTAGATGCGCATGAAATGGGCTCGTTCAGTTCCTACCTATTTAATCCTCCGCGTGAGCCCATAAACCCAAATATGGATGCCAAAATAATACAGTGGTGGAAAACATTTGCGCA
The DNA here is from genome assembly GCA_028280855.1 of Melioribacteraceae bacterium. Lineage (GTDB taxonomy): Bacteria > Bacteroidota > Ignavibacteria > Ignavibacteriales > Melioribacteraceae > PGYT01. The sequence goes on from JANQLA010000466.1 coordinate 7,432, forward strand.
AGATCAAGCCAAAGCGTTTGATCAGTACGGCTGGAGCTACTATACCCGCGAATGGTTGGAGGAATGGTACCCGGGTTACGGCAGCTCTTATCCTTCGTATCTTGGTGCAATTGCCATACTATATGAACAGGCAAGAACTTCCGGAACAGAGGTTAAAAGACCCGACGGAACTACTTTAACTTTTGCAGAAGCAATACATCACCAATTTGTAAGTTCTATTGCAAACCTTACAACAACGGCGAACAATAAAAAACAGTTATTAAAAGACTTTTACAACATCCGTAAAGAAGCCACTGAAAAGCCGTTACGCAATAATGTTCAAACTATAATTCTAAACCCGGGTGAAAACAAGAGCAGGGCTTCAAAACTTGTTGAGGTGTTGACTTATCACGGTATAGAAGTGTTTGAGGCGAATGAGGATTTCTCGGTTTCTAATGCGACAAACTATTTTAATGAGACTAAGGAAAAATTTTCAAAAGGCAGTTACATTATAACGCTGCTTCAACCAACACAGCCCTTAATAAATGCGATTATGGAATTTGAAACACGAATGAAAACCAGTTTCCTGAAGTCCGAAAGAGAATCGATTGAAAAGGGTAACGGTACTCGTTTATACGAAGTGAGTTCGTGGAGCTTACCTTTGGCTTATGGTATAGATGCATATGTATCGAGTGAAAAAGTGACTGCAAAAAGTAAACAAGTAGAATCTTTTGAAAACATGAGCGGGAGGTTAGTTAATTCGAAACCTCTATACGGATACTTGATAAAATACAATGACGATAATGCAATCAATGCCTTACTAAAACTATTTGACAGCAATCTAAAAGTCCGTTCAGCGCGTAAGACCTTTAAAATCGAAAATAACTCTTATGATCGCGGAACGTTATTAATACGTAATGTTGAAAACCCGGGATTGGATGAAAATGTAATATCAAAGATTGCCGAAGAAACAGGAGTAACATTTATCGGCGTTAATACAGCATTGAGTGAAAGCGGATCAGATTTGGGAGCGGATCAATTTCCTTTACTCGCAGCGCCTAAAACTGCTTTGCTGACAGGCGCTTCATTCAGTATGTACAATTACGGCGCTATTCGTCATTTGTTGGATAACGATTTGTTGCTGCGTGTTACTACATTGAACGCCAATTACTTTGGCCGTTATGACTTGCGCAAATACAATGTGTTGATTATGCCGTCATATTGGGGAAGTTCCGGCGGACTTAAAAACACGCTTGGTAAAAGCGGCATTAAAAAGTTGAAGGATTGGATTTCGGACGGTGGTACGTTAATAGCTATTGGAAGCTCAGCAGCAGCCCTTGCCGATACAACAATCGGGATTAGCAAAGTTAAATTGAAACGACAGGTTTTATCAAAGCTGGATAACTACGAAAAAGCTTACCAAAAGGAGTTGGCCGTCAAAAACATTTCTGTTGATAGTGTTGCTATCTGGGAAGGAAAAGTTGAAACAGAAGACAAAGATGAAAAAACAAAGAAGCCGAATACAAAAAAAATGACTGAACAGGATGCCGAAGCGCGTAAGTTTATGCCTCGTGGAGCAATTGTAAAAATAAACCTTAATGAAGAACACTGGTTAAACTTCGGTGTAAATAAGAAGCTACCGGCTCTCTACTCGAACAACAGGGTACTTATGTCCAAATCTCCTGTTCAAACTGCGGCAAGGCTTGCAGAAAAGAATGAATTGAGACTCTCCGGCTTAATGTGGCCCGAAGCAAAAATTAGAATGGAGAAAGGTGCTTACTTAACAAGAGAATCAATGGGTAACGGACAAATAATACTTTTTGCAGACGAACCTAATTTCAGATCATACTTTGAAGGAACTAAACGGCTGCTGCTCAACGGTATTTTGTTGGGCCCGGGATTTGGTACCAGACAGGTTGTGAAATGGTAGGTTCAAATATACCTGGCTGTTAATTTTTCCTTTACCTCCATGAGCACAAAGGATTCATAAAGCAATATAGTTAGAAATTTTGTTTGGTGGCTCTTTGCCCATTCGTTGTGCGATTAGTGGTTAAGAACTCATCTGAATAAAGTTCAAAGAAGTATTAATCTAACCGCTTATTAAATCGTTGTGCACTTAGCGCGAAAATGAGAACACCGATAAATAGTAATGCCGAAAGCTCCATCCATAATTCGGCAAAACCGGCCCCTTTCAAAATTACAGCGCGAACAATCGTCATAAAATAGCGCAAAGGAACAATGTATGTAACCCACTGAAGCGCCTGAGGCATATTTTCGATTGGAAATGAAAACCCGGAAAAAAAGACCATCGGCATCATAACCATAAACATAGCCAGCATCATTGCCTGTTGCTGTGTTTTTGAAATGGTTGAGATTAATAAGCCAAGCCCAAGTGTCGACAGGATGTATATAAATGAACTGAAGAATAAAAACAATATACTTCCCCTGGGAATTATCCCAAAGATTGCTCCCATTGCAGTAAATACTATAGTCACTGTTGCGAATCCCATTATTGCGAAAGGCACTAGTTTGCCCATCATCAATTGAAAGGGTTTAATTGGCGTAACGATTATTTGCTCGAGGGTTCCTATTTCCTTTTCTTTAACTATCGCTAGAGATGTTAGCACCAGCGTAATTATTGAAAGCAGCAAACCAACAACTCCCGGCACCATAAACACCCGGGTCTTTAATGTTGGATTATACCACGCGCGAACTTCTGCTTCTATTGATCCTACAGGATTAAATTTAATTCCCATCCGGTCGCGAAAATCCAAATTAATCTCTTGAGCAAACTTGTTCGTAATGCTCGCAACATAGCCCGCCGAAATGGAGCCTTTATTCCCGTCCGACCCGTCAAAAATTGCCTGCAGCTTCACGGTTTCGTTTCGTCCGATTCTCTTTTCGAAGTCCGTTGGTATTACTAAGCCGAGAATAGCATTTCCGTTTTCGATTTCAGTTTGCAGGTGATCGTAGTTGTTTACGTGATTGTATACATTGAAGTATCCCGAGCTGGTGTAGCTTTCAATATATTCGCGACTAACCTGCGAGCGATCCTGATCGAACACAACAGTCGGAACGTTTTCAACATCAAGATTTACCGCATATCCTAAAAAGATTAATTGAAAAACAGGCGCTATAAGAACAATACCAAACATTTTGGGATCGCGTTTAAACTGGAGAAATTCTTTTCTTATTATGTGTAATATTGTTCTCATGTTTTTTTTATAGCTCCCAGATAACGCAGATTGAACCGATCTTCGGGGATTAAAATAAAATTAAATTCTTCTGTGTGAATCTGCAAAATCCGTGTCATCTGTGTGCCATTTTCTTTTTGTTCATCACTGTTGCCAGTCCCAATAAAACAAAACTAAAAAGGAGCAAGTACACCAACTGAGGCCAAAAGGCTTGCAGGCCAACACCTCTTAATATAATTGCCCGTAATGCGATGATAAAAAATTTAGTAGGTGTTAGATTAGTTAGTAACTGAACCAAGAACGGCATGCTGTCAATAGGGAAAATGAATCCCGAAAGTATTACTGCCGGAAGCAGCGATGCAAACGCCGCCATAGTAAAAGCAACTTGCTGCGAATCCGAAACTACAGAAATAAATATTCCCATACTTGTGCACGAAAACAAAAATATTAGTGTAGCAATTAACAACAACAAATAATTTCCTTTTACAACTACGTCAAAAAGTAAATACCCAGCTACCAATATTAACACTGCATTAATCAACGAGATAACCAGGTAAGGTATTGACTTACCCATCAACAGTTCAATAGTATTAATTGACGATACGTTTAATTGTTCAATCGTACCTTTTTCTTTTTCGCGAACCAGGGTTAATGAAACTGAAATGACGGCTGTTACTATCAGGATTAGGCCGATCAATCCCGGTATTAAAAACTTTGTCGTTTGTAAGTCAGGGTTAAACCAGAAAATAGGATGCAAATCAATTGGTAATTGTATGCCTTGTCCGAAGTCTGCTAAAACTTCCTGTTGATATTTCTGATTGAATGCTTGCGTGGCAGCCATTACGTAGTTTTGAATTATTCCTGCCGTGTTTCCATCAACTCCGTCAATAAGAAACTGAACTTTAGCAGGTTCTTTTGCCGCATAAAATTTGTTTGAAAAATCATTTGGGAAAACGAGCACAACCTGCGCATCTTTTTCGTCGAGTGTTTGTTTTATTTCTTTATGGGTATCAATTGTTTTCGTAAGAGTAAAGTAGCTTGAACTTGTTAGTGAATTAATGAACTCCCTGGAAACGTCCGAACGTTCTTCATCATATACCGCAAGCTCAATGTTTTGCACATCGAAGTTAACTGCGTATCCAAATATCACAAGCAAGAAAACGGGAAAGAAAAAAATGACAAACATCAATCGTTTGTCACGCAGGAATTGCTTCACTTCCTTTTTTGCGACTGCTTTAGTTCGCGCTACCATTATTATGTTTTTCCAATAAATGAATAAATACGTTTTCCAAAGTCGGTATAATTTCTTCAATGCGTTTTACTTCTATAGAATGTTGGCCGGTTAATGTTTCTTCTATTTGTTTAGTTGATTCGTAAAGTGAGTTAACGCTAATTTGAATGTTATTTCCGAAGATTGATGATTCATCTATGTATGGCTGTTTCTCTAATATCTCCAAAGCGTCCACAACACGTTCGCATTCAACCTCGTACATTTTATTTTTCAGATGCTTGCTTTTTAATTCTTTGGACGAACCTTCCGCGATCAATTTACCGGCGTTAATCAAAATTATATTATTGCAAAACTCGGCTTCCTCAAGGTAATGGGTTGTAACAAATACGGTTGTACCTTCATCGGCTAAATGATGAATAAGATCCCAAAAGTTACGCCTGGAAATTGGGTCCACACCGCTGGTTGGCTCATCTAAAAACACAATTTTTGGTTTGTGGATTACCGCCGTTCCAAGCGCCAACCTTTGTTTTATACCGCCCGGCAATGATTCGGTTAGAAGACCTTCCTTACCTCTAAGATTGGCAATTTTCAAAACCCATTCTTTCCGATCCTCAAGGTCTTTACCGTCAAGTCCGTACACACCTCCAAAGAAGTTAATGTTTTCTTCTACCGAAAGGTCATTGTATAATGAAAATCGCTGCGACATGTAGCCAATGTTAAGTTTCACTTTGTTAGGCTCTTTTGCAATACTGTATCCGCCCACAGTTGCATCGCCCGAAGTTGGGGCAAGTATGCCGCACAACATTTTTATGGTAGTTGTTTTGCCGGCTCCGTTTGCACCAAGGAAGCCGAATATTTCACCCTGCTTTACATTGAACGAAATAGAATCGACGGATGTAAACGACCCGAATTTTTTTGTGAGATTATTTATTTCAATGCTGTTCATAATTGCTAAATTGATCGCCTATTTTTCTTAACTATTATAATCTGAGAAAATCGGTTCTTACTGTGTCATCCGTGTGCTATTAATAAATCTTTCTTCCCAATGAGTTTTCCAGTCTCAACTTTGCCAACTCGTTTTCAACCTTTGCTTGCAACAAATTTGTTTCCGAGCTTAATACATCTACTTCCGCGTCTATCAACTCAGAGCTTGTGGTAAGCTGCTGATTATACTTCTGTTCAGTTATTCTATAGTTTTCTTTCGCCGACTGAACTGCGAGTTCATTAACTTTTACTTTTTCAGTACTGCTTTTTGCCGAGAGAAAGAATTTATACACTTCAAGTTTTACCGCATCGGTCAATAACAAAAAGTTGTTTTCAAGCTGTTTTACCCTTTGAACAGCTTTCTCCGATTTTGCCGAGGTGTTTCCCCAATCCCATAGATTCCATTTCAGTGAAACACCGACATCCCATGTATCGTTAAACTCGTCTTCGATTGGTAATATCCGCTGGTTTGGATTAGAGTAATAGAAATTGCCAAAAGCAAATACTTGCGGATACCATCCTGAATTTTCCGCTGTTACATTATTCTCGCCGGCATGTTTTCTTAAAGTGATAGACTTTAGTTCAGCTCTATTTTTAATTGCTTCATTTTGAAGTTCGTCGAGAGCAGCACTCTCCATATAAGGAGAAAAATCACTCACTTCAAGCTTTGTGATTTTATTTAATTCTATGCCTAATTCTTTGTTGAAAGAACTCATTGCCAGCTTCATCATATTTTGTGCGTCAATGAGTGATACTTCCAAGGAAGAGACCCTCACTTTAATTTTGAGTACATCATTTTTTGTGGCTAACCCGTTTGCCATAAACTTTTCGGTGTCGCGTAAATGATTACGTAGAGAAACCAGGTTCTCTTCTAATAACTCCACCTGAATTTGCGTTTTATATAGCTTCCAGAATGCTTCACAGATCGCTAGAGCTTTATCATTATATGATTTAGAATACTCGAGATCCGTTGCCTCAGCATTCAATTTAGCGGAAGTTTTTAATGACGATAGCTTAAATCCCGTAAACAAAGGCTGTTGCACGCTAAGTCTAAAGTTATAGTTATTTAAAATCGCATCCTGTATTTTAATCGGTGACGGAAAAATTGGTACGCTTACCTCAAATGGTGGAACATCGCTTAACCTTGTATAGGATGCATTGAAGGATAATTGGGGCAGCATTTGCGATGCGATTTCATCAATTGAAGCAAGAGAGTATTTTAATTCTGATTCCGCTATTTTAACTTCCCTGCTGTTTTGCAGACCTATTTCCAGGCTCTCTTTTAGTGATAAGCTGCCCGTTTGCGAGTACAATCCCGAACTAATTAATAAAAGCAAAATCAATTTTTTCATCTTTACACCTGTTAAACTAGTCATCAACCAGCTTCTTTAATTTTATGAATAAAGACATTCTCCAAAGAAGGAGTGATATTTCTGTGACTTACGATTTTCACACCATTATTATTCAGCAGCAATTCAACCGTGAGGTAATCCAGTCGGCTGTTATTAAGTACCACATCTATACGGTCGCCAAACATTTGCACCTCAAAAGATGTTTTGTTTCGAATTAATTCGAACGCTTCTTTTACCGGGGTGCATACTATTTCTACAATGTCTTTCTCTATACCCGCCTTAATGTTGGCAGGCGTATCCAAAGCAATAAGTTGACCATGATTCATCATCGCTACACGATTACATCGCTCCGCTTCATCAAGGTAGGGTGTAGTCATAATAATCGTAATTCCGTCTTTGAGCAAGCCTGAAAGAATTTTCCAGAAGTCACGTCTTGAAACGGGATCGACCCCTGTTGTCGGTTCATCCAAAAACAGGATTTTGGGTTTATGAATGAGGGCACAAGCAAGGGCAAGTTTTTGTTTCATTCCACCCGACAGTTGATCAGCAAGCCGATCCCTAAAATTAATTAATCTGGTAAATTCCAATAACTTGTTTCTTCTTTCTTTATAATCTCTTACATCGTGTATCTCCGCAAAAAATTCAATATTCTCGTCGATACTCAAATCACCATACATGCTGTACTTCTGCGACAAGTATCCAATAGATTGCTGCACTAACTTTTTATTTAACCTAATACCCTTACCCATTATTTTGACAGAGCCCGAATCAAAACCCAGCAAACTGCACATAATTCTAATTGTAGTAGTCTTACCTGCACCATCGGGACCCACAAGCCCGAACATTTCTCCTTCATTTACATGAAACGAGATGCCACGCACAGCTTCGATATTCTCGTAAGATTTATGCAGATCTGATATGTTAATAATAGATTTCATGATTCTAAGATTGCTCATTGCGAGATTTCTGATTTCAAGATTCCGGTTTTTCTATTTGTTACGAGTTTTTAAATATTTGGTAAAGTTCGCAATGTGTTTTACTATTTCGTTTGATTCTTCTTTTAGTTCTTCAAATTCTTGTTTAGAGATATAGCTTAAATCATATGCTCCGTAAATCATGATATTTCTAATCATGCAATCTTATCACAGCGTCAGCAGGCATTCCGGCTTTTAATTCAAAATCAGGATTGGGAACTTCAATTTTAACTGCAAAAACTAATTTTGTGCGCTCATCCTTTGTTTGAATATTTTTTGGGGTAAATTCCGCCTCGGGTGAAATAAAAATTACTTTCCCGTCGTAAACTTTGTTTGGGTACGTATCATTCGTGATTTCGACATTTTGTCCTAATTTTACTTTACCCAAAGATTCTTCAGAAATATAAATAACCAGCTCAGCCTCTCTTTGGTCGGCAATCTTAAACATAGAGCTCATAACAGTTATTGTTTCGCCAAGCTCAACAAATGATTTAACAATTTGTCCGTCAATCGGTGAAGTGATATATGAATCGCGAATGCTTTTCATGATCAACTGTTCACCGGCTTCGGCTTTCTTCAGATTAGCCCTGGCAACATCAATCTCTTCTTCTCTTGATATATTTTCAACTTTGTTATAATTCGCCCTGGCAGAATTATATTGTGATAGCGAAATGTTGTATTTAGTTTCAATTTCGTCGAATTGCGATTGTGTGATCGCATGTTCACTAAGGAGTTTTTCATAACGTGATTTGTTTATTGCAGCAAGATTAAGATTGTTCTGCGCCTGATTCATTAATTCTTTTGCTTGTTTTTTATCTTCTGACCTTGCGCCGGTTTCAACAAGTTTAAGTTGTGCCTCGGCTGCTAGCCGGGTGGCAATTAATTGATTAAGCTGTAATTTCAAAGATTCCGTATCAACAATTGCCAATGTGTCACCCTTTTTTACAAAATCGCCTTCGTCTACTCTTAACTCTATCAACTCGCCATTTGTCTTTGAGCTGATAATCACGCTCGTAACTTCAATAGTTCCGGACTCTTCAATCATAGAATCGGAATCGAAGCTGCTGCATGCAAGGGTTAAAAAGAGGCTTGACATCGCAACTAGTAATATGCTTTTCATAATTTTTTACCTGATTTTGATTCCTTGTAAATTTTCCTGCCTTTTTTTGTGAATAAGCCGAAAAAAACTATTTCGAAAGTATGCTTCGCCGCTTCCTGAATAGTAAAACTGTTGTTAATCATGAAGTCAGGATTAATTACAGCCCTTATAGAACTAAGGACTACTTCGAGCATAATAGGGGTTGGCTTATCAACTATAATTCCTTCTGCTTTTCCCTGTTCTAAAATTTTGATAAAGTTTTCTCTAATTGCTTTCACTCTAAAATTGTCCATTTCCTGCCATAGGGTGTAGTTATAAGCACGCAAATCGCTTATCCATCTGTCGGAAAACTTAATAGACAAATTGAAAAATATTTTTGTAATAGAATCAATTTTATCAACAACAGAACCTTTACCCTCAATTATTTCGGAGATGGATTTCTTTACCGTACCCATTGTCCTGAAAATAATCTCTCTTGCCAGATCCTGTTTTGAAGGAAAGTGTTTGTAAATCGTCTTTTTGCTGATGCGCATCTCTTTAGCGAGCTGATCCATTGTTACCCGTGACATACCATCGGCAAAAAACTTTTGTTGTGTGAAGTGAATTATTTTTTCTTTTTCAAGGTTCATAGGAAACTATTTTTGTTTTTACAGTTTCCAATATAAACTATGGAAACTAACCATGCAACCAAAAGTTTCCACATGATCGATATTACCTAACTATTGTGATATGTCTCACTTATTGATTTACCGATGTATTTAATAACCGAAGCTTTTCCCTGGTGGAGGGCCCCTTCGTTGAGGTTAATAATTTCTTTTGAGAATTTTATTATATCCAGTTGGTTAAAATCAGTGTAAATATCTTCTAAAGTGTAAAGTAAGTCGGTAGTTTTCGGCCCGCCGGAGTTATATTTTAGCTGATCAATATCATACGATTCCAGGATAACATAACCTCCTGGTTTAAGTCCGTTTACGACTTTGGAATGTAATTTTTGTCTCTGTTCCGTTTCTATATGAATAAAAATTAATACAATCAAATCAAAAGAGTTATTTTCAATTTCAAGACTTTCAAAGTCGGATAAGATATATTCAATTTTTACTTTATTCTCAGCGGCAAGATTTAAAGCTTTGCTTCTGGCATTTTCGCTCCAATCGGTTGCTAAAACATTCCAGCCTTTTCTCGCAGCATAAACTGCGTTTCTTCCTTCTCCTTCACCGATAAATAAGGCCTTTCCCGGGTTGAGTTTATCAATTTCTTGTTTTAGAAAGTCATTCGGCTCTTTGCCGTAAACATACTCTTTGTTTGAAAATCGCTGTTCCCACATTTCTTTCATTTTCTACCCCTACACATAATTTGCCGGTTGTAAAACTAAGGATTATCAAATAATTTTGAAGCTAAAATGAAACATCCTGAGTAAGCTATGAAAAAAATTGTTATCAACGGGAAAGAAGAAAAATTCAACATTGGAAAAATAGTTTGTGTAGGCAGAAATTATGCGAAGCACGCCCACGAACTGGGAAATGATGTTCCAAAAGAGCCGATGTTGTTTCTCAAAACCTCATCTTGTGTTATAAATTCAGGGGAACAAGTGGAGCACCCTTCTTACTCGGAAAACCTGCATTACGAAGTGGAATTGGTTTTGCTAATCGGCTCAACGTTAAAAGACGCAAATGACAAACAAGCTCGAAATGCCGTAACCGCATACGGCGTTGGTCTGGATATGACGTTACGCGATCTTCAAAATGAATTGAAAACTAAAGGCAGCCCCTGGACAACCGCAAAAGTTTTTGATACTTCAGCTGTGCTCGGTGATTTTGTGTCGGGCGATAATTATGAATTAAAAGGCAATGAGAGGATTTGGCTAAGTGTTAACGGTGAAATGAAGCAGAATTCATTTCTGAACAATATGATATTTAATATACCCACGCTTATAAAGTATATTTCTTCCCGGATGACTCTTGAACCGGGGGACTTAATATTTACAGGTACTCCAGAAGGGGTAGGAAGAGTTATTTCCGGTGACAAGCTCGAAGGGGGAATACAGGGAATTGGGAAAGTTACGACAACAATAAAATAACACGAAAGTTTTGTCCATCAAATTTTTTAACCTGTCGGGCTATTAAATTTATTAATTTCGTTTAAAGGGAATGCTATTACCCCATCAAACCATTCACAAATTTCAGGTTGGGCGAATTAGATTCCGACACGAGTATTTTGATAACAGCTGTTATGGGTACAGATAGAAACATTCCGACCAGTCCCCAGATGTATCCCCACAAGAGTAATGAAAGCAGGATAATAAGAGGGTTTATCCCAAGTCTGTCGCCCATTATTTTAGGTTCCAGTAAGCTGCCGTAAATATTTTGAACACCCGTGATAATTCCACCTACCAGCAATGCATATCCAAAAGATTCGTATTGAACAAGCGCTATTAATGTAGGGAATATTACAGCTAGTACTGACCCGATATTTGGAATAAAGTTAAGGAGGAATGTAAGCACGACCCATACAACCAGGAAGTCAATATCGAACAACCATAAAACAATGCCCACGCTTAATGCTGTCAGCAAACTAATTAAGGACTTCGTTACAAGATAGTGTTGTATTTTCTCGGGTATATTTTTAATTGTTCTATCGAAAGATTCCCCGTTTTTCTCATCTTCCTCATCGTCGGAAAAACGAGATTTGAACGCATTAATAATTTTATTGTGTCCGCCGCTAATGAAAATGAAAAAGAATAACACGAAAAATACCGTTGAAACGAAAGACAATGTTGATGAAAAGAATCCACCTGCAAGCCCGCCAATATCTAACGTTTCGTTCAGGTAGCTTAGTAAATTGAATTCAGCAATCACCGGGTCGGTTATACCGAATGAATTTGCAGAGTTGCTGATAATGTTATTTAACTTTGCTTCATAGCTTGGTATAGATTCGCTGAACCGTTCGAATGACACAATAATTACTCTCGATAAGCCCCATACAAATAAAATAACAATTAGCAAATCGGCAATAACAGCAATGCCGTAAGGAATCCTTTTGCGGGTAATAAGAGTGTTAAGCGGCTGAAATATAAAAAATAGGAAATACGCCAGCACAAAAGGAATAAAAATATGCTGCAGTTCTTTTAGTACTAGAAATATCGCTATAAGCCCAATAGAGCTTATAAAAAACTTAACCGCGGGATCCATCGAAATTCGCTGCATATACTTTCCGAAAGAGTTGTGGAATGATGAATCAAAAATAATAAAGTACTGTTTGAAATGCTTAGCAGAAAGTGCCAAGTTGTACGGCAACGCAATCCTTGGATTAGACTCATATTGAAACGAGAATTTTTACATACAAATTCCCAATCGGATTCTGTAATTGAGTCAGAATAGTAGGGTAATTTGCAAGTGATGAAATCAATCTGAATAATATTTTCACTATTTTGCACCACCTATTCTTATACTATTTTCTTTCAAAGGAGCATAAAATGAAGTTAAGATTATTAATAATAATTACCCTTATCTCTTTTCTGTTTGTTGGATGCAAGGCCGAAGTAAAAGTTGACCAAGGATCTGATGATGGAAAGGTTTACACTCATCCGGAATGGTCTTACAATGCGGGTATATACGAAGTTAATGTTCGTCAGTTTACCGAAGAAGGTAACTTTGCGGCTTTTGAAGAACACCTGCCTCGTCTTAAGAACCTGGGTGTAAAAATATTATGGTTTATGCCCATTCATCCAATAGGTGAAGTTAACCGGAAGGGAACACTCGGCAGTTACTATTCTGTAAAAGATTATAAAGCCGTTAACCCGGAGTTCGGTACGATGGAAGAATTTAAGGCGCTTGTAAAAAAGATACAAGATATGGGCATGTACGTTATCCTCGACTGGGTAGCAAACCATTCTGCATGGGATCATCCTTGGACTGTTACCAATCCCGAATTTTACGAAAAAGATTCATCAGGTAACTTTACACCTCCTCATGGAACTGATTGGTCAGATGTAATTCAACTCGACTATAATAACAAAGAAATGCGCTCCGCTATGCTGGATGCTCTCAAATTCTGGGTTGAAGAAGCGAACATAGACGGCTACCGCTGCGACGTCGCTGCAATGGTTCCAACCGATTTCTGGATTGATGTTCGCAAAGAGCTAGACAAAATTAAGCCCGTTTTTATGCTTGCCGAAGCACACGAACCCGAGCTGCACCAGGCGTTTGATATGACTTACAACTGGCAGCTTAAAGATGTAATGAACAGAATGGCGGCTGGTGAAGATAATGTTGACAGCTTAATTGAACATGTAAACAATGAATACGAACAATACCCTGAAGATGCCTTTCGAATGACTTTTACAACCAACCATGATGAAAATTCATGGAACGGAACATCATACGAACGATTGGGTGAGGGAGTCCCAACATTTACAGTATTAACCGGTACTTTGCCGGGAATGATGCTTGTTTACAACGGTCAGGAAGCCGGCCTAAACAAACCGCTGGAATTCTTCGAGAAGGATTTAATCGAATGGAAAGACCACGAAATGTTCGGCCTGTTCCAAAAACTACTTGAATTAAAACGTACAAACAAAGCTTTGTGGAACGGTGAAAAAGGCGGTAAGCTCGAAGTACTTGATACCGAACAGTTCGAAGATATATTCTCATTTGTGCGTGAAAAAGACGATAACAAGATTTTTACAATCTTCAACTTCTCGGATGAAGCAAAAGAAGTAACAATTGAGTCGCCCAAAATACAGGACTCGTTTACAAATTTATTCACCGAAGACTTTGTAAAAATTAAAGCCGACTATACAGAGGAGATTCCTGCATGGGGATATAGGGTGTTTTATAAATAAATTTTTAAGTCAGGCGGAATTTCATACCGCCGGACATGTAAATATTGTTATTCGCTATTTAATATTATTATTTTTCCGTTGGTTGATTAAGTATATAAAATATATTCCTATTAATGACTACAAGGTTAGTTAGCGACATGTTAGCTTCAAGTACATGAAGATAAAATGAAAATATGATTTTTTATGAAAAGATATCAGAAAACAACAGATACACTTTTTAATGTGCATCTAGAAGAAGTAAAATTAGCTATAAACTTTGCAAATAAAATATGGCAAGAATTAACGTAAATATAAATCCGAACATTTTGCTATGGGCAAGACAAGAAGCGGGTTATACTATTGATGAAGTAGCTGCAAAGCTTTCTGTTAATTCTGATCGCTATCAAAAATGGGAAAAAGAAGGTAAAGACATTCCATTTGGGAAGTTGCAAAATCTAGCAACATATTATAAGAGGCAACTTGCTGTTTTCTTCTTACCCAATGTTCCTACCAAAATTAAAAAGCCCAAAGACTTTAGGAACTTATCCCCTTCTGATAGCTCCCTTTCAAAGGAGGTATTGCTTACTTTACGAAGAAGTAGCTATTTGCAAAGAATTGCAAATAATTTGGAAGGAGAAAATTACTGGGGCAAAAAATTAAGCTGGTTAAATGAAGTTGAGAAGCTCAATGATCAAGCAGACAGTATTATTCGATTAAGGGAATTGATGGGAATTAATATTGATCAACAGTTAAAGTGGACATCTGATAGTGAGGCATACAGGATTTGGAGAACAGCCATTGAAGAAAAACTTGGAATTTTAATCTTTCAATTTTCTATGCCGATGGAAGAACTTCAAGGATTCTGCATGCTTGATACTTTACCTTACATAATTGTAACAAATAGTAATCATAGCTACACCGGAAGAATTTTTACTATATTTCACGAATTAGCTCATATCATACGTCGTCAATCCGGCATGTGCCTTATTGAAAAGATTGAGCAAAATCAAAAGGAAGAATGGGCTTGTAATACTTTTGCAGGAAGTTTTCTTGCACCATTAAACACTATCGTTCAAACTGATAACTTAAAGGAAATTGCGACTTATTCACGCAAATTAAAAATCAGCCGTGAAGTTTATTTAAGAAGACTAAAAGAAGAAGGATTATTGCCTGACGTAAAATTTTATGCTTTACTTGATGATATTAAAGATACATACAAGAAAAAAGAAAAATCTAAAGGGTTTGTTTTACCTGAAGCAAAAAGCAGAGCGTCCAGAGGCGAGACATTCTATAATATTGTTTTTGAGGCAATAGGCAATAATCGTATTAATTATACCGATGCTGCCCACGCACTAGGTTTGAAAGTAAATAGGTTAATCAATGAAATCTGATGTTAGAGAGATTTATTGTATTGATGCCAGTGCTTTTATTACAATGCATCGCTTTTATCCAGCTCGTATTATACCGGATTTATGGTCCCACTTAGACAAACTATTTAAACGAAACAAAATATTATCACACCAAATTGTTTTTGATGAAATCGTTCCTAAATCAGGTGAAAAAGACGAACTTGCTCAATGGCTAAATAGCTATAGATCAAATTTCATTTCAACATCGCAAAGGCAAGTTGAGCTCGTGCCAGATATATTAAACAAATTTCCCAAACTCATTGATCCTGAATCTGAAAAGGACCAAGCAGATCCATGGATGGTAGCCATGCTAATTGAAATAATGGAAGAAGAGGGAATATTTGGTGAGCAATCAGAATACGCTATGGTAACCACTTAAAGCGAAAAGAGCTCAAATAAATTACCTGCTGCATGCAAATATTATAATATTCGACATATGAATTTATTTGATTTTTATGAAGCAAATAGTTTCGAGTTTTCTATAAAACAAAAATAGTGTACAGATCTTTTTATATATCAAAAGAGAATCAACAAACTATTAAAATCAGATAGAACCTTGCTTAATTATGAACAATATATGAACATTATTTAGAATTGAAACTGAGTAAAATAAAACCCAAGTGGTAATTCTAAGAGCTATTTATATTATCTAAATTTTTCTGACAAATGGAAAACTCAGCTAAACTGACAAATCGATTCAGAGAAGTAC
The DNA here is from genome assembly GCA_028280855.1 of Melioribacteraceae bacterium. GTDB lineage: Bacteria > Bacteroidota > Ignavibacteria > Ignavibacteriales > Melioribacteraceae > PGYT01. Next base: position 23,182 of record JANQLA010000466.1, read on the forward strand.
TGTTAAGCGGCAAATGGATTGCCAATACCAATTATAAAGATCAGTTGTCGAACTTGACCTTTGAACAAGCCACAACTAAAATAGGATCGTTTAACTCTATTGCAGCATTAACCTATCATATTAATTATTATACGGCCGGAATATTGAATGTATTTGAAGGCGGAGATTTAGAAATACGCGATAAATATAGTTTTGATATGCCCCCGATTAAATCGAAAGAAGATTGGGATAAGTTATTTAACGACCTGCTAACCAACGCGGAAAAATTTGCAAGCCAAATCGAACTTACGCCGGATGAAAAATTAGACGAAGTTTTTGTTGACGAGAAATACGGCACGTATCGAAGAAACATCGAAGGAATGATTGAACATAGTTATTATCATTTGGGACAAATATCTTTGATTAAAAAAATGATAATGGAACCGACCATTTGAACAGAATAACTATCGATAATATTGGCGCAAAAGTATTGAGGGCTCGCAAATTAAAATGCCTTTCGCAACAAGAACTGGCAGATAAAGCCGGGGTATCTTTGCGCACCGTACAACGAATAGAAAATAGCAACACTCAACCTCACCCCCATACGCTTTCAACTATTTCCCGTGTGCTTGAAATTGATTTTACAAAAGTTAATGAATCGGAATCAGATTTCGGAGTGGGTCCGGTTAAATGGATCTTAACATCATGCCTGCTTCCAGTTATTCCAATAATAAGCAATTTGTTAATCCCCGGGTGGTTATACTTCAAAAATCATGACTCGCCTCAAATGAAAACTTGGGGCTCACGAATTTTAACTTTTCAATTGTTCTGGACTGTGACTACAACGATTATGATTATTCTAACACCTCCCCTGGCCCTCCTTATTTTTGACACTACTAACCCCGGTAAATTCTACCCGGTGCTTTTTGTTTATATGTGTAGTGTATTGTTTAATTTTATTGTAATGAGCTTTGCTGCAAACGCATTCTATAAAAATAAACATGGATTTATAGAACGTTTTCCATCCATTTTCTGATCTTCTATCATCTGACGTAAACGTGACGCAATGATGACGCTTAAAACGGGTTGAAATGACAAATCTCCCCGTTTAGTTTTGGCGTCTAAGTTTTTTGATAAATCTTAATCATAACCCAGGAAAAGCCATGTTCAAAAAGTTGATCAGTCATTTTTCATTTATAAATAAGTACTGTATATCAATTTTATTCCTAACAACTATCATTATCTCGGGCTGTTCATCCGCACAAAATATGGATGATCTTCTAGAGGTGTTTGCTAATAATCCCGGGGAAAGTGAACTTGACAGCCCGTTTAATGGAGCGATACTGCTGGCTAAAAGTGGAAAGATTGTTTTCCGTGGGGCGTATGGATTAAAAGACAGGGAGAATGGAGTCCCGAATACTTATGAGACCATCTATCCTATTGCTTCCGTAACTAAACAATTTACAGCTATGTTAGCAATGATACTTCATGAGAAGCGACAATTAAATATCAACGACAAAATCTCAAAGTTTATTTCCAAACCGCCAAATGACAAACAAAATATTACAATTTATCAGCTACTGACGCATACCTCCGGGCTCCCTCACTATGAAGGTTTTCAGCAAATTGGCCTTTCAGAACCAGCTTTTTCTTCATCTAGTCATACCCCGAGGTCACTTTCGGAATTAGTTCTTCAAACAAAACTAATATCGGAACCGGGAAGATTGGCGCACTATAGTAGTCCGGGATATATGCTCTTAGGATACATTCTCGAAATCGCTTCCGGAAAATCTTTTTCAGAATTACTAAAACTCTACATAACTAATCCGTTGAGAATGCGAAATACCGGTTACACGGATAATTCATTTATAAAAAAATTTGCTGCAAAAGGTTACAGGTTTAAGGAGAAGTATGGATTAGCAAGCATATTTTCCGAGTTCGGGGGTGAGTTTGTCCAGACGCCATTCCGCGATCAGACTTCGAAGTATGCTGCAGGAGGAATGCACTCTACAGTCGATGATTTATACAGATGGACAAAGGCCATAAGAAACAATGAGCTTATCTCAAAAGAATTATCAGAAATTATGCTTAAACCCGATTTAAATGGATTTGCATGCGGTTGGATAAGGAACTGGCCGAATCTTGTTGAAAAAAATACTGATGCCCGATTGATTCATCATTCCGGTGCGTTGGCGGGGTATCGCTCTTCCTTAGCGTTATATGATGATGGAACAACAATTATTTTCCTAGCTAATCTATTCCCGATAGATGACGAGGAGTTTATTCATCAAACTCATTCAATGATCAACGGGGTGGATGATGAAAACGGGTTAAATGGATATCCCAATTGGGGTAGTTACGAAAAATTTCAAGCAATGGGCGGACTTACCGCGCTGAAGAAATATTTTAACAAGTTATCGAAATTATGCGGATATAAAGTGAAGCCGTCGTTACGATCGCTGGTTGGAATAATTAAAATCCATTTGGATGAAGACAAAGTTCAAGTCGCTGACAGTCTTTTCAGGGTAATTAAGGCGTCATACGTTTTAACCGAAAGCAGGATAAACCAATACGGTTACGATTTATTAGGAAATGAAGAATACTGCACAATGGCGATTAACTTTTTCAAGTTGAACACAAAATTCTTCGGAACATCTGCTAACTCATGGGATAGCCTCGGTGAAGGATTCGAAGCTTGCGGCAAAATGGACTCTGCCAAAACTTCTTATGAAAAAGCAATAGAAATTGGAACGAAAACTAATGAGGCTAACCTTGAGTTATACAGAACAAACCTCTTAAGAATAAAAGAAAAACTGAAAAAGTAAAAATACTTTCGGTTGTCAAAAAATCATCAAGAACAACGTTCAGCACCTAAAGAATCCGCTGAAGAAAACCCGGCGCTTTGTACCACCTCAATTTTAAAGTGAATTCAATACTGAAGTTAATAAGCTTTATCAGGGGATTAAAAGTATTAACGCAAAGATTGTTAGTGAACAAAAAACATTTACAAAATGCCCCCTTCCTTTAAGTATTTGTATGGAAATAAGTTCGAGATAGTTTTTTCTGCAATTGCAGAGACCTTATAATAAACTGTGGTTGGTAAAAAAAAACTGAACCAAATACTAACAGAGCACATTAGTTATTAATCTCTTTCTTTTTGTCAAACATAATTCATATTTTCCAACCAATTGTCCGATTTATTTATCTTCTATTATAAAATTCACAAAGGAGTAAAAATGGAATTAGGATGTTTTTCAGTTAGCCTGGCGGTAAAGGATATAAAAAAGTCCAAAGAATTTTACGAAGCGTTAGGCTTCTCGGTTTTTCACGGTGATGAATCTCAGGGCTGGTTAATTATGAAAAGCCCTACAGCCAATATTGGATTGTTCCAGGGTATGTTTGATAAAAATATTCTTACATTCAATCCGGGTTGGAATCAAGATGCTGAAGCACTTGAATCATTTACTGATGTCCGTGAGCTACAAAAGAATTTAAAAGCTAAAGGGATAAAGCTGGAAACAGAAGCTGATGAAAAAGGTTCGGGTCCTGCGAGTTTTACGTTAATTGATCCTGATGGAAACCCCGTGCTTATTGATCAGCATGTATAAGCGATTATGTAAAATATTAAATATAAAATTTGGAGTAGTCTATGAAAACAATGACTTGCAATCAACTTGGAGGTGCCTGCGACAAAAAATTTTCCGCTGAAACCTTCAATGAAATAGCCGATATGAGCAAACGCCACGGAATGGAAATGTTTCAACAAGGCGACGAAGCTCATCTCGAAGCAATGAACAAAATGAAAAGTTTAATGCAGCAGCCTAATGGAATTCAGGAATGGTTCGAAAGCAAACGCAAAGAATTTGATGCTTTGCCGGAGGATTAGTTTTGAAACAGCAAATTTTTACTTAGTAATTGAATATCAGGAGGTTATTAATAACTATGAAAGTTACAGCTGAACATAATGAACGTATAGCGAAAATGACCTTTGCTTCAGTCTACCCTCATTACGTAACCAAGGTGGAAAAGAAAGGACGAACCAAAGAAGAGCTTCACCAGGTTATAGAATGGTTAACCGGATTTGACGAGGTTAAAATTCAAGAGTTGATTGATGAAAAGGTAACATTCGAAAAGTTCTTTGATAAAGCAAAACTGAATCCAAATGCCCACCTTATTAAAGGTGTAATTTGTGGTTATAGAATTGAAGAAATTGATAATCAGCTAACCAGACAAACACGTTATTTAGACAAGCTCGTTGATGAACTTGCAAAAGGACGTAAAATGGAAAAAATATTGCGTAATGACGAGTGAACGTATCGATCATTATTGTGTTTAAGTTAAGCTTTCACCGAGGCTGTACAATAGATATTTGTAAATTTTCTCAATCGAATCTAATGATTGGAGTACAGACAGATATAAGGCATGAATAAATCAGTTGATAACTACTTTATTGATGGATGCGGACGTTGTCCTCTTGGTGGGACGTCTGACTGCAAGGTTCATAATTGGACCGAAGAATTGGAGTTGCTTAGAGACATAGCAAATTCATGCGGACTAAATGAGGAATCAAAATGGGGAGTTCCTTGCTATACATTCAACAAGAAGAATGTGTTAATTGTAAGCGCTTTTAAAGAATTTGCTGCGATTAGTTTTTTCAAAGGCGCTTTATTAAGCGACAATAAAAAAATTCTGGAGAAACCGGGAAAAAACTCGCAAGCTGCTCGCTACATGAAGTTTACAAATGTGACTGATATTAAAAGCATTCAAGACGAAATAAAATCATACATCTTTGAAGCGATAGAAGTAGAAAAAGCAGGTTTAAAACTTGAGTTCAAGAAGAACCCTGAACCACTACCCCAGGAGTTGGAAGATAGGTTTGAAGAAGATCCAACGCTGAAGTCAGCTTTTGATAACCTAACTCCCGGACGACAGCGAGGATACATAATATATTTCTCTCAACCGAAACAATCGACTACCCGCATTAAAAGAATTGAAAAATGTATTCCAAAAATTCTAAGCGGCGAAGGATTGCATGATAAGTATAGTTCCTCAAAGAAGAGATCACAATAAAGGAAAATGTTTATGTGGCAAGAAAAACTAAAAAGATATGACGAACTAATAGATAAGTGTGATCGGTTCGAGCGAAAAGGAAAATCAATGATATATACTTCGGCCAATGGGCACATGTTCTCAATCCTCAATAAAGACGGTGAAATGGGCATTCGGTTTTCCAAAGAAGTTCAGAAAAAATAGTTGGAAGAGTTTAATACCACGTTGTTCAAATCGTATAATTCAGTTATGCGCGGATACATTTTGATCACAGAAAAAATGCTGGAAGATTCAAAGCTGGTTGTTAATTTACTAAATGAGAGTTATGATTACGTAATGTCTCTTGATCCCAAATGAGCAGTCTAAAAATAGATACCAATCCCGATGTAAAGACAGTGTTCAAAAAGTATCCGCCTGATATTCGCAAACTAATGATTAGTCTTCGCAAACTTATAATAGAAACTGCGAATGAAACGGATCATGTAGATAAAATTGAAGAAACTCTAAAATGGGGTGAACCAAGTTATATAACTAAACACGGCAGCACAATCCGTATAGACTGGAAAGAAAAAAATCCGGATCAATACGCAATTTATTTTAAATGTACGAGCAAGTTAGTACCGGTATTCAAGGAAGTTTTTGGCGAAACATTTAATTACGAGGGAACACGCGCCATTATTTTCGCAATGGATGATGTCGTTCCCGAAACGGAATTAAAAAGTTGTATTAAAGCTGCTTTGACTTATCACAAGGTAAAACATATGCCCTTATTGGGGTTATAAGAAATCAATCTTATTATAATTTTATTAGAAGCAAATGATAAGTGAAAATTTAGCAGAAAAAAATATTGAAGAATTGATTCAACTCGTATTAGCTTTATGGCCCGAATGCAATTATCATGAAGAATTGGAGAACTATCGGAAAATACTTGCCGATGAAAATCAAGCGGTTTATTTGTCACGGATTAATAATTCGTACTCCGGGTTTATACATTTATCATTAAGAACCGATTATGTTGAAGGCACAACCTCCTCACCGGTCGCATACATTGAAGGCATATACGTAAAACCGGAATACAGGAAACATGGTGTCGCGAGGCATCTTGTTAAAACCGGCGAGCAGTGGGGTTTAAAAAATGGCTGCTCTGAGATGGCTTCGGACACAGAACTATTAAATGAGAATAGTATACGTTTTCACATGAGCGTTGGATTCAATGAAGTCAACAGAATTGTGTGTTTCAGCAAGAAACTTAAATGAATATTAACATTGAAAACTACATACTCGCGGTTTCAAATTCATCTATCATAATCGTAAGTTGACAGTAAATTTTTGCATTAATTGATCGAAATTAAAGAGGCAAATCTTATGTTTACATTTTAAAACGATAATGAAAGATTTACATCAGATTGCATATTGAAAAACTATCGAAACAATTAACATCCACTAAACTATTTTTAATTGACAGCATCGGAGCTGCTTTTACAGTAGTTATGATAGGTGTTGTTCTTTCAAGTTTTCAGAGCTTAGTTGGAATGCCGAATAATGTACTATATATACTGGAAAAAATAGCGTTTATTCCGTTTTGTGTTACTTAAAAATAACTGGAAACCTTTCTGAAGGCGATTGCAATTGCAAATATCACATACTGTGTGATTACAGTTTCTTTAATAATATATTTTTATTCAGAATTAGCTTTACTGGGTTTTTTATACTTTACGGGTGAAGTGATGGTGATACTTACACTTATAACAATTGAGCTAAAAGTTTTAGCTATCTTAAAAGCCCAAAAAGTAGAATTGAACACGGTCTAATTATATTTGAAGCTTGGTAATATGTTTAATTAACAATTGTATTTTGTCTCTTTATATCAGTCTTCCATTTTTAGTGTTTGCAACTGTTGTATAACACCTGGAATAACCATAACAACATGAGCGTTTAATGAAAATACTATTGCTTTCGTTATTAGTTACTTTATCCTCTTGTAAAAAAGAAGATGATGTAGTTACATCTAATCAAATTGACGAACAACTCTATGTTAACGGACGGATTTATACTGTAAATCCAAACCAGGAATGGGCGGAAGCAATGTTGGTTATCGACGGAGTAATAACGGCAATCGGAACAAATCAATTAGTTCAAAGTAAAGCTTCGGCAGATGCTGAGTTGATCGATTTGGAAAACAATATGGTTATGCCGGGTATACACGATGTTCATCTTCATCCCCTGGAAGCTGCTTCAGACAATTTTCAATTCACACTAAATGAAGCGGAAACCGATCCGGAAAACTATGCCGCTGATATAAAAACAGCATTAAATGAAAATCCAAACTCGGAATGGATATTAGGCTGGGGTTTCGATATTTACACAGCTTTAGATGCAACACGTGAACCAATTGAAATCCTGGATAATGTTTCCACATCCAAACCAATTGCCGTAATGGAGAAAACGTCTCACTCCATCTGGGTAAATTCAAAAGCGTTGGATCTGGCCGGTATAGATGAGAATACACACAACCCCGCAGGCGGTATTATCATGAAAGATGATAGCGGTTTTCCCAACGGTCTCTTAATCGATAACGCCGGTAACTTAATAATTGATTTAGCTGTTTCGGCAATTCCGAACAATGAACAAAACGACTTTAACGGACTTGTTAATTTCGCGCTTCCCGAACTTGCTAAAAACGGAATAACTTCAGTATGTGATGCCCGGACATACTGGAAACGAAATCATCATCTTACCTGGAAAAAGGTCGAAGACCAAGGAAAACTCACTGCGAGAGTAAATCTCGGATTGTGGTTATACCCAACAGATGATGACGAGGAGCAAATCAGCACACTTCAATCATTATACTCAAATGATTCAAACAGTTTGTTGAAAATCAATCAGGTTAAATTATACTCCGACGGCATAGTAATTAATACTACATCTGCGATGCATAATGATTTCCTGATCGATTTATATAACTTACCGACAAATGACGGGCTTAATTATGTCACACAGGATCGAATTGCTAAGTACATATCGCCGCTGGAACCTGTCGGATTCGATTTTCATATTCACACAATTGGAGATCGTGGAGTTAATGAAGCTCTTAACGCGATTGAACAAAGCGGCACATCAAATGGAAGACACAGGCTTACACATGTTGAATACGTTGATCCATCCGACTATGCTCGTTTCAGCCAACTTAATGTAACAGCAGACGCACAAGTAGCCGGCGAATTTACCCAGCCTTCGAACTGGCACGAAAACGACGAACTTGTTTCCCCTTCTCTAAATAACAATTTCATTCCGCTTAAAAGCTTATTGCAGTCCAACTCGCGAATTACATTGAGTAGCGATTGGGATGTAAGCGAATTGAATCCTTTTATTGGTATGCAGAATGCAGTAACACGCATTCCACAGGAAATTCCCCTTCCTGAAGCCGTAAGAGCATACACCATTAATGCGGCTTACGTAATGCGGCAGGAAAATAAAGTTGGATCATTAGAAGTAGGTAAAGAAGCGGATTTTATTGTTCTGAGTAAAAATCTTTTTGAAATTGAGTTATCCCAAATAAGTCAGGTGCAGGTTCTTAAAACTTATCTGAAAGGTGAACTTATATTTGAGAAATGATAGTTTCACCTCGTTTATGTAGTGTAAACTTAATGCCTGTGTCTATAATTCATACGGTAAACCTAATTTACCGGAGTACTTATTTTGATTGGTTAAGAGACGAGTAAAACGCATCAAAGATTCTAGCGGTATTATGAAAGATTCCACCTCGTAATTAAAAGATGGAATCTTTTTCTAATACTAGAAGTCTTTGAATAACCTCCAAAAGGCGGGCGAAACAAAAAATAAAACAGAGATTTTACGTCTAATTTGCTTTTTTACTTCATCTGCTTCTTAATGATATTATGGTTATGCGAAGCCTCCTACAAATCAATTCACACTTTCATTTACAACTTCAAGAACGCGCTGAACTTCTTCTTCGGGGAGCTGATATTTTTTTGATTCTACATCAACTGTAACACGAATAGCTCGCAAGCCGCTTACACCTTGCAGCGATTCCAAATCGAGATACTCAACCTCCGGCTTCAAGTATCCTTTTGTCTGAAGGTATTCAATATACTTTTTGTACTCCGCAACCTCTTTGTTCTGAGAGTATACGATGGCAATTTTACGCGGTTGAGTTAAACGTTCGCTTGTTCCTTCTATTGTTGCCTTATCTATGCGTTTTTTCATTATTTCGTAACGGATATTGTATGTACCGTCAACATCAAATTTCTTTTCATCCATTCTAAAGCGAATAGACAAAGGCGTATTCTGAACAAGTATCAAGTGAGTTGTTTCCAGCGGTATAGATAAACCGGGAAGAAGCTCCTCTGTTTCACGGGCTATTTCACATACCGTTATCAACTGCCACAAACGCAAGTTGCGAAGGTACATCATATCGAAGTTTCGATCGTTCACCAGCGATGCACCGATATAAATTCCGTGTTCAACGCCGTCGGTTTTATATTTTTCAAAATAATGAGGAAACATCCCCTGGGCTTTTTCTTCAGCGTATTCAAGGTGATTGGAAATAGTCTCGTTAATTAAACTTACAGCCGATTCATATTCTTTGCGTTTACTGTAAAACGAATGAAGGTTTGGATCCAAAACCGCACTATAATTATTAATCATTTCTCCAAGTGATTCGTCTTCGGTCTTTAAAAAGTTAAACACCTTTCCAACTTCGAATCGAAGGAAATCCAGTACTGTAACTTCATCACCGGAGTTCAATCCTTTTTTAATCTTGTTCAAATGCCTTGTAAGCCTGAAATTCATTTCATCAAGAAACGGCAGCGGCTTAAATTTTAAGGCAGCTCTAAAAATATCCTGCACCATCCGCATATGTTCTATTAAATCAATCTGAATCGACTCGTTTCTGAAATGGGATGAATTGCGAATATCCGAAACACCGTAGAGAGGATAAACTTGTTCAAAAATTATCTGCTCCATTTCGGAATTCTTTTCAGTCTCCCTTTTCTCAATAAGGTTCATAGCAGCTTCCTGGAAACGCCACTCAACAACAGGGTGCAGTGCGGTACATTCTTCTTTAATAAGCGCCTGTACTTTCGTATTATATTCTTCCTGGCTTCTTTTAACTGCAATGGAGAAAAGCCCTAGCAGTTCTTTCACTTTGAAAGTGTGGAAAGTATTCAGTTCCCCTGAAACAGTAGAACCAATTTCCAAAACGCCGATAAATTTTTCGCCGTCGAATAAAGGGGCAACAATTATACTTTCTAAGCCAAGCTTCAACAATTCTTCATCAACAACTGTTTTATTTTCCCCGTTTTTCAGGTTTTCAATAACCACTGGTTGTCTTGAAGTAAAAGCCGTTCCGTAAAGTGACCCTCTAAAATCATCGCAGCTTAATTCACAACTTTCATTAAGCATAAAGCTATGCCCTACGGTACGTCCGTTTTCAGACATGTTGCTGCTGTCGGGCACGTATGCCAACCCAAGTTTAATACTCGGACTGTCGAAGTAGCTGCACAGTTTTCTCTCAAGCTCGGTAAATTTGTCAATGGCTACAATTGAATGACTTTCCAGCAAATCATGTTTTAACTGGGATAATACCTCCTGGTTAGTAACGTCAACGGCGGTAATTGTAGTGAAGCCGTGAAATTCGAATCTTTCAGGCGGTAATTTTTGCATCCAGAGTTTTATATTTTTAGGCTCATCCAAAAGCCTCTGAATGCACTCGGGCGAGAGGTCCGGTTTTTCACCGTTAACCACAACTTTCATGAAGCGAGGATCGTATGATAGCCTATAATACTTTTCCAAACTGTTTTTAGGGTCGGGCAGGCTCATTATCATGGTGTAGTCAGCCTTATTCTCTACCCCGTAAAGCTGATGCAAAATAAATGAATATGCTTTCATTGTTTTTAGAAAAGCTGTTGTTGACTTTTGAGAGGCGAAACGTTTTTTAAGTTCTTCCTCCGAAACATTGATTTTTTGTTTGAATAAATCCGTTGAATAGAAAGGTTTAAAATCGAACGGAACAAGCGATGCGGCTATTGTATTTTCCCATTGTGCGGGCGCGTAAAGAACCGACATCAAAACGTCAACCAGGTCTTCATACTTCTTAAAAACCGAAAAGTCTGTAATAATACCGCGAAGTTCGGGCGCAGATTCCAGTCTTTCGAGGATGGGCTTAACAATAGAGGATTTCATTTTATGAGTTTCTGTTTCAGCCTGCTCCCAAAATTCTATTAATGACTCTAGACTTAAAGCTCTTCTGAAAGGAATATCCTCAAGTTCGATCCTTTCATGCTCTTTGTAATCTTGCTCTTTATAATTTGTCACTGTTCCCATGATAATCTCTTAATTTTTAGTCAATTATAAAAGCCCTGCTATTTCGTTTGAAGAATATTATTATTTTACTCTGGGAAATAACACAATTTGTCTTTTATTGCGTCCAATGTATTAAATTTTAAATAATAATCAAGTCCGTTGGTGAATATTAATTAAAAACTGTAAAGTTTATGACGAAAAACAGGCTAAAATTGTTTCTGTACTTATTAATCACATTGATTGCTTTGGTACTGTTTACATTTTCTTTCTATGACGAAAGAACAACGAGTTTATTGCATTACAAAGATATTACCAACAAAAAATTCGAGCTCTATTCGGAATTTTACAGGAACGGCGCTATTTTCATTCATCCTCAAAACAGCTATAGCAGTAAATATGAATCCCGTATATCACAATTATTAAACGAACGAAAGAGATTAAAAGGGACAATTCTAAATGCAGGTAAGCTAACCAAAAAAGACCTTATCAGCAATTCCATTTTTGTTATCGGCAACCTAACCGACATGCCTGGAATTGCTGCCGTAATCGACAGTTTGCCTATTAAACTATTAGAAGACGGCTTTTCAATAAATGGTAAAAATTACACTGGCGATGAAGATATTTTGTTTTTGCAGTATTACAATCCTTTTAATAAATCCAAATTTTTGTATTTACTCGCGGGAAACTCAGATGAATACATTCTTGATAATTTGGGACTGAAATTCGAAGGTGACTTTCGTGTAGTTTCGAACGGCGAATCAAGGCAGCTTGGCTTTTTCAAAAATTCAGGCAATAGCTGGGTTATTGATAAATCGAAAACCAAAATTTTCGAACCTCCGCTTGAATCCATTAGTATCGGCTTTAATACAAGTTTGGTTTTGAAATCAACAAACCTGTCTAAACAAAAAATAGACTCAATCAAGGTAAAAAACACCAACTTCTTTCGCAGAATAAACAACCTGTTGGAAGTCAATCAACTTATACCCAAAATTGAATTAAATGTTTACCCATCGTTTGAAGAAAAAGGACTTGTTACCGGAGCAACCTTTCTTTCACATGCTGATCATAAAAACAACTCAGTCCATGTAGTTATAAATGAATGGGTTGACGGAAACGATTTCACTAAAAACGCTAGACTGATAATTGCCGAGCAATACCTTGAACTTAAATCGGAATTTTTAATAAGCGGGTTATCAATCTTTTTAGCCGATAATTGGCGAAACAGAAATTACCAATATTGGGCGGCTAGAATTTTTAACTCCGGTAACATTCCGTTGTTAAAGGAGCTGCTCAACAACGACATTTTGTCCTACAGGTCACAATTGATTTATGAACCTTTGGCCGGTTCGTTCGTGGACTTCCTATTCAAATCAACCGGCCTTGATGGTATTGCAGGAATGACCAAAACGGAATTAATTACACTTGAGGACAAATGGCATAAGTATCTGGCTTCACTCTACGATAAGAATAGATCTAAGATTGAAAAAGACAGGATGGAATTCATTCAACCATCAGCAGAGTTTCACAAAGGTTTTTGCTTTGCACATGAAGGATACAACATTTTCAATGGTTACCTTTCACAGGAAGCCAAAAGATCGCTCGAAAAGTTAGCGTCAATCAATGTTAACGCCATTTCGATAACGCCTTTTACCTCAATGCGGAATCCAAGAAAAGCAGTACCTTTTTCAATATGGAAAAGCGCCGGAACCGAGAACGACGAAAGTGTAATGTTTTCAAATTACCACGCTCAACAGCTAGCGATGACAACGGTTTTAAAGCCGCATATTTACATACATCGAAGCTGGCCGGGTGACATTGAAATGGAGAACGAAGCCGAGTGGGATAAATTCCATGAATATTATTACAACTGGATAATCCATTTTGCTATGCTTGCCGAGATGAATAATATTCCGATATTCGTAATCGGGAATGAAATGTCGCAATCTACTCTCGGACATGAAGATTATTGGATAAAATTAACTAAAAAAATCCGCGGCATATATAGTGGAAAAATTACTTATGGGGCGAATTGGGGAAATGAATTCGAATCCCTGAACTTCTGGGATCATTTCGATTATATTGGAATAAGTCAATATTACCCGCTTAGTAAAAGTGAGGCTGCGACGGATGAAGAT
>JANQLA010000540.1 GCA_028280855.1 Melioribacteraceae bacterium
TTATGCTTTTGCCATTAATTTCCAACCCGTCCTTATTAATAAAAAAATCAGCTTTGTACTTTGCAGCTATCTTAACAATAGTTGCAGCAGGGCGAGTATGTAAACCTGAATCGCTAATAATTTCGACAGTTTGTTTGATCATTATTTTTTTCGTTTAAGTAATGAATTCGCTAACCATGTAAACATTTCACGGGCTTCGTCGTCCTTCACCTTTTTTATAGATCGCAAAGCTTTAGCTGTATAAGCTGTTACCTGTTTGGCAGTATCATTTATTACATCCAGCTCATCATAAATATTTTTATATTTTTTCACTTGGTTTTTTCGAATTCCTTTGTTTGCAATTACAGCTTCCAGAGCACGCCTGTTTTCACCTTTCGATTTTTCAAGAGCTCTAAGAAATAAGTAGGTTTTCTTGCCCTCAATAAGATCTCCTCCAACCTTCTTGCCGAACTCTTCTTCATCACCCATAATATCCAGAAGGTCATCCTGCAACTGAAATGCTATACCTAAATTTAGCCCATATTTTTTAAGCATATTTATTTCGGAAGCAGAACCTCCGCCAATTTGCGCCCCGATAGAACAGCACATCTCCGCAAGCGCTGCCGTTTTTTTCGTGATCATTAAAATGTAGTCATCAATTGTAACTTTTCTTTTCACCTCGAATTCTTTGTCATAGCTTTGACCTTCGCATACTTCCATAATACCCTGCGTAAAAGTTTGCAAAACGCGTTTTGCATTTAATGGTGAATCCTTAAGCAGATTATCATACGCTATAGCTATAAGATTGTCACCCGCCAATATTGCAGTGCTAAGATCATATTTAATATGAAGTGTTGGCATCCCTCTTCTTTTATCGGCATTATCCATTATGTCGTCGTGTACTAAGGTGAAGTTGTGTAATATTTCAACTGCTGCTGCTGCATTATAAGCCGATGAATACACGGCCCCAACAGCTTTTGCCGAAAGTAAAATAAGCATTGCTCTTATTCGCTTGCCGCCGCTGCTTATAATGTAATCGCATGGTTCGTACAATGATTTTGGTTGTTTACCTTTTAGTAACCCATTAAGTTTTTTCTCGACTTTGTTTTTTTCTCGCGAATAAATTTTCTCATATTTCGTAGTGCTTGCAGTAATACTCAATACAAATCCTCTTTTTTGATAAGTTTTAATTTGTTTAGCTCTTTTACTGAACTACAACCCGTTAAATACATTATTTTTTTTACATCTTCAAATAGAGATTGAATAAGCTCTATAACGCCATCAAGCCCCTTTTCGTTAAGGACTCGCAACAACATTTTTGCCGATGCCGCAATATCAGCTCCAAGAGCAATCGATTTTGCAATTTCATCCGCAGTATTAACACCACCTGAAGAAACGAGAAGAAATTCACGTTGCTCCTTTAGTTCGGAAACAGTGCGCAAACAGTATGAAGTGGGCAATCCCCAATTCCAAAAGTAAGTATCACTACAATTATTTCGCAGCATTTCAACTGCCGACCAACTTGTTCCCCCCGAACCGGCAACGTCAATACCTCTTATACCTGCATCGAGTAATTTTGACGCCGCGATTTTACTAATTCCCGTTCCTACTTCCTTTACTATCACCGGGAACTCTATTTTGCCGCATATCATTTCAATATTTTTCAATAATCCTTTAAAGCTAGGCTGACCTTCGTCTTGAATAAGTTCCTGTAGCGGATTTACGTGTATTACAAGAGCAGCCGCCTCGATCTGATCTATAATTTTAATTATCGGATCAGCACTTTTTAAGACAGCAACCTGAGCCGCGCCTATATTGCTTAACCGCGGAACATTCGGGGCAAAGCTTTTAACGGCAGTATAGGATTTGTTTTTGGAGTTACTCTCCAAAAACTCACGCTGGCTTCCTACCCCAACCGGAATATTTAACTCTTCGGCAGCGGCGGCAAGTTGCGCGTTAATATTGTCTGCTTTTTCAGTACCGCCAGTCATACATGAAATTAGAAACGGATAATTGATATTGCGATTAAAAAACGTTGTTGACAAGTCAATACTGTTAAAGTTAATCTCGGTTATTGCATTGTGTTCAAAATCATATTTTTCGAAACCGTTTGTTTTGTTATAGTTAACGTCCTGCGACAAACATAAATCAATATGATCTTTTTTTCGTTCGGAAATTTGATTTTTATTCGACGCCATTGCGGGTTTATCAGTATTAACGAATTAACTACAATATACTTAAAAAAATCTTAAACTGCGTTTGTGTGATATGCCTTAAATAACATTTTAATTTATTGCCTAAGTGACACTTTGATAAGCTCTATTACCGAGTTAGCAACGTAAATGCTATCTGCATTTTGAAGTTCGTTTAGTTTTACTATATCCTCCTCTGCTTTGTTGGTATCGATTAAATACTGCCTGTAACACCCGTTTAAAATACCTGATTCAATTGGCGGAGTTACTAATTTATCTTTTCGTTTGATAAAGATATTTGTAATAGCACCTTCGGCAACCTCGTCTCTTTCGTTGGCGAATATTGAATCAAGGAATCCGTTTTCTCGCGCAAATCTTAATGCACAATCGTAATGCTTCCTATTGGTGGTTTTGAAATATTGATATTTGTGCCGGGTATCAATTTTTTCTTTTGACAAAACAACCCCTGAAAAAGGAATGTGATTTAGCCCAGTTGTTTGAATTGATATCTTCCCCCATTTGTTCAGCAGTAACCTAATCTTATAATCTCCATTATCCTCCTCCTTCAGTATCACCTCGTTCAGCGTAGACCTGATTTTTTCTTCATCAAAAAGGAACAGAAAAAAACTGGCTGCTTTCTT
>JANQLA010000544.1 GCA_028280855.1 Melioribacteraceae bacterium
ATTGTTTTCCGATATTAACGCATCCGTTGCAAGTAGTTTATCTTCCTCGTGCTTGTTAGCGATTATTGGCTCGTCTAATTTCTTCGGAGCAATCGGCATTTCTAGTTCTCTTTCAGTTTCATTTGATTCCGTTTCCTTCGTAATCTTTTGAACCTCCTCGAATACGGTGTCATCATCTTCAATATTGGCTTCAGGAAAAGTTTGAGTGATTATCAAATCAACGGCGCTAACCTTCTTCCTTTCAATTTGAAAGTTGATTAACGGCAAAAGAGTCAAGCCTACTAAATGGATAACAAGCGATAAAAAATATCCCCGTCTGAAAAACTTTTTGAATCTTTTCGGTATCACAAAGTCGAATCCCTCCGAGCATTTTATAAACTGCCTGAATTCAATTGTTCCATTAACGCCGATACAAAACGAATTTGCTCAATCACTGAAAACAGTGCAAAAAAGGATAGTGGGTAAATTTTTCCATTAAACTTTTGAAACATTTTTACGACTCTTAAGGTATGCGATTGCAAAGAAAGGGAATAATATGAGACATTTAATCGTGTCTATAAAACAGCAAACTGATAATACATTTGAAATACAAGCCGATAACGGGCTGTTGTCCGATGTAATTACCTGCCGTGAAAACTTGATAATCCCTAAGCTATTCTGGCTAAGATTCAAATTCTTTTTGAAATCAATTTTCAGAATGTATTGATTGTGAATTTGCTTTCGCGGAAATTCATTCTATCCCGCGCTACACAAAAATTTTTTGTGCATTTTATTAAGTATCTTGAACAAAAATATTTGTATTAAAAAATGCGCCGTCATAAAAGTTTAATACCGTTATCGCGTGAGCATCATCCAGCGTTGTTGCTTGCACAATTGCTTAAGAAAGACGCCCCGCCATACAAGGGGTTGCCGGGGGACCTTAAAGGCAAGGCTCAATACGCAATTTCGTTTTGGCATGATGAGCTGCAGCGGCATTTCAGAGACGAGGAGCAAATTCTTTTCCCTTTTATTAGAGGGCATCATAATAAAATAGATGAACTATGCGCTGAAATTCTTCAGGAACACAGATTACTTGAAAAACTCTTTAAACAATTGCAGACCGGAAAACCAAATGCTAGCCTTCTTGATAAGATTGGTACCGCTTTAGAAAAACACATCCGCAAAGAGGAACGTGTGCTGTTCCAAAAAATTCAGGAGAAATTTAGCGAAGACGTGCTGGGCGAATTAACTGAAAAAATGGAAGCTAAAAATACAAAACGCAATACTACTTGCTAAGCAGTTGACCAAGGTCTTTTAGTTTGTTGATGGTTTTGGATTGCAAATCTAACAAAGTTTCTTCACTCAGCATCTTAAAAGCTTCGTCTCTTATTTTGCCCCATTTATTATGTACCGGGCAAGGCTCCTGTACCGAACACCCCGGGAAACCAAGAACGCAGTTGTTGAAAACTTCAAGCCCGTCAATAGCTCCTACTATGTCTATAAGTTTTATTGACTTTGCTTCTTTAGCTAAAAAAAAGCCGCCGTTCTTTCCCTTTTTAGATCCGACTATTCCACTTGCAGTAAGTATCTGAAGCATTTTTGACACAAACTCTTTCGGCTGCTTTACCTCTTTGGATACCTCCAAAGCATTAAAAAGTTTTCCTTTATCCTGTGTGGATAAGAACAGTACAGACTGTAATCCAACTTCGCATTTTTTTGAGAATATTACGGTCATACTTTCAAATAATTAATTCCAATTTTCCAACTACGCAACATAATAAAAACACACAACGATAGCGCAATATTAATTTAGGTTCAATGATGTTCGCACTTATTCTAAAATCTCGTTTTGAAGGGAATATCATCTAAACAATACTACAAAAATAATATAACCAAATATTTACAATACAATTGAATCGAAATGGTTATAAATTTGTTGTTCAAAAAAAATGAAAGTTTATTTATGCGATTTTTCCTGGCGATAGTTCTGGTAACCTCAGGGCACTTTTTTGGACAAGAACAAGATTCACTGAGATCATATAAACTGGATGAAATTACTGTAAAAAGCGGCTTGCTGCTCGAGCCAAAATCCATAACAAATATTGATACAAAACAGCTTCAATTATCCGACGCAGCAAGTTTAATAGATATAGGCAAATATATTCCGTCGGTTAAGGTACAAACAAATTCAAGGGGCGAAAGCTTATTTTACCTGAGGGGCTCCAGTGAACGGCAGGTATCTCTCTTTTTTGACGGTGTTCCCCTTAACATTCCTTGGGATAACCGTATTGATTTGAGTTTAATTCCTACCGATGCCGTTAGCGAAATATCAGTTACCAAAGGTACTCCATCCGCAGTATACGGGGCCAACACTCCGGCAGGAGTTATTAATGTATACTCCGATTCTTTTAACGGAAAGGAAGGGAAAATATCTACTTCTTTCGGTGATTATAATTTTCGAAGATTCTCGGGAAGTTACTCGGGCGGTACCAGCAAGCTATCATACCTTATTTCGGGATCGCATAAAAATAGCGATGGATTTTCGCTGCCCTCCGGTTTCGAGAGCGATGAAAATCCAGCCGATAAAAGAATAAATACGTTTAATAGTAGCAATAGTTTATTCGGAAAACTAAACTACTACTATTCGGATTTTTCGAATGTAAGTTTTTCCACTACTTTTATCGATGCGGAAAAAGGCGTAGCTCCTGAAACAAATGTTGCAAGCCCGAGATTTTGGCAGTATCCCCTTTGGCGCAAGATTGGATTCTCTGCAAACGGCATTCATAGTTTTAATGACAATTTTTCCTCGTTTATTGTGTATACTGCATCGTATTCCAAATTAGAGAACACTATTAATCAATACGAAACAATTGAGTACGAGCAGCTTGACGAAGTTGAGAAAAGCGAAGATGATGTGCTATACGGACGATTGATCTATACCAATTTGCTGGATTTAAACTCCTTGCTAAAATTTTCGGCAAGCGGTATGCACACAACGCACGATGAGGATATTTCCGAATACATTGCAGGCGTATTTTCCGGCAGTACGTTAAACACTTACTCGCAAAATATTTTTAGCTTCGGGGCAGAATACGAGTATATCGACACCAGGTTTACGGCTATTGCCGGTGTTAGTTATGATATCTCTTCAACGCCTAAAACAGGTGATAAGCCAGGCAAAGATGCTGTTAGCGATTACAGCATAAACACCGCATTTATTTATTCATTGACCGAAGATATGACGGGACAGGTTAGTTTCGGAAGAAAAACCCGGTTTCCTACACTTCGTGAATCATTTTCCGGGGCGTTGGGGAGGTTCTTAATAAATCCGGATTTAAAGGCTGAAGTAGCTGTTTCCTCTGAGGCGGGGATAAGTTATTTAAAGAACAAGTTTAACGGCGACTTGAAGTTCTTTTATAATCTTATAAGCGACGGAATAGTTC
>JANQLA010000011.1 GCA_028280855.1 Melioribacteraceae bacterium
GTCTTATTTGTCTAAAGGTATTTGTTGATGGAAGTGAGGAGAGATATAATGAACTGGAGTACAGTGCCAGGATGCTTGGGTCGGCATTTCAGAAGGTTAATTTTCTTAGGGATATAAAATCGGATATTGATGAACGCGGCAGGATTTATTTACCGGGAGTACATAATATTGAAATGATAAATGATGCTAATAAAAAGCTCCTTGAAGACGAAATTGACAAAGAGTTTGACCAGGCCTTAATTGGTATAATGAAACTGCCGATCGGTGTTAAGCTGGGCGTATATTCGGCTTACCTGTATTACCGTGTGCTGTTCAATAAAATAAAGCGGATGAATGTTAACCAGTTGCTCCGTAGAAGAGTTAGAATATCGAACGCTAAAAAATTAGGATTGCTGCTTAAGTCAATAGTTGAAGTAAAAGTACTTAAGCTTACCTAAGCTATGAAAAGTTCATTCTTTTTTCTTTTATTATCGGTTAAGTTGTTTGCATCCGATTTGGCGGAAGATAAACTAGATCAAATAAGAACTACTTATTACAAGTCAGTAGAAAATGAGTCTTATGTTGATTCGCTTTTCAATTACCTAAACCCGCTTATCGCAAATTCGGGGGAATCGGTAAATCCCTTGTTGGTTGCTTACCTTGGGGCTGCCGAATCCGTTAAGGCTAAACACGCTTTTTGGCCTTTCACAAAACTTAGCTACCTAAATGAATCAATGGATACACTCGCAAAAGCCGTTTCAATGGATGAAAATAATCTTGAAATACGCTTCATGCGATTCTCAATTTTACATTTTGTTCCCGGTATACTTGGCTACTCAGAAGAGCGCAAGAGCGACTTAACAAAAATTATTGAACTGCTTGAAAATGAAAGCTATTCAGGCTTACCAATGGATATCGTTGAAGGAATAATTTCATTCATGGTTGAAAGTGAACGATTGAATGACGTTCAACTGAACAGCATTAACAACAGGCGAATACTTACCAATAGTCCTTGATTTATATTAAGTTTCGTAATACCAATTTCCAACGCTTTTGATCATTATGAAGCATCGAAAATCAGTTGCAATTATAGGAGCAGGTATTGGCGGACTTGCCTGCGCAGCCCGCTTAGCCAATGCCGGGTTAGAAGTTCACATATATGAGCAAGGTGAAAAAGCAGGCGGAAAAGCTAATACTTTGCAATTAGATAATTTTCGTTTTGACACAGGACCGTCTCTGCTTACCATGCCATTCGTTCTTGAAGAATTATTTGATGACGTAGGTGAAAAGCTTTCGGATTATATTTCGCTGAATCAGCTTAACGTAAATTGTAAATACTTTTTCCCCGACGGTACTGAGTTTGAAGCTCATTCCGATCTTAAAAAGTTAGAAATAGAAGTTGAGCAAAAATTTATTGATGAAAAAGAAACGATTGCAAAATATTTAAAGTACTCGCAGAATATTTATGAGCTAACGAAGGATATATTTCTTAACAAAAGTTTGAATGAACTTGACACCTACACGAACCTGGAAGCGTTAAAAACTCTTTTGCAAATTTTTAAAATAGACCCTTTCCGAACAATGCATAAGGCAAACAGAAGCTTTTTTAATGACGACCGGTTGGTTCAACTATTCGATAGGTACGCAACATATAACGGATCAAATCCGTTTAAAGCCCCGGCAACGCTTAATGTAATTCAGCATGTAGAATACAATATTGGAGGTTATGTTCCGGAAGGCGGTATTTACGCTATTCCCGAAGCCCTTACGAAACTTTGCGAAGTAAAAGGAGTTTTATTTAATTTCAATACAACTGTTAAACGTGTAAACATGGGAAGCGGCAATAAACATCGGCTCGAGATAGCTGAGGGTAGAGTTAAAAATATTGAAAAAGCTTACGATATAGTTGTCTCAAACGCTGATGTTAATACAACGTATAAAAACCTGTTGAATGATGAATCTTCGCGCATGGCCAAACGTTATCGGAATCTAGCTCCGTCGACTTCCGCACTTGTATTTTATTGGGGTGTTGAAGGACTGCACGAAGAATTGGAGGTGCATAACATCCTTTTCTCGGATAACTACAAAAAGGAATTTGACGACCTATCCGACAAGAAAATATGTCCGGTTAATCCTACTATCTATATTTATATTTCGTCGAAGTATAATTCATCAGATGCACCCACTGGATCGGAAAACTGGTACGTGATGATTAACGCGCCTTACATCGACGGACAGGACTGGCCAAACGAACTTAAACGTTCGAGAAAATTAATTGTTGATAAAATTAATTGTTCTTTGGGCATCGATATTGAAAATAAAATTAAATGTGAGTCTGTATTAACCCCAGTGGATATTGAACAGAAGACTGGAAGCTACAAAGGAAGCCTATATGGTATTTCTTCGAACTCTCGTACTGCAGCATTTATACGGCAAAGTAATCGCTCAAAAAAATACAAAGGTTTGTATTTTTGCGGCGGAAGCGCTCACCCCGGCGGTGGGATTCCATTAGTGATGCTGTCGGGTAAGATTACGAGCGAATTAATACGGAAGTACGAGTTGCGAAATTGATTGAAGCCAAACATAGCTGGTGGGCAAGGACTATATTTACACCCTATATAGATAGACTGCTAAAAAAACACTTTACAAATTTCTACCTCGTAAACGAGCCGCCCGATATTCCCACCGATTGCGGGCTGGTTGTTACGCCTAATCACATAAGCTGGTGGGACGGTTTTTTCATCGATAAAATAACGCGCCATTGTATTAAAAGGAAACTACATATAATGATGTTGGAAGAACAGCTGAAACGCTATTGGTTCTTTAATCATCTTGGAGCGTATTCAATTCAACCGGGAAACAGCAAGAGTGTTTTGGAGACGGCAAAGTATACGCGGCGGTTGTTGCAGTCGCCCGAAAACGAAATTATTATTTATCCGCAGGGTAGTATAGAATCTTTCGACTCACCGGAATTAACTGTTAAAGAAGGATTGCGAGTATTTATCGGGAAGGAAAATGATAATGTCAAAATTCTTCCTATTGGATTTAAAATTCATTA
>JANQLA010000041.1 GCA_028280855.1 Melioribacteraceae bacterium
ATTCGGCGGACCCACCGCATAGAACAGCCTGTTCCCCGAACAAATCGGTTTCGGTTTCGTCTTTAAAATTTGTTTCAATCACACCGGCTTTTGTGCCACCCAACCCTTTCGCCCAGGCAAGCGCCGTATCTATTGCTTTGCCCGAATAATCCTGGTTCACGGCAATAAGGCATGGCACTCCGTTTCCCTCTGTGAATGTTCGGCGAACAAGATGCCCCGGGCTTTTCGGCGCTATCATAATTACGTCAACATTTTCCGGAGGAACAATTTGCTTATAATGAATATTGAAGCCATGCGCAAAAGCCAATGTTTTCCCCTCTGAAAGGTGTGCGGAAATAGCTTCATCGTAAACTTTCTTCTGGTGTTGGTCAGGTAACAGGACCATTATTACATCAGCCCATTCGCAGGCTTCGTCTATTTCTTTAACTTCCAACCCCGCTACTTTAGCTTTATCAACCGACGAGCTGGAGCTTCTTAGCCCGACGCACACGTTCATTCCGCTTTCTTTCAGATTTAACGAATGTGCATGTCCCTGGCTTCCGAATCCAAGCACTGCTAGTTTCTTGTTTTGCAAAACATCAAATGATGCATCTGTATCGTAATAAACTTTCATTTACTTCCCTCAATTAGTTATAACGTATTCTTTTTTTGCAACTTTAACCTGTTCTCCCCTTTTTAATGCTACAGTGCCCGATCTTGCCATTTCCTTAATACCGAATGGAGCAAGCACATTTACCGCCGCATCAACTTTAACAGGAGGCCCGGTAACTTCAATCATCATCGACTTATTGTTGATGTCGACAATTTTTCCGCGAAAGATATCACAGATATTTTTTATTTCTTCCATTGATCCCTTTTGATATGCAACGGTTATCAGCGCAAGTTCGCGTTCGATATGATAAGTGCCAGTGAGATCAATAACTTTTATTGTATCGATAAGTCGATTCAACTGTTTAACGACCTGGTCGATAATCTGAGTATCACCCTCGGTAACGATTGTCATCCTGGATACTTCGGAAATTTCCGTTTCACCGATTGATATGCTTTTGATGTTAAAACCTTTGCCGCTGAACATAGTAGCAACACGGTCAAAAGCACCAAACTTATTTTCTACCAGTACTGTTATTGTATGAGTCATATTATAACATCCTATTTGGATT
Source organism: Melioribacteraceae bacterium (assembly GCA_028280855.1). Classification (GTDB taxonomy): domain Bacteria; phylum Bacteroidota; class Ignavibacteria; order Ignavibacteriales; family Melioribacteraceae; genus PGYT01. The sequence continues at coordinate 1,161 of JANQLA010000041.1, forward strand.
TAACCGCTTCACCATCATATCAGATATTGATGCGCCCGAAGGAACCATTGGGAACACCATGTCTTCTTTTACTACTTTAAATTCTATTATTGAAGGGCCGTCGTTTATTGCCAATACTTTGTCAAGCAGTTCGTCAACATCGTTCGGATTATCAGTGCCGAACGACGGAATTCCAAAGGCCTCGCCAAGCTTGACAAAGTCGGGGTTACTGGCGCCAAGGTCGGTAAAGCTGAATTTTTCTTTGTGGAACAATTCCTGCCACTGACGTACCATTCCAAGAAAACTATTATTGATTATAATGAATTTAACCGGAACGTTATTAGCTTTAGCGGTAATAAGCTCCTGCATGTTCATTTGGAATCCACCGTCGCCGCTTAGCGAAATCACCTGTCTGTCTTTTACACCGTACCAGGCGCCTATAGCAGCGGGTACAGAAAATCCCATTGTACCTAAACCACCGCTGGTAAGATTCGAACGCGGATGATTGTACATGTAATATTGCGCTGTCCACATCTGGTGCTGACCAACATCGGTAACAACAATTGCGTTGCCTTCTGTCTTTTCCGATAACTTTTCGAGTATATATTCTGTTCTTAATTTTCCGTCGTTATTTTCGTAATCCAGCGGGCATTCTTCACGCCATTTATTTATCTGGTTCCACCATTGATCAATCTCAGGCTTTTTCGAAATTTCGGCAGCCAATTCCGCCATAACATGTTTAACATCTCCAACTATGGGTAAATCTACAACAACGTTTTTGTCAATGGCCGTAGGGTCTATGTCGACATGTATTTTATAAGCTTTAGTTGCAAATGTATCGGTTTTTCCTGTAACCCTGTCGTCGAACCTTGCACCAAGCGATACGAGCAAATCGCAATTATTTATGGCCTGGTTGGCCCAGTAAGTTCCGTGCATTCCAAGCATTCCCATTGATTGAGTATCCGTACCCGGGAAAGCTCCCAAACCCTGCAGGGTCATTGTAACAGGCAAGTTATTCTCCTTTGCCAGTAAAGCCAGTTCTTTGGACCCGTCGGACATTACCACTCCTCCGCCGACATATAGCAATGGCTTTTTCGCTTTCGAAATAATTTCGGCAGCTTTTTTAATCTGGTTAAAGTGACCTTTGTACTTGGGTTTATAACCGCGTATATCTACCTCTTCGGGATACTTAAATTCTGTTTCAGCAAGTATTACATCCTTTGGTAAGTCAACAACTACAGGTCCTGGCCGGCCGGAAGCCGCAATGAAGAATGCTTTCTTAATTGTAGGAGCTAGTTCGTTTACATCTCTAACCAGAAAGTTATGTTTAGTTATCGGTCTGGTAATACCAACGATATCAGCTTCCTGAAAGGCATCGTTACCGATAAGATGAGAAGGCACTTGTCCAGTAAAAACAACTATGGGAACCGAATCCATGTATGCATCGGCAATGCCGGTAACCGTATTAGTGGCTCCCGGTCCCGAAGTTACGAGTACACATCCCACTTTTCCTGTAGCTTTGGCGTATCCTTCAGCCATGTGTGTAGCACCCTGCTCGTGTCTTACAAGAATATGCTCAAGCCAATCGATATCGTAGAGCTTCTCGTAAATTTTCAGAACAGCGCCGCCGGGGTAACCAAATATTACTTCTACTCCTTCCTTCTTCAGACATTCAAAGAATATGTCTGCGCCTGACATTTTTGGATTTTTGGTACTCATGTTAATTCCTCACTATGTTTTTTTATGCCTGGTATTCTTAATACAGCACCTTTACTTGCCGAAGTAACCATTGCAGTATACCTCGAAAGGTAACCGCGTTTAATCTTTGGCTCGAATGGTGGAAGTAAACTTAATCTTGTTTGAATTTCTTCATCGGTTAGTTCAACATTCAGAATTCTGTTGGGGATATCAATAGAAATAATATCGCCGTCTTTTATAGCGGCAATAGGTCCGCCGCCTGCAGCTTCGGGCGACACATGCCCTATACACGCACCTCGCGTTCCTCCTGAAAACCTGCCGTCGGTTAGCAAAGCAACTTTGTCGCCAAGCCCCATACCCCTAATAGCGCTTGTCGGGGCCAACATCTCGGGCATTCCAGGTCCGCCCTGCGGCCCTTCGTACCTTATAACAACAACATCGCCCGGTTGTACTTCTTTATTGAAGATCCCTTTCATAGCTTCATCCTGCGAATTATAAATCCTTGCAGGGCCCTTGTGAACCATCATACTTTCATCAACAGCAGCGGTTTTAACAATTGAGCCCTCGGGGCATAGGTTTCCGAACAGCGCAGCAAGTCCGCCTTTCTTAGTAAATGCATTCTCAGGTGTTCTAATTATCTTGTCGTTTTTATTTTCAGCATTTTCAATATTTTCGCCAAGTGTTTTTCCTGTGGCTGTCAAGCAGTCTGTATCCAAAGCCCCATCAACCTTGGATAACTCTTTTAAGATTGCTGATACTCCGCCGGCTTTATCGACGTCTTCCATATGAACATGCTTTGTAGCGGGACTTACCTTGCATATGTATGGAGTTTTTCCGGATATTTCATTCAGCTCGTGCAGGTCAAACTCAAATCCCGCTTCGATTGCAATTGCGAGTGAATGCAATATAGTGTTTGTACTGCCTCCCATTGCAACATCAAGAGCAAAAGCGTTTCTGAATGATTCTCGTGTAATTATATCCGAAGGCTTGATGTTATTTTCGATAAGGTAAAGTAATTGTTTGGCTGCAGCTTTTGCCAATTCCTCACGCTTTGGATCAACAGCTAATATCGATCCGTTACCCGGCAAGGCTAATCCCAAGGCTTCCATTAAGCAGTTCATGGAATTGGCGGTAAACATACCTGAACAGGAGCCGCAAGTAGGGCAGCTAACATCTTCGAGATGCTTAAGCTGGGCTTCCGTTATTTCACCGGACTTAAATTTTCCAACACCTTCGAACACCGAAATCAGATCGCTTCTTTCGCCGGAGTCCGTTACCCCGGCTTTCATAGGTCCGCCGGAAACAAAAATAGTAGGGATGTTTACCCGCGCTGCGCCCATCAGCATGCCCGGTACTATTTTATCGCAGTTCGGTATACATACAATTCCGTCAAGCCAATGCGCTTCAACAACCGTTTCAAGACTGTCTGCAATAAGTTCGCGGCTGGCCAATGAGTAGCGCATTCCAATGTGCCCCATCGCTATACCGTCGTCTACGCCTATTGTATTAAACTCGAACGGAACGCCGCCTGCTTCTCTAACAGCTTCTTTTACAACTTTACCGAAGGCCTGAAGGTGAACATGACCGGGGATTAAATCTATATAAGAATTACAAATACCAATAAAAGGTTTATTGAAATCGTCGTCGGACTTGATTACACCGGTTGCTTTTAACAAAGCTCTATGAGGCGCTTTATCAAAACCCTTTTTCACAGTATCGGATCTCACAATTACTCCAATCTTTATTTGAATAATTCTTTAGTTAACAATTAGTCTTCGGGGTCAATCCCGAAACTTTATCAACTTTTATGCATGGTTATATTATGATATGGTATCGGAATTGACTACTATTAGCCCACTAGGAGATTTAGACCTAGTAGGCTTAGAATAATAATAATTCCGAGAATAATGATGCTGTCTAAAGAATTGATAACATTATCTAATAAGAGAACACGAGCGTTTTCAGCAGGTGCTGATTTAACTATTGAGGCAGTATGTTTTTTTTGTCGTCTCATGTTCAAATAAATTTCCGACAAAACTATAGTAACAAAACTCTTTTGTCAAGTATAATTTTTCAGTACATCTAATTACGTTGGTTATTTGAGTAATTACTCATTTTTGTTTAATAATATTCATCAAAGATAAAATCCGGAAAAGTAAAGGTTTTTAGAAGTGGCTTTTTTACTTGACTAATGTTTGAAGCGACACTATATTCGCATCCAATATTATGAAAGTGATATACAAAAATACAGCAGCCGGGAATTCAATTATGTATATGCGTATGTGTTGTAACTGCATATGTCTTAATACATAGGGCTGCGACTCGATAGATAAAATTTAATAGCCCTTCGCCGAAGGGCTTCTTGTTCATACAAATTTTAAAGTAAACTTATCTAGAAAGGTTGAGGGATCAGGCCCGCCGAAACCTTAGCAACCATCCGATATTAGGAAAGGTGCTAACTCCTGCCCTGCTTTTAAGCAAGGGAAAGATGAGCGAAGAAGTAATATTAAAAAGCCTCTTTGGAAATCTTCCCTTAGAGGCTTTTTTTATGACCTGATCCTGTTACTAGTTTGAGAAACTTGTTAATCCATTTTACTAATCAATAAATAACAGGAGTTACCATGAGCAACAAACAATATAAATTCGAAACACTGCAATTACATGCTGGACACGAACCCGATGCGGCTACTAATTCGCGTGCTGTTCCGATTTATCAAACAACCTCTTACACATTTAACGATGCCGATCATGCAGCCAACCTATTCGGGCTACAGGAATTTGGGAATATATATACACGTATAATGAACCCTACTACGGATGTTTTCGAAAAACGTATAGCGGCATTAGAAGGTGGCGTTGGTGCATTAGCAACTTCATCGGGACAAGCGGCGCAGCTTCTGGCAATAACCAATCTCGCACAAGCGGGCGAAAACATTGTTTCTACAAGCCTTCTTTACGGCGGTACTTACAATCAATTCAAAGTTACATTGCCGCGACTCGGTATTGATGTAAAGTTTGTTGAAGGCGACTCACCGGAAGATTTTGCTGCACTCATTGATCCGAAGACAAAGGCTTTATATCTGGAAACAATTGGTAATCCGAAACTTAACGTCCCTAACATTAAGGCAGTCGCAAATGTTGCGCATCAACATGGAATCCCATTGATAGTTGACAATACATTCGGCGCTGCCGGCTACCTAGCTAGGCCCATCGATCACGGTGCCGATATTATAGTAGCATCTGCAACTAAATGGATTGGTGGTCACGGCAATTCCATTGGCGGTGTTATAGTTGATTCAGGTAATTTTGACTGGGGCAACGGAAACTTTCCCGTATTCACCGAACCTGCGCCTGGTTATCATGGACTTAACTTCAACGAGGTATTCGGCAAGGGTTCCCAATTCGGAAACATTGCATTTATAATTAGAGCGCGTGTGGAAGGGCTTCGCGACTTGGGCCCTGCGCTAAGCCCTTTCAATGCATTCCTTCTGATCCAGGGATTGGAAACTTTGTCGCTTCGGATTGAACGGCACGGCGGAAATGCATTAAAGCTTGCGAAGTGGCTTAATGAAAACGAGTATGTTGACTGGGTCTGGTACCCGGGGCTGGAAAGTCACCCGTCACATGAAAATGCAAAAGAGTTCTTAAACAACGGATTGTTCGGCTCAATACTTTCGTTCGGTATTAAAGGCGGAATTGAATCGGGCAAAAAATTTATTAACAACGTTGAGCTTGCAAGCTTACTGGCTAACGTTGGCGATGCAAAAACCCTGGTTATTCATCCGGCATCAACTACCCATCAACAATTGACTGAAAAGGAACAGCTTGATTCCGGTGTTTTGCCTGAACAAATTAGAGTTTCGATAGGCATTGAACATATTGATGATATAATTGCGGATTTTGACCAGGCGTTAAAGAAAGCAGTAAAAGAACGGGAACTAGTTTAATCAATTAGAGGAAAGTTCGGCCGGCTTTCCTTGTCTTTTTGAAAGCGCTTTCTTGCAAATGCAAAGTCTAACATAAACGAGGAGCTAAAAATGTCAGCATCATTAAAAGATACGTTAGTAAACAAAATAGCAGAATTGAAAGAAAATCCTGAGAAAGGTAAATCTGTCTTTAGAGCGCAAACACGATTAGTAAACGGCGTACTAACGAATGCATCAATACGTCAATTTAATTTGAATATTGATGAACCAACTGATCTTGGAGGAAACGATATTGCCCCAAATCCTGTTGAGTTATTATTAGCGGCATTAGGAACGTGCCAGGAAATTGTCTATAGCGCTTACGCCGAAGTTCTTGGCATTAAACTGGACGCCGTGGAAGTAGACGTAAAAGGAGTTCTTGACTTGCAAGGATTGTTTGCAACAAATGAAAATGTTCGGGCAGGTTATGAACAAATAAACTACGATACAACTTTGATCACAAATGAAAGCAAAGATAAAGTTGAGCAGCTAATCAGTCTAGTAGAATCTCATTGCCCTGTTTTGGATACGCTTAACAACGGGGTAAGTATAACCGGCAAAGTTAATATTCTTGAGAAGAAGGCTGCTGCTTAATTGGTTTATGGAGAAACCCAATGTTGAATGCAGTTACGAAAATTGTTGAGTTAAGCAACAATGGAAATCCGTTCATACTTGAATCGGGGGAAACACTCCCCCGTGTTCAGGTTGCTTATCAAACCTATGGTAAATTAAACAGCGAGGGTACGAACGCGATAATTCTTTGTCACGCTCTAACTGGAAATTCCCATGCAGCTGGCGTTCAATCGGCAAAAGAAAGCGATTCCAATAGTTGTCCGGATTTGCTTAGTGAATATTCACTGATGTTTAGCGGGAAAACCGGGTGGTGGGACGCGTTAATAGGAGAGAACAAACTTTTTAATACAGATGAATACTTTGTAATCTGTTCCAATTTTATCGGCAGTTGCTATGGCTCAACAGGGCCGGTTTCCATTAACCCGCTCACTTCAAAAAGATATGCATCAAACTTCCCTTTTGTTTCAGTCCGCGATATGGTTCGTATTCAAAAAAAATTAATTGATTACCTGGGCGTAAAAAAAGTCAAAACCGTAAGTGGAGGTTCACTAGGCGGTTTCCAGGTATTTGAATGGGCGCTACTCTATCCTGAAATTGTTGAAACAATAATTCCTGTTGCAACGGCAGTTCGGCATTCGCCGTGGGCAATAGGCCTTAACCAGGCTACACGGGATGCAATACGAAACGACGCGAAATGGTCGAACGGATTTTACAATGAGCCGCCCGCAGACGGATTAGCGCTCGCTCGCAAAATAGCTATGATTACTTATCGCAGCTACGATTCGTTTTGGCTTAAGTTCGGACGCGAAACCACGAACGAATCCGTTAATAAATACCAAATAGAAAGTTACCTTGACTACCAGGGCACTAAGCTTAACAAACGCTTCGACGCAAACACCTACATTACTATTACGGAGGCAATGGATCATCATGACATAACACGTAATAGGGGCGAATTGCAAGAGGTACTTGGTTCAATTCGGCAGCCGACATTGTCGCTTGGAATCTCAACGGATGTATTATACCCGCCTAACGAGCAGAAAGAATATGTTGCTCTAATACCAAACGCACAGTACAAAGAAATCAGCTCAATACATGGGCACGACGCATTCCTGATTGAGTTTGATCAAATAGAACAGTTGACTCACCCGTTCATCAAAGAGTATATACAATAGCTGTTATTCCAGGCACCTCATTTTTAAGATTTACAAATAGAATCAATCACGAAATAGTAGATGTGGAATAATTGCCAAAGAACTATTATCCCGGAAGGGTGAGGTAGAAATTTGCTAATATATGCCAATTAGGTTCAAAATATTCCCATTGAGAATTGTGGAACAATTTTCCTATTTTAACACCTCTATAATCTGGAATTATTCGTTTCTTTCAGGTTGCCACGCTGCAAAGTGCGGTTTCTCATTTCTTTCGGGTCAACACATATTAGAAGGTATAATTATGCTAAGCAAGAACATTGTATTCTTCTTCCTCTTTTTTATTGCCGTATTTACAACCGGATTCGCTCAGAGTGTTCAGGTAATCGAAAAAGTTGAAGTTACATCAATTGAGAACGGAGAGTTTTATTATCCCAGGTTCAACAACTCGGGAGATAAAATAGTTTTTACGTCAGAGGCATACAAAGGACTCTGGCTGCACGATACAAGAATGAATTCAACGAGCCTCCTTTCTATGCAGGATGGCATTGGCTATAATCCCCGGTTTGACAGGGAGGGCGAAAATATTATTGTGCGTTCATACAAGTTTGAAAACATGAAACGTATTTCCGGATTACTGAGCATTAATTTAAAAAGTGGAACTGCCACCGAATTACTAGCCAACCAGCGTGATTTGAATTACCCAGTGGTCGCATCAAACAAAAATATTTATTCAATTGTTGATAAAAAAGTGATCGGCTTTGATGAAGCGCTTCAAAAACAAAATCCTTTGACCGACGAATCAATTGTTTTCATTGATAATTCAAATCTTGTAATCGAAACTAACGGAGAGAGAAAGGTAATCAACCCGTTAGGCGATGGGAACTACCTGTGGCCTTCTTTTTCGAGCGACGGACAAAAAATACTTTTTTCCAAAGCAGGCGAAGGCGCTTTTATTTGCGACCTTGAGGGCAACATTATTGTCGAACTCGGTCGTGCACATTCTCCAAAGTGGGCTAAAGACGACCAGTGGATTGTTTATATGGATGACTACGACGACGGCGTACAATTTATTTCATCTGAAATAAAGATTAAACATGTGGCCAGCGGCGCCGAATTCGATCTTACCAGGACAGATAACGTAATAGAAATGTACCCGGATTATTCGAAAGTAACTGATGAAGTAGTATACCACACAACCGAAGGCAAAATTATTAAACTAACTTTACAATTTAACTAGGTGATTAGTGATGAAAAGAATACTTACTATAACAGCTCTTCTATTCCTTTCCACAGGCATCTTCGCACAATCGCTTAGTGGATACAAAATTTGTATAGACCCAGGGCACGGAGGCTTTGATTCTAACGACAGGTTTATTCCAACTACAGGTTTTTGGGAGTCAACCGGTAACTGGGAAAAAACAAAGCACCTCAAGCAGATTCTCGAAGACTTAGGCGCTGAAATAATAGTAACGCGCCAGGGCAACACAACGGCAGACGATCTTCCACTCTCAGTTCGTTCTGCAATCGCAAATCAGAACAACGTAGATTTCTTCCACTCAATTCACAGCAACGGTTTCAACGGCGGCGCTAACTATACATTGATGCTGTTCAACGGCGAAACAAACAACCCTACATTCGCTGAAGCAAAGCAGATGGGAGCAATAATGGCGCAAGAGTTATTCAAAGTGAATTACACAACTGACGGAAGAAATGCAGGTGATAGAACTTTCCTCGGTTTTAACCTTGGCGTTTTACGCAACCTTGCTATGCCGGGAGTGTTGTCGGAAGGCTCATT
>JANQLA010000091.1 GCA_028280855.1 Melioribacteraceae bacterium
ACCCTCTAGTCGAAGAATCTGAAAAAATAGATTTAAAATCAGCAGAAAAGGCCTACGATAAACTTAGCAAAAATGAATTCGCCGGTTACCGTGTAGCGCTATTACATGGAAAAATGAAATGGAAAGAAAAAGAAGCAACAATGAACAAATTAGCGGAACACAAATATGATATACTGATAGCAACTACCGTAATTGAAGTTGGCATAGATATCCCTGATGCAACAATCATTTTAATAAACGAATCATACCGCTTTGGATTGGCGCAGCTTCACCAGTTAAGAGGACGAGTGGGACGACGGGACAAAAAATCTTATTGTATATTATTAACTCGCAACGATAATTATCGCAAAAAATTTCATGATAAATTCAGCATTGATTATTTATCACCCGCCGAAAAAGAAAGATATAAAGCGACCATAAGATTAAATGCTATGGAAAAATATAACAGCGGTTTCGACTTGTCTGAGATTGACTTAAAGTTGCGGGGACCCGGCGATATATTTGGAACAGAGCAGAGCGGATTACCTAACCTTAAGTATATTGATATCATTATTGACAAAGAAATAATACTACTTGCTAAGCAAGACGCGTTTAAAGTTATAAACGATGATAAAGAGTTGAATTCGGATGCCTATAATATTATTAAAAGAGTACTAATGAAAAATTATAATAAAGAACTCGCCTACGCGAAGACCCTGTAAACAAAGGGCTTAAAGACATACCAAAAAATAATTTTAAATCACTTAACAAACTTTTACAATTTTCATAATTGTTTTTTTGTATAGATGTTGCATATAAAAATTAAATAGTTATATTGCAATAAATTTTTTGGAGAAGTTATAAAGTTTCATCGAATAAATAAGAAGTTTAAGGTAGCATTAACATATAATTTACGTCCCGAGAAAATTACTCTCCAAAGTAATTTAACAGATCAGCAGAAACTCGAAAACGAAATTAGTATTAACGATAAATACGCTGAATGGGATGAGTGGGAAACGATTGAAGCCGTAAAGAATGCACTGTCTGAAAATCATGACGTCGTAATGATTGAAGCAGATAAGTTTGCCTATCATAAGTACATTGAAGAACAACCTGATATAGTTTTTAATATTGCCGAAGGTTCATCGGGGGTAAATCGGGAATCACAAATTCCGGCTATGCTTGAACTACTCAATATACCTTACACGGCTTCCGATCCATTGACTTTGTCTACCTGCCTGGATAAAGCAAGAACAAAAGAAATATTGTCTTATCATAATGTACCAAATCCAAAGTTTAGTGTTGTGAATTCGAAAGAACAGTTGATCAATTCGGGCATACAATACCCGTTGATCCTAAAGCCTGTTGCGGAAGGTTCGAGTAAAGGTATTTTTGATTCCTCTTTGCTGACAGGTATAGACGGGTTAAACGGCACTCTTGACAAAAGAGTAGCCGAGTATAGACAGCCTTTTATTGCCGAAGAATACCTGCCGGGACGCGAATTCACAGTTGGTATTCTGGGCAATGGCGAAAGGGCTTTTGCATTACCTGTTGTTGAAATAAATTTCGATGCGCTTCCGGAACATGTAAACCCGATTTACTCGTACGAAGCAAAGTGGATATTGGATGGTCCGGGAAATCAAATAGAAATGTACAAGTGCCCTGCCGATATTGATAATGAACTGCACGAGAAAATTGAAAAAGCAGTGCTTAATGCCTGCAGGTTATTGAATTGTAAAGATTGGAGCAGAGTTGATGTAAGACTTGATGCTGAAGATAATCCGCATATAATCGAAGTTAATCCTTTGCCGGGAATATTACCTGATCCAAAGAATAATTCGTGTTTGCCAAAAGCGGCCCGTACCGCTGGTTTCACTTATGCTGAATTAATTAACTTTACTCTTAACTCGGCATTAGCAAGATACGGAATGGTATGACAAAAGCAGATAAAGTGTTGATATGCTATAACGAGCCGGTCAGTTATTATTCCAACTATACGGGCAAGGAGAAGGCTGCGAACGATAGTGAAGATTTATCGGAAAGCGAGTTCAAACAAAATTTAGATATTATCAGATCGATACTGCAAAAAAATTATAGACATGTTTACCAACTCGGTTTCAGAAAAGATATTCGTACTGTTATAAAATCTATAAGTGAAATTAAGCCGGATATAATTTTCAATTTTGTTGAATCTATTGAAGGTGATACTTGTTATGAAAGTTATGTTGCAGGTATGTTTGAAGTTATTGGAATTGAATACACAGGCAATAGTTCACTTTGCCTCGGGAACTGCCTCGATAAAATCCGTACAAAACAATTATTATCGTTTAACGAAGTAAGAACTCCAAGGTATATGAAGCTTAGTTACGGTACTGATTTAAGTAGTGAGAACGTTAACTTGAGCTTTCCGATTATATTAAAAATAGTTACCGAAGATGCGAGTATAGGGATTTCGGAAAACTCTGTTGCAAACAATAAGCATGAATTAAACAAGCAGGTTAACTTTCTTTTCGAGAACTATAGGAAGGACTTAATTATTGAGGAATACATTAGCGGCAGGGAGTTAAACGTATCCTTATTGGATGGGCAAGTTCTGCCGATATCCGAAATTTGTTACGACGGATTGCCAGATAATCTACCAAAAATTGTTACTTATGAAGCTAAGTGGCTTCCCGAAAGTATTTATTATAGTTACACTAATCCTGTGTGCCCGACGCCGATAAATGACAAACTAAAAAATAAAGTAACCAAGCTGGCTTTAGGTGCTTACAACGCGTTGGGTTGCAGAGACTATGCCCGTGTCGATATAAGGCTAAACAAGAACGAAACACCTTATGTTATTGAAGTTAATCCCAATCCCGATTTATCGCCGGATGCGGGATTCGTACGTTCTGCTAAAGCGGCGGGCATAACTTATAACGATTTATTGAACAGACTTGCGGGATTAGCATTTAAGAGAACAGGAGATGATAGATTTAATTAAGGAATCCGATAGAGATAAGTTGGTAAGTATAATCTCCCGTGTTGATGAATTTAAGGAAGCAGAAAAGGAAATTGCAATTGAACTTATTGACGAATCAATTGCCGGGGATAATGATTACCTATCGTTTGTTTACAGGCTGGATAATGAAGCTATTGGTTATTATTGTATCGGAAAGCGAGCATTAACAGACGGCGTTTACGATCTTTACTGGATTGCAATTGATCCGCGTAAACAGGGCTTCGGTTACGGAAAAGAATTATTAGATCATGCAGAAAAGTTTGTTGAAAAAAATAACGGCAGGTGGTTGTTGATTGAGACATCATCAAAGGCCAATTATAAGAAAACCAGGAATTTTTATCTGAAAAACTTTTATTCGAAAGTTGCAGAAATAAAAGATTTTTATAGCAAAGAAGACGATTTAATAATTTTCGGCAAATACCTAATAATGTAAAGGATCTTCAAATGGAATTATGGCAACAAATGATTCGCGATAGCGTGCATACTGTTGATCAACTTGTTGAAAAATTCAACCTGGATAAAAAAGTTGCGGAAGAGCTGGATGAGTTTTTCCAGGCAAGAATCAACCCGTATTATCTAAGCCTAATAAGGTACCCCGGCGACCCAATATGGCTTCAATGCGTTCCAGATAAGGTTGAACTTAACGATATGCTGGGAAGTGAAGATCCGCTAAACGAAGACGTGATGAGTCCCGTACCAAACATTACTCATCGTTATCCTGATCGTTGCCTGTTCCTGGTAACAAGCCAGTGCGGAATGTACTGCCGCTTCTGTACGCGTAAACGTAAAGTCGGTGATTCGGGAAAAATATCAATGAAACAACTTGAATCTGCTTTTAAGTATATTGAAGAGCACTCCGAGATCCGCGATGTAATTCTCTCGGGCGGCGATCCTTTGATGCTAACCGACTATCTGCTCGAACGTGTGCTTAGCCGGCTAAGGCAAATACCGCATGTGGAAATTATTCGCCTTGGTACAAAAATGCCTTGTGTGTTGCCCCAGCGCATTACTCCTAAGCTTTGCGAAATGGTTAAGAAGTACCATCCCATTTATGTGAATACGCATTTTAATCATCCATGGGAAATAACAGAAGAAAGTATTAAAGCTTGTGAAATGCTCGTTAACACAGGTTGCCCTGTTAATAACCAGGCAGTGCTGATGAAAGGTGTTAACGATGATGCCGAAGTGATGAAGGAGCTAATGATAAAACTGCTTAAGATGAGAGTACGCCCATACTACCTGTTTATGGCGGATGAAGTAAAAGGAGCTTCTCACTTCAGGACCAGTATTGATAAAGGAATTGAAATAATGGATCATCTTCGCGGTCATATTAGCGGGCTTGCAATTCCTCATTTTGTTATTGATGCCCCGGGAGGCGGGGGTAAAATACCTATGTTACCCGATTATGTTCTGCACAAAGACAAAGAAAAAATTATTCTTCGGAATTACAAACACGAAAATTTCATTTATCATGAAATTGAAGAATCGGATTCAGTTATTGATAAATCGGCTCATAAAGGTAATGGTGCGTTATCAAAGAAGGATAACGAAAGTTCGAAAAACAACGGCAAGAAAAAAGTGAGTGTAGCTGAATTCGAAATGAATGCGAATTAGTTTGGACTATTAATTATTTCGATCAAATCAATTTCGGGCGTTTCGATAAAGTCGATTTCCAATCCGGCTACTTCATCCCTTAGACCGACTTTGCTACTATTGACATTATTAATGGTAAGATTATCTTCTGGGTAATTGACTGCATCAATGATTTTAAGGAATCTTTGTACCTCTCTTCTGCTATCGCTGCACCATGTGCCCATCACCAAAGTTACATTTTACTTTTTTAATTCCAGTTCAAGCTGTTCGACTGCGACCTGATCTAATTCATAATTTTCATACTCCGTATCGAACCATTGTTTGAACTCGTTTATTTCAAAAGCTGTTCTGTCCTTATAGCCGATTAAATATTCCACATCACGTTCTTCATAGTATTTTATAGTGTTATACCCAGTTGAAAAAAATTTAGTAACAACTAAAATAGTAAGCACCGCAAATATCAAATTCTTCATTTAGAATTTTCCTTCGGTTTGTTGTTCCTTAGATCAAGTCCCCAGAAAAGTTTATTTCGTAGTATTTCAAAATAATTAGTGGACTTGGTATGAATAAGCTTTACCGGGTTCTTACTTTTGTAAATCGATAATGTTTTCGGAGTTTCGTAATAATTTACCCTTTGCCCGTCACAATTAACCTGAACCGTAGAGTGCTGCGAGTTAAACGTTATATTAATTTTTTGTTCGCTTGAAAGCA
>JANQLA010000097.1 GCA_028280855.1 Melioribacteraceae bacterium
TGCGAGCGCAACCGCCTGATTGTAATTTGGGTTTGCCGCCAGTCTTTCACGGAGACCAACAGAGTTTTCATCGGCGTCCCCCATAGAGTACAACGTACCCATTGTTGAAACAACTATTTCTTTTGCGGCTACGCCCGTTACGAGTGATATCCCCAAACGCCAGTCGAAACCGAGCGGTGCAACTACGGGTTCTATAAAATGTCCGAGTCTTCCAACCACTGAATATTCAATCTGTTCGGCTTGTTCTCTTGAATCAAGGTTGGCAATTTTTGCTTCTCTTTCGTCGGGACTAATCTCTGAATTTAGCTCAACCTGGAATTTTTGATCTTCGTAATACTTTTCAATATCAACGCTTTTCGGGAAATTACTTGCCGCCCAAATTAATACCGATGCCAACAAAATTATTGTACCGGCTTTCCTCAAATACATTGCCGCTTTGTGCCACATCTGGAATAACAATGTTCTAAGTGTAGGCATTCGATAAGGCGGAAGCTCCATTACAAACGGCTCCGATTCACCCTGGAAGACAGCGGTTTTAAGAAGCTTTGCGGATATCAGTGCAATAATTACTCCGAACAAATAAATGCCGAACAATATGTTGCCTGCCATCGATTGCTCGAAAAACGTACCGGCAATTAACACATAAACGGGAAACTTTGCCCCGCAGCTCATAAAAGGAATAATTAACAGTGTAGTTATCCTGTCGCTTTCACTTTTTAATGTACGTGTTGCCATAAACGCTGGCACTGAGCAGCCGAACCCGGTTACCATAGGTATAAACGATTTACCGTGTAAACCGAACTTGTGCATAACTTTGTCTATAACAAATGCAGCGCGAGCCATATAGCCAGTACCTTCCAGGAATGAGAGTGCTAAAAATAAAATCATTATGTTCGGAAGAAATACAACAACACCTCCGACACCTGCAATAATACCGTCTACAATAACCGAACGTGCCATTCCATCGGGCATAATGCTGCCGGCGTAATCACCAAGCCATTCAAATGCCGACTCAATCCATAGCATAGGGGTTTCACCTAGCGTAAAAGTAAGCTGGAAAATCAACCACATAAAAAACGCGAAAAGCGGCAAGCCGGTAACCCTGTTAATCAAAATGCTGTCAATAATTTCAGTAGCGCTGCGTTTTTGTTTAGGCACGTAAGTAACAGTTTCTTTTATGGCGCCGCGGATAAACGAATGCCGCTCCTCTTTCAGCATCATCTCGGGATCGGAATCGAACTCGGATTTTATCTTTTGAATAGCTTCGCTTAAAATAGCATTAACCTTTATCCATACAGGATTATCGCGAACAAGTTTGTAGATGTCTTTATCGTTAACAAGTAGTTTTATTGATAGCCAACGAACATCATATTTACTTGTAAGCTCTTTATCGGTTGATAAAACATTCGATAACTTATCAATGAACTCTTCAATAGCCTGCGAAAAATTCAGCTTGTTCCTCTTTACCTCTATAGCGCCGGTATGCAATTCAACAACATGATCGAGCAGCGAGACAATACCGGTATCTTTTACAGCCGAAGTAGGAATCATATGAGCGCCGAGAAGCCGCTCCAATTGCTCGAAATCAATTGTTGTTTTCTGCAGCTCCAGCTCATCAAACATATTCAAAGCAACAATAAGGTTTGCTTTAATATTGATCAACTGGGTTGTTAGGTATAAATTACGCTCTAGGTTGGTTGAATCAACAACGTTAATTACGACATCGGGTTTCTCTTCAATTAAAAAATTACGGGCGATAATTTCTTCGGGCGAGTAAGTTGTTAGACTGTACGTGCCGGGTAAGTCAATAACTTTTAATCTATAGCCTTTATGGGTTGTAGTTCCTTCGTATTTTTCAACAGTAACCCCGGACCAATTACCAACTTTTTGATTTGCTCCAACTAGTTTATTGAAAAGCGATGTTTTTCCGCTGTTAGGATTACCGGCAAGGGCTACAAGAATTTCTTTTTTATCAGCCATATCACGATTTATCCGGAGAAGAAATTACCAGCCATTCCACCATCTTCTTTTCTTTCCATTCCCGTTTTGCCCAAACTTGTGGAGCTTTATTTCTATGCTTTCTGCTTCTTCGAGTCTTAAAGACAAGTTAAACCCGTTCAGCTCAACTTCTACCGGATCGCCTAAGGGTGCAAAACGAATTACTTTCATATTAACGCCGCGCACCAAACCCATGTCCAGCAGGCGGAACCGAATGTCGCCTTCGGAATTAATTTTGGTAATCTCGACTTCATCGCCTGTTTTGGACTGTGCAAGCGTTACTTTAAATTCCTCGTCGCACTCAACCATCAGCTTTGCCGCAAGTTCACGACCTATAGAAATATCGTTACCGCGAAGATGAACCTTTACAGGTCCTTTACAATTTGGGCAACTGCAAAGTTTAAGCTTATCTCCAACTTGAATACCAAGCGCATTGACGTTTTCGACCGCACCTTTACCCCCGTTAACTGAATTAACGATTACTTCGGAATCCGGCGGGCAGTATGTTAAACGATACTTCATTTAGGTAATTATCGAAAATTTATTATTTAAATCTAGTCTCAATAACAGCATTTTCCAAGGATAAACAAATCAGCTGCCTTGTCTTTTTACAAAATTTCAGGAGTAATTTAGCTAGCTCGCATAAAGATATCCTCCCAATTTAAAACTTAACAGACTATACTTATTGCAGATGTCTCTTGGTATTTCACACCATATTGAGGACTGACAGATGCATTTCATTTTTCCCGATTGAGAAGTTTTGGATTCATTAAAGCGAGTAAAACTGCTTCATGAAATATGAAAGAAGTTGAAGAAGGTGAGAAGAAAATTATAAAAAATTGGTCACTGAAAAAGCTCACTAACAAAAATTAAAAGCTGTTAAAAAGAATTTCCGGGCGGAAATTAAAAATTCATTTTGTTCGCCTATAAAAATTGTTTATGTTCATTCCCACGATTGTAAGGTTCAAGGGAATCCGGTGATTTCGAAAAAGGAAAAGTCCGGAGCTGTACCCGCAACTGTAAGTTCATTGAAAATCTTTAACACTAAGCCACTGGCCTTTTAGAGAAATTATGAATTTAGAATTTTGAATTACGAGTTTGATTCAAAAATTATAATTACCTATTCATAACTCGGTTAAGCCGGGAAGGCGTTAAAGATTGAACAAGCCAGGAGACCTACTTTGCAATTTACCTTGTTAGAAGCTTTCGGGAAAAAAAGCTGATTTTATTTTACATATTCAATCAATAAAGATTCCCGCGGTTTTCTTATAAGAGTTCATAAAAATTTTACGAATATTTATAGCGGGATACTATGAATAAAACAATTCTTAAAGAAGCTATCAATAAAGGCATCAAGCTTAAAAACAATCACTTTGTTTATAATTCCAACACCGTTGATGTTAACAAGTTTTTACATGAAGTAACAAAAATTCAGTTTACACATTCTCTAAGCGACTGCGTAAACATCTGCAAAGAAAAACTCTTCAAAGAAAAAATTAAAACAGTGAGGTTTAGATGAACAGATACAAATTCTTATTTATTACAACAATTATTTTAGCAGCAGTATTTTCAAGACTTCTTCCTCATCCGCCAAACTTTACTCCGATAGCCGCAATAGCTCTTTTCGGAGGAAGTTATTTCACAAATAGAAATCTTGCATTTGCAGTTCCACTTGCTGCAATGTTTATAAGTGATTTGATAATCGGCCTGCACAGTTTACTGTTCGTAGTTTATATCTCTTTTGCGGCTATTGTTTTAATGGGCTTTAAACTAAGAGGAAAGAGGTCTCCTTTAAGGATAGGGTTAGCAGCCGTTTCTTCTTCCGTTATTTTCTTTATAACAACAAATTTCGGAGTGTGGTTTTTAGGCAGTTTCTACCCGAAAACCATTGACGGACTTTTAGCTTGTTACATAGCGGCAATTCCGTTCTTTCAAAATAACTTGATGGGCGATTTGTTTTATTCAACAGTTTTATTCGGCAGCTTTGAACTAATGAGGCGTTATGTTCCTGTTTTGCAGGAAGCTGAAAAAACTTCTTAAGATAACGAACATTATCCGGTAAAATAATTTTGATATCGGCCTCCAAACACGAATTAAAAAATTGTCCTCGCTGCAATACGGAATTCGAATGCAAACCGGGCAACATAACTCAATGCCAATGTTTCGCAGTTGTATTAACTTCAGCTGAACGGGCTTTCATAGAAGAATCATATGAAGATTGTGTTTGTTTGCCCTGCTTAAAGGAGCTAAAAGTATTGCACCGCGAGAAAAATTAAATTACATCGCATACTATCCAATTAGAATTGAATATGATACGGGATTGAATGTTCTATTTCTTCCACAAATTTTTGATTTTCTTAACAACTTCAGAATCCGTTAAAAGAGGATAATAAATTAAAACCAAAATGCATATGTAAACTGCAATACCGCACAGAATATAAAAATAAACAACAGGCTCAACTTCATAATGATTGTATAAGACTAAGATCATAAACACAAATGAAGCGGTTACTATAATTATATTTGCAAACTTCCACTTCCCCATTTTAAATCTTTTTCCCTTGTAATCTTTTTTTAATATAGGCGGTTCTTTTCCAATAAATCCATGGTCCGGTAATTGTCAACATAGTTATCGTCATTCCGAAGATAAACCATATTATCTTGGTTATCCATCCTCCCCAATAACCAAAATGCAAAGGATCCGCTATATCGTTTATCCAGGTAACCGTATTTATGTTTTCCGCCTTCTGAACTTTTAGCGCATCATACCGGTACGGATCAATATAAACCCGGTTTGCCCTATTTCTTACAAGAGAAACATCCGATACACCTGTTAAATAAACAGGGCTGTCAATTTTTCCCGGCGGCAAAATAGTTTTAACTTTCAAATTCGGAATCGCTGATTCAGCTAATTGCACACACTTATCATAATCAATAACGTAATCATTGATTGTAACCGGCAGAATAATCCCGGTTGTATCAACCTTCGGGATCTCGACCCTTAAATAGTGAGAAACCTTCGGGAAATCGGCCCTTTCAATAAAGTACCATATTGATGTTAAAGAAATAAGAAACATAAACGGTATAGACCAGGCTCCAATTAATTTGTGAAGGCTGCTGTAAAAGACTCCTTTCCCCTTTCCTATCCTTAAAATAAACAGCTTTTTATACCAGTTTTTATAAATAAACATGCTGGTTATTAGAGAAGCAAATAATAGAAAACCAAAAACCAGCACTGTATAATGACCGACTTGCCAGGGAATAAACAAAAAGTAGTGTAGATCGCGAAAGAACCTTTGTAAGGTTATATCAGCATCGCCCTGAACTTCAGCAGTGTAAGGATTTACAAAAACATATTTAAATCCTTCTTCAAGGTTTACATGAACAATATCGGCTAAATAAGGTTCTCTCGCTCTTTGCCAAAAGGTAATAACTCCGTCGGGATATTTGTTTTTAATATTATTATAGGCTTCATTAAAAGATGCTGTTTGTTCCGATGATTCCGCTCTTGTTGCCGGGTTGAAAAGCCAATCAAGTTCACTGCTAAAGACCGCTATTGTACCGGAAAAGCATACTATAAAAAATAGTATGCTTAATTTAATTCCTGCCCAACTATGAATTCTGAAAAGAAGCCTCCTATTAATTATTTTCTTCATGTTAGAAAGTATAACCCGTACTGAATAAAAAAGTCCTGGGAGCGCCGGGGAAGAGCCTAGTGTAACTATAACCGCCTATCCAGTGGGTTTCATCGGTAATATTATTTACTACAATCCCTAATTTAAATTTGCCGATAGTGTAACCTATGCCCGCATCAAATATTGTATAGCCCGGAAGCTTGAGGTTGAATGGTTCGCCGTTGCGGTCTAATCTGAAAGTGTCAAAGGTATTTCTTTCCGTGACAAAATTTGCGCCGAAAGATAATTCTATACCTTCAAACGAACCGCTATCTATGAGATATTTTGCCCAGAAGCCGCCTTGATGCTCGGGCGCATTCGGCTTTATTCTTCCTTCTTCTTCGGGAATATTGCTTTCCGTTATTTCCGCAACGCTGTAAGCATAATTTGCAGTTATACTAAAATTGGATGTGACTCTTCCCATAACATCAAGCTCAATTCCCCTAGATTGTTCTTGGCCAATCTGTCTTAATAGATCGGGATTTTCCGGGTTATTGGCATTAACCAAAATGTTTTCTTCGGTTATTGTATAGAGTGCGATATTTACATCAAGACGATTGTCAAAAAATTGACTCTTCGCGCCCACTTCAAACATATTTCCCGACCTTGGATCAAACGGCCCGCCGACTTCCGGCTCAAGTTGAGAAGCAGTTTGCGGCTCAAAACCCTGTGTGAATGTTCCGTATAAATTAGTGGCGTTATTTAAACTGTAAACCAATCCTACCCTCGGTAAGAATTTATCTTGCGATACGATTTCTTCATTATCTTTTGTATAATTTACAACATCATTATAGTTTTCGTATCTGCCGCCGATAAGCAATTGTAAATCATTCCATTTTATCTGATCCTGAATGTAGAAACCGTAAGTGTAATATTTAGTCGGGGTATATGATGTTTTCGGATCGTAAATATATTCATAAGGATATGATAGAAAGTACTGTGGGTTTTCTAGGTCAAAGTGAGGAACATTTGGTATGGGGCTCCCGTTGTTATCTAAAACAAATTGATCTTTATTATTCGGATTATAGTTTCCAACGCTGCCGTCTACTATACGATACCGCCGTGCTCTTAAAGCCGCGCTTCCGTTAGGTCTTTTTTGTTCTATATAATCAAACCCAACCAAAACCTTATGTTCAATATTACTTGTGTTCAAGTTCATATTAAAATACGATGTTAGATTATTCGCGATATCTTTTGTTTCTCTATTGATTATTTGCATACCCATTAAATTTGGGATTTCGTTCCCGTCGCCATCAACGGCAAATGCATTTGATGTTCTATGCTCAAATAATTTTTCTTCCCT
>JANQLA010000157.1 GCA_028280855.1 Melioribacteraceae bacterium
TTTTACCGGAGTTGAGAATGAAACAAATGCTTATTCTTTTGATGATTTTAGTCAGTCTTAGTACTGTCCAAGCTCAGACTGAACCTGTTGAGGTAGGAATGAGAGCGATAAATAAAACAACAATCCAAGCCCAACTCGAGTTCCTGGCTTCCGATTGGATGGAAGGAAGGGAAACGGGAACTAAGGGAATATATTTAGCCGGCGACTATATAGCTTCTATGTTCAAAGTTTACGGTGTTAAACCAGGCGGCGATATCATACAAAAAAATAATTCGTGGAGCGACAGGCGAGCAGGTAAAACTCCATATACTGAAGCCACTTATTTCCAGAAGTTTGGACTTGTTAACTATTCTGCTGGCGAAGAACAGGTTCTAAAAGTAATTGACGAATCCGGCGCTTCGCAGACTTCTTTTAGTTTCGATTACGAAACAGACTTCAGCTTACGCACCGGTTCCGTAGGTGTGGAAATAGATGCGCCTGTTGTATTTGTTGGATACGGCTATAAAAATGAAGAACACGGTTACGATGACTTCGAGGATGTTGATGTAAAAGGCAAAGGATTATTAAGGCTGGCGGGATTTCCCGGTCACAAAGATACTTCGTCTTCCGCTTATAAAAAGTTTGCTCAAACCGGGCGATGGTCTAGCTGGTATATGAGGCGCGATAAAAATGCCGAAGCCGAAAAGCAGGGCGCTATCGCCGTTATTGAAGTTGATCCTGCCAATGACGCTTCAATCGAGTGGGCGACTAACTACCCGTTTAGATATAACACCAAGTATTACGAAGGTAGCAAACGACTACGTGGGGGGCAATATAACAGGCTTGCATTAGCCGGCGACACTTTAAAATCCAGCATGGTTACATTGCAGGTAACGATGAGAGTTGCTAATAAAATTATTGAAGGAACGGGAGTTTCGTTTTCCGAATTTGAGCGTGAAACGCAGGAGAATATGGAATCAATTTCCGTAGAGTTGAGAGATAAATCCGTTCAAATAAAAACTACTGTTGATAGCGAAATTATCTGCGCTAGAAATGTGCTTGGAATAATTGAAGGTGAAATGACTGATGAGGTCATTGTTATTGGAGCACATTATGATCATGAAGGTGAAAAAAATGGTTACATCTGGAACGGAAGCGACGATAACGCGTCCGGCACCGTTGGAATGATGACTCTCGCAAAAGCGATATCCGAAACAGGCGTTAAACCGAAACGTTCAATTGTTTTCGCTGCGTGGAGCGGTGAAGAAAGCGGACTACTTGGCTCAAAATATTTTGCTGATAATTATGCGCTTATCGGTAAAACAATCTTCTACTTGAATTATGATATGATTTCGAGAGATGACGATAAAGATACGCTTGGAAATAAATTTAGCGCAAGTTTCAGCAGTGAATATCCGTTGCTTAAAGAATTATCTGAAAAATATAACGATGAAATGAACTTAAGCCTTGATATAAAATACCGTGGATCGCTGCGACCGCGCGGCGGAAGCGATCATGCATCATTTAGCGCGAAAGATATTCCCGTGTTGTACTACTTTGCCGGATTTCACGAAGATTACCACCGCGTCAGCGATCATGCAGATAAAGCTAATTATAAAAAGATGTTGAATGTGACGAAGCTGGGGTACAGAATTGTGTGGGAATTGTCCAATATGGATCGCAAACTTGAGTCGCAAACCGAAGAGAATTAGATATTTTGATAAAGATAGAATCTCTTCTTTGAGATTCCATCTTTATATATTATATTTGTATGTACAACTAATTAGGCGATGGGCGATTCAAAAACAATATTAACCGGCTGTCTTTATTTCACGGCAAATTCCTTATCTAGAATTGTTACACGTATGGCAGATGAACAATTCAGGATAACAGGCCTTTCACCCTCTCATGCGTTTTTGATGATGGTTCTGTATGAAAGCCCCGGAATTGGTCCAAAAGAATTAGCCGGGAAATTGGATTTAGCTCCTTCAACTGTAACCAGATTCCTTGATTATCTTCAAAATAAAGGCTTTATAAACAGAATTTCCGAGGGAAAAGTATTTAGGCTTTACTCAACAGCCAAAGGAGAAGAGTTGAAAGAATCAATTGGAATAGCCTGGAAAAGACTGCACGATGAATACTCATCAGTTCTTGGAGCGGAAAATAGTGCGGCTTTAACAAAAGCAATTAATATTGCTGCAGAAAAATTGGGCGAATAAATTTTATCGTGAATATTGCTTGTACATGCAAGCATATGCTCAAAAAATGTTTGCAAATAGAATACTGTTTGGAGCGAAAAATAGATTTCGTAGCAGCCTGATAAAATTTGTTTTTCCCCTTCGTGTCTTAGAGCCTTGGTGGCATTTGGTTTTATAACTTATATCAAAGGAGATACAAAATGAAAGTAGGAATACTTGGGTCCGGAGTTGTAGGACAAACTCTTGGCAGCGGATTTATAAAATACCATCACGAAGTAATGATTGGTACGCGTAATGCATCCAAACTCACGGAGTGGAAGGAACAGAATGGTGATTCCGCGAACGTCGGTAGTTTTTCGGAAGCAGCGGCTTATGCTGACGTAATAGTTCTGGCAGTAAAAGGCAGCACCGCAAAGGATGCTTTGGAGTTAGCGGGAGTAGAAAATCTAAAAGGAAAAACTATACTTGACGCAACAAACCCAATTGCCGATGTAGCCCCGGAAGACGGTACCCTGCAGTTTTTTACCGACAGTACAAAATCTTTAATGGAGCATTTGCAGGAGGCTTTTCCCGAATCGAACTTCGTAAAAGCATTTAGCTGCATAGGCGCCTACAATATGATTAACCCTCAATACGAAGCAGGCAAACCAAGTATGTTTATTTGCGGTAACAATCAGGATGCAAAGAAAACAACCGGCGAAATCGTAAAGATGTTCGGCTTCGAAGTCGAAGATATGGGAACGGCAATAGCAGCAAGAGGTATTGAACCTCTTTGTATTTTGTGGTGCATTCCGGGATTTATCAATAACCAATGGACACATGCTTTTAAGCTTTTGAAGAAATAAAAAATTCTCATATTTTAAAATTTAGCGAGGCAAAAATGCGATACAAATTATTCGGAAGAAGCGGATTACGGGTTTCGGAGCTTGCATTAGGCACAATGACATTCGGTGAAGAGTGGGGCTGGGGATCTTCCAAAGAGGACAGTAAAAATGTTTTTGATGCCTTTACAAATGCAGGCGGTAACTTCATTGATACTGCGAATCGTTATACGGAAGGTACAAGTGAGAAATATGTAGGCGAGTTTATTGCTCATGACCGAGAACATTTTGTTTTAGCGACAAAGTATACTTTATTTATGCGAAGAGACGATCCGAACTTTAGCGGCAACAATAGAAAAAATATGGTTCAATCCGTAGAGGCTAGTTTAAAGCGGCTAAATACAGATTACATTGATCTTTATTGGCTTCATGCATGGGACTTTACTACGCCGTTAGATGAAATACTTCGTGGCCTTGATGACCTGGTGCGTTCCGGTAAAATTTTGTATATCGGTATTTCTGATACGCCTGCCTGGATAGTTTCCCGTGCCAATACTATAGCTGAATTACGCGGATGGACTCAATTTGCAGGCTTACAAATAGAGTATAGTTTGATAGAGCGTACGCCCGAAAGAGAGTTATTACCAATGGCCCGTGAACTTGATATAGCTGTTACTCCCTGGGGGGCTTTGGGCTCCGGCGTTCTTACCGGTAAGTTTAACAAAAAGTCGGGCACGGAAGGAAGCCGCGTAGAAATGGCCGGCGGACCAGACGAAAGGAAACTTAACATTGCTCAAAAAGTAATTGAAGTCGCCGATGAAATCGGGTGCTCCCCGTCTCAAGTTGCATTGGCATGGGTTAAGCGGCAAAATGGTGTTATCATTCCAATACTCGGCGCAAGAACAAAAAAACAGATCGAAGACAATTTAGGGGCTTTGGATGTTCAATTGTCATCAGAGCAAACGAAAAAGTTGAATGAAGTTAGCAGGATTGATCTAGGGTTTCCACATGACTTCCTAAATCATGAGATGATAATTGATGTGATATACGGGGGCAGTCATTCTTTAATAGATAATCATAGAAGAAAGTAATATCGATTGCCTTACGGATAAATTAATTGTTAAGGAACCATCCTTAAAGACAACAATTTAAAACCTCCGGCTTTCCGGAAAAAGTCGGGGGTTCAAAAAAACTTATCCATGAAAATCATTTGTAAAACCTACCAATCACAACGTATTAATATGGCTGATTATTTTATTAATAAAGGATTAATTACATACCTGCTAACGAATATTGAATTAACAGAATGTTATAATATTCGCGTATAATCGCACTAATCATCTTAGTTTCGCACTTATTTCTTTTTGCGAAAACATGCACTGAACTTGTCGATAATAAGTTAAAAAGAATAGTTTTTAAAAAGAATAAAACCAGGATCGTATCATGAAAAACTACGAGAAAACCGTTTATTTGGATATAATATCCATATGTCTATCAGTAATAGTTATTCTTTTTTCTACTAGTTACAAATTAACTGCATCCGAAAACAAATTCATCTTAACAAATCAAAGCAGCGTTGAAAATTCCAATGAAATTTCAAAGAACTATTTAACGGAAATAAGCGCTGCTCAATTTGTTGTATTGGCTTCAGAAAGAAGCTTAATGTGCGATGACTTGATGTACAATGTTCTTAGAGACAAGCAATACAATTTAATTCAGGAAAACATTGACCGGATAACATCTTTGATTACACTTTGCGGTAATATCAAACCTGGCGCAATTAAAGAAGAATTATGGCAAGAGTTCTTGAATGAATATGCTGAATTTAAAGATAATAATAGAACTGTCGTTGAAATGTCCAGGGAAAAAGATAACTATATAGCAGCGGGTGAATTAGGTAATAGTATCATTGAAGACATTAATATTGTTATAATGCAAGCATCGCTTAAATCGGAATCTTCTGCTTTTAATTGTGCTGAAATATTGCACCAATTAGCAGGAATAGACTAGTAATTTCTAATGGTAGTTGCGTGACAATATGTATCGCAAAAAAATCAGCTTAACATATTAACTTAGTTCTTAGGCGTCTAGCAAATAATTATGAAAACTTAAGATAACAAAGTTTAGTGCCTGCCCTGTTTAATCGAAAATTGTCTAGTAGGGCAGGTCATTAATTATTCTAAAGTGCCTTTTGTCTTTTCTCAAAATTAAATCCGTATAACGATAACTCTTCCACGAAAGGTTTATAAAGATAAGGTAAGCTTGGTGGAATTTCATGAGAAGTCGTAATCATGCTTTTCTTGTTTTTGATGCAGAGTTGTGCTTGACAGGATTAATGTTCAAATCAAATACAAATTAGTTAGTTACTTTCTTTCCGTACTCAATCCCTAATTTATTCATCCTGTTGCGCAGTGTACTGGCATTAATACCCAGCAATTCGGCAGCTCCGCCGGCCCCGTGTATTTTTCCCTTGGCTTTTAATAAGATTCTTCTAATATGCCTTGAAGTCATTTCATCTAGATTATCTGTTTCGTGAATTTCTTCACGAGACTCTTGAATTTCATTTTGCATTGGCAGATTAATTTGTTTAAATGACAACGGACCGGATGGATTGAGAATCAACTGCCGTTCAACAACATTTTGCAACTCCCTTACATTACCCGGCCAATGGTATTTCAAAAGACGGTTTATAGCGCCGGGCGCTAATGTTGGGATTGCGGGAAGTTTTAATTCTCTTGCCTTCTGGCTGATAAAATGCTGTAATAGTGCAGGGATATCGGACCGTCTATCACGCAGCGGAGGAATCCAAATAGGGAACACATTAAGCCTGAACCACAAATCCTGACGAAATTGGTTTTTAGTTATCATTTTCTCCAGATTTCGATTAGTAGCTGCAATAATTCTTATATTCAGCTTAATTGTTTTTACACCGCCAACTCTCTCAATCTCTCTTGACTGTAAAACCTTCAATAAGCGGACTTGCGCCTGTAAAGGCAGCTCTCCAATTTCGTCGAGAAAAATTGTCCCGTTATTTGCTCTTTCGAAACGACCGCGCTTTTGCGAAAGAGCGCCGGTAAAAGCTCCTTTTTCATGTCCGAATAGCTCACTGTCAATTAATGTGTCGGGTATAGCGCCGCAATTTACGCTTACAAACGGACCGTTACTGCGGGCGGAAGAATAATGTATAGTATTTGCTATTACATCTTTGCCCACACCGGTTTCTCCGGTGAGTAAAACAGGGCTATCTAATGCAGCTACTTGCTGAGCCTTTCGCATTACTTCTTTCAGTCCGAAATTAGCGCCAATAATTTCGTCACCGGATAAGCGCCTAAGTTCGTTATGAAGATACCTGCAATCGTCGGCCAGTATATCTTTAAGTTGAATAACTTCGCGATGCTTTATTGTGTTTGACATTGCTACGAAGAAGGACTCCTTTAAAGTTGCATATAGTTGCGCATGGCGCTTGTCATAGCGGTTACTACCTTCGGCAATCAGGGAAAGCATTCCGATGATTTCACCTTCCGCAATAAACGGGAGGTGCATTGAAGAAGAGTAAGGCAGGGCGAGGCCTTCAAACATGCGCCTGGCAATCGGCTCCTCCTCGGCTTTGTTGATAACAATTACCGGCGGAAGTTTACCTTTCTGCGATAGTTGGACCAATTGTTCCATTGTCGCTTTTGCCTCCCCGGAAAGCGGCACAAGCACATCCTTCCTTTCGCTTTTTTCAGTGGTGGTATATGCAAGAAGACGAAACGCACAAAGATCTTTCTCATACTTCTCGAGATACAGACCATCTGCAGGCATATACCCGGAGAGATACTCTAGACATGCTTGAAGTCCTCTCTCGATTTCCAGGTTGCCGCATATTCGTAATGTTACCTGACGAAAGAATTCGTTTTCATCCATTTCAGCTCTTTTTGATAATTGTCGTATTTGGCAAAAATACTAAGAATTGCCATATACCGCAAAAAGAGTTGTCATATTTAGCGATTCCTAAAATCAATTTCTCATAACCCCTTGTTTTTATTGAAGTTATAATCTGGCATGAATCTTTTGAAACAATTACCGTGATCGAACAAATTAGCGGGGTAAATCAATGAATTTATTAGAGATTATTGAGCTTCGATTAGTAGGCGCCGATCGAGACATAGTTGAGGAAAATCTTAAAAATTTGGTTAACAGTTTAGCAGAAGAAGAGGAAGTGAGGAAAATTAAAATATACAATCGTTTCAGAGTTGATACTGATTTTAGTATTCACCTGTTTCACGGTCAATTTAAAGTGAAAAACGGCGGAAGCCAATTAGGTTTACGTATTACCTCGCGGCATTAAAAGAGTTCGGCTTGGTTAACCATAGTATTTGGATTGAGATGGCCTGCAAGTAATTGTTAAGATTATTTAGAAATAGCGCCAAAATAAAACGCCGGTCTAATCAACCGGGCTTTACTTCAAACTGAATAAATAATTGCAAAACTAAAGGAGTTAAAAAGGTTATGTACGGCAAAGCAAAATTAGGTACTACTTTAATGATAGTAGTTATCGTAAGTATGTTATTTACAAACAAATCTCAAGCGCAGGAAATTATACCCGGTATTAGGTTGAAAGGTGTAATGGGCTACTTCATGACAGGCGGAAATAAATTAGACATAAAAAGCCTGAACTCAAGATTGAAAAATAACGGGCACTCCAATATCTCCGATGAATTTATCTCTATTGGAGGCGGCGGGCATGTCATAATCAACAAGGTAATAATAGGCGGAGAAGGCCATTGGCTTATTGGGAAAGAAGAAACGGGCGGAGGATATAATAATTCGATCAATAGCGGGTATGGTCTTTTAAATTTAGGATACCTTATTTACTCCACGCCTAAATTAAGAGTTTATCCACTTATTGGTCTTGGCGGAGGGGGATCAAGACTAAAGATTGCAGAGAAAGAAACGTCACGTTCTTTTGATGATGTATTAGATAATCCAAAAAGAAGGACTGAACTTTTTACGGGAAGTTTCCTGCTCAATTTAGCTATCGGAACGGATTACCTATTGAAACTTACTGAAAATGAAATGGGAGAAGGTGGTTTAGTCTTTGGCATCCGTGCGGGGTATACCTTCTCTCCCTTAAAAGGCGATTGGTACCAGGGGAGTACCGAACTTTCAGGCGCTCCGGAGATGGGTATTACAGGACCTTACCTTCGCTTAATGATTGGTTTTGGCGGAATTGCAAAATAGATGTGAGTCCGCTGCTTGCAGAGAATTAGAAAGCGATAATTTATTTAATTAAACAACAGGGGTTTATTATGGAAAATATTAATAGAAGGCAATTTCTTAAGAAAAGCGCTGTAGCAATTGCAGTTACTTCTACAACTTTATGCGGCTTAGGCGGATGTGCGACAATCACAAAAATCGGCAGCACTTCCGATGCGAAACCGGGGTCAATTAAATTTAAGGACAACATACTTACAATTGATCTGTCAAAGGAGCCTATTTTAAGCAAGGTTGGGGGAGCAGTAAAAATTAAACATGCCGATATTCCGGAAGGGATGATAATCGCACATGTAGAAGATAATAGGTTTGAAATTGCTTCATTGTCTTGTACTCATAGAGGTGTTGAGGTTGAATATGATCACGCTAAAAAGAATTTCGAATGTGCAAGTTTGGGAAGCTCGACGTTTTCACTGGACGGCCGCAACATAAGCGGTCCTGCCGATAAACCTCTTAAAGAATTCGAAGCGGTTATAAAAGATGGATTGTTAATTATTAATCTGTAAGAAAGATTTATCAGCAACAAATGTTACCGGAAGAGCTTTCCCCGGAGGATGGAGAAGAAAGCTACAAAATAATAATATCATGCCGCCATTGCGTAAGGAAGACCAACAGCCCGAGCCAAAGGGCTGTCGCCATTAAGTTCACAGTGTTTGAAAATAAAAAGGTAAGTAAAAATCAAATATTTTTCGAACATACAAAAGCCGGCCTAATTAATTAAGGCGATATTAGGATGGGGAATAGTTTTGTATCGAGAGATAAAGATAATTGATAAAATTTTTTTGACGTTTGCATAGAATAATTAATTTTTTTAGTTTCGCTCCAATTTTATTTTATTGGAGGATAAAATGAAAAGCGCTGACTGCCCGGTATGCGACGGGCTTGTCGAATTAGATGAAAAGACGGTTACCGGTGAATTGATAGAATGTCGGGATTACGGAACCGAGTTGGAAGTTGTTGAACTTGATCCGCCTAAAGTTGAAGAAGCGCCGCAGGAAGAAGAAGATTGGGGCCAGTAGATATTAAAATATTGGATTCGACTTTACGCGAAGGCGAGCAAACGCCCGGCGTATATTTCGATAGTCATATAAAGCTTGCTATTGCGAACTTGTTGGATGAAATAGGCATAGACATAATAGAATCCGGCCACCCTGCCGTTACTGATGAAATATTTTCTACCGTAAAAATGCTTTCGGGTAAAGGTTATAATGCAACAATTGGTGCGCATGCAAGATCTGTAAAACGTGACATCGAATTGGCCTTGGAATGCGGTGTTGGTTTTCTTGGAATCTTTTATTGCGTTTCCGATGAACGCCTTAACGGAGTATTTAAGAAAGATTTAAACTCTGCAATTGAACAAATAACATCTTCTATAAAATTTGCAAAAGAGCAAAACCCCGGACTGTTAGTAAGGTACACGCCTGAAGACACGGTTCGTTCGAGCTATGATAATGTATTAACCGCTGCTGTTGCGGCTGTAGAATCAGGCGCGGATATTATCAGCATCGCCGATACTACCGGTTATATGGTTCCCGGAACCGACCGCAGTATGTACGAATATGTATCTCGACTCAAAAATGATTTTAATTCACGAGGTCTTAATCCGCAGATAGCCGTCCACTGTCATAACGATCGTGGGTTAGCGCTTGCAAATGCACTTGATGCAATGCGAGCCGGCGCAAGCATAATCGATGCTTCAGTGCTGGGAATCGGTGAACGCGCCGGTATTGTTGATCTTGCGCAATTACTAACTGTGTTGAACGTAGACTATAAAATGGAAAGATGGAATCTTGCAAAATTACCCGAGCTATATGAACTAGTTAGCTTACATTCCAATATTCCGATTCCCGTTAATTACCCAATAATGGGCGGACATGCTTTCACTCATTGCGCGGGCGTTCATACACACGCGGCAGCCGCAAATCCAATGCATTATGAAAGTATCAATCCGGAACTTTATGGAAGGGAAAGACATTTCTCTCTCGATCATATGTCTGGTGTTGCATCAGTTAGATATGCGTTAAAAAAGATCGGTATTGATCATCCTGAAAAAGAGTTGGAACTTGACGTATTAAAACAAATCAAATCTATTGGTCAACGAGGAAGAATCGTTGAGCTTTCTGAATTATCACACATAGTCGAAACAACTAAACATTATAAGCGCGGCCTCAAGTAGGTCCCTGCCTTTAAATATCATTCAATAACGAGGGGTATAACTATGAACGTAGGATTATTACATTCATTGATACGGAAAGATGAAAAATTACTGATTGAAGAATTCAGCAAAAGAAGAGAGGTTAAGCTGCACATGATCGATGACCGGAAGATCATGTTCAACATTGGTAAGGATAAGCATGACTTCGATGTTGTTATTGAAAGATCAATAAACCACTCACGTGCTTTACATGCAATAACACTATTTGAGAGTGCGGGAATTAAATGTATTAATAATTCAAGAGTTGCAACTATTTGCGGTGATAAGCTTTTGACCTCAATAGAATTAAGTAAACATGATATTCCTCAACCTGAAGTTAGAGTAGCATTTACCGAGGAATCTGCTTTAGCTGCAATTGAAGAAATGGGATACCCCGTGGTTCTTAAACCGGCGGTAGGTTCCTGGGGAAGATTGCTGTCGAAAATAAATGATCGAGACTCTGCGGAATCTATACTTGAACATAAAACTATTCTTGGCACTTATCATCATTCAATTTTCTACATCCAAAAGTATGTTGAAAAACAGGGCCGGGATATTCGAAGTTTTGTCGTAGGCAACAAATGCATAGCCGCGATTTACCGAGAGTCCGAACATTGGATAACCAACACTGCACGGGGCGCGAGAGCAGTGAACTGTCCGTTAACTCCCGAGATCGAAGAGGT
Organism: Melioribacteraceae bacterium; assembly: GCA_028280855.1. Taxonomy (GTDB): domain Bacteria; phylum Bacteroidota; class Ignavibacteria; order Ignavibacteriales; family Melioribacteraceae; genus PGYT01. The sequence continues at coordinate 11,132 of JANQLA010000157.1, forward strand.
ATCACTAAAAGCAGCAAAAGCAGTTGGCGGTGGAATTGTTGCAATAGATTTGTTTGAAACGGACCGAGAATTCCAGGTAAACGAAGTCAATTACACTATGGAGTTTAAGAATAGTATTGATACTACGGGGGTTAACATACCTCAGCATATTGTTGATTACACTATTCAAGCTGCAAAAGGAGGCGTTAATGGAAAAGATTAGGGCGAGTATCATTGGAGGATCAGGTTATACGGGCGGCGAGTTAATTAGGTTGTTGCTTTTTCATCCTAATGTTGAACTTTGCGAGATAACTTCGGAAAGCTTAGTCGGCAAGTATATTTACAAAGCGCATCCGAATTTAAGAAAGTCAACTAATTTGAAATTTTCTTCACTCAGTGAAATTGAAAATTGCGATGTGCTGTTTTTATGCATGCCTCATGGACAATCGCAGAAAAGTATTGAGACTTACAAACAAAAAGCCGGTAAAATTATTGATCTTGCAGCCGACTTTAGATTGAAGGATTTAGCCGAATATGAAAAATGGTATGGACATTCGAATAGTAATCCGACTGCATTAAGCGAATTTGTTTATGGAATCCCGGAGTTGCACAGAGATGAAATGAAGAGCTCGGACTTTGTTTCAAGCGCCGGATGTAATGCCACGGTTTCTATTCTTTCGATGTATCCTTTTTATAAGGAAGGATTGGTAGATACAGAGCGAACAGTTATAGAAGTTAAAGTCGGAACAAGTGAAGGTGGTAATAAATATTCGGCATCGTCACATCACCCTGAAAGAAGTGGATCGTTACGTTCATACATGCCTCTCCAGCACAGGCATAGCGCCGAGATAGTGCAGGAACTTAGTTTCGATGAAAAGATTAGCGTAAACTTTTCAGCAACATCGGTCGATATGGTTCGGGGTGTATTAGCTACAATACATTTGTTCACGAATGAGAAATTAAATGACAAAGATGTTTGGAAGCTGTACCGTAAGTATTATTACGATGAACCTTTCATTCGAATAGTAAAAGAAAGGGAAGGCATATATCGATACCCGGAACCAAAGTTATTGATTGGTTCGAACTATTGCGATGTTGGCTTTGCTGTTGATGATACGTCAAACAGAATTGTGTTAATCGGTGCAATTGATAACCTGATGAAAGGAGCCGCCGGACAGGCTGTGCAGGCCTTCAATATTATTAACGGGCTGGAAGAAACCACGGGGCTGACATTCCCTGGATTCCATCCGATTTAAATAGAACCGGATGACACAGATTACGCGGATTATCGCAGATAAAAATTCATTAAACCTTCGAGGTAACTTGTTTCTTCCTCGAAGGATGCCGGGTAAATAAGGAAATAACATGTGCAGGCTATTAGCAATTAAATCGAAAGATGAATTTGATCCTGTTCCGTACATGGAAAGTTTTGCGGAGATGTGCAGGAATAGCAAAGAATACCAGGGTCATGGCTGGGGCTGTTCGTTTATTTTGAATAATGAATGGCATACTTATAAAAATATAAATCCTATTTGGGAGGCTGACTATTCGCACATTCCGCATACCAATTTATTACTTGTGCACGCAAGGAGCGCTTTCCGTGATGAAGGGATCATCGTCGAAAACAACATGCCTTTTTACGATGATAAATACCATTTTATTTTTAACGGCGAGTTACAAGGCGTGCGTATAAAAGAGAGTGGACGAATAGGCGCTGAGAAAGTGTTTAATTTTATTAAGCGCTTTGATAAGGGGGATTTTG
>JANQLA010000185.1 GCA_028280855.1 Melioribacteraceae bacterium
GGAAATAGCAGTTAAAAGCGGATTAGCTGAAGGAGATAACCTGGTAACTATAGGTTACCAAAACTTAATTGATGGTCAAAGAGTAAAAATAGTAAACTAAGGAAACGCATTAATGAAAATTACAGATGTAAGTATAGACAACCGGACATCAGTTTTTATTCTCGTGTTTATTATACTGATTGTTGGAATTACTTCTTATGTATCACTACCCAGGGAGGCAGCACCAGACGTGCAAATTCCTTTGGTAATTGTTTCGACACCTTATTTCGGGGTTTCGCCGGAGGATATTGAATCGTTAATAACACAGCCTATTGAAAAAGAAATAAACGCTATTACCGAAGTTAAAGAGATTACTTCATCATCATCCGAAGGCTATTCGCTGGTAAGGGTAGAATTCGACAGCGGCTACGACATTGATGATGCGCTTCAGAAGGTGCGCGACAAAGTGAACAAAGCGGAAGCAGAGCTTCCTGACGATGTAGAAAAACCGGAGATCATTGAAATAAATTTTAGTGAATTCCCGATTATTACTTTTAATATTTCCGGGCCAATAGGTTTGGTTAAGCTGAAAGATATTGCTGAAGATATAAAGGATGATATCGAAAATGTTGATGGGGTTCTGGATGTAAAAATCAGCGGCGGACTTGAGAGGGAAGTAAAAGTTGACGTTGACCTCGATAAACTAATTCACTACAACATTAGGTTTGATGATGTAATTGAAGCTATCTCGGATGAAAATAAAACAATACCCGGCGGGTTGATTGATGTTAATAATTCGAGCTTTTTAGTTCGTGTGCCCGGAGAATTCGACAGACCGTACATAATAGATGACCTTATCGTAAGACTAAAAGAAGGTAGTCCCATTTATGTAAAGGACGTAGCCGAGGTTTCCTATGCATTTGAGGAACGAAATACCTATGCCAGGCTCAACAAAGTTGATTGTGTAACTATGGATGTGAGCAAGAGGCTTGGCGCCAACATAATTGACATAGCCGACCAGGTAAAAGCAATTATTAATGAATATGATGAGCGTCTGCCCACAACTGTAAACTTTAATTTAACCGTCGATCAGTCCAAAGACATAGAACGAAGTGTGAGGAACCTTGAGAATAATATTTTCTCAGGGTTAGTGCTTGTGTTGCTTGTACTGTTTACTTTACTCGGTTTGCGTAATGCGTTTTTTGTAGCAATTGCGATCCCATTGAGTATGCTCATCTCTTTTGCTGTCCTTTCGGTATTGAATATTACACTAAACTTCGTTGTATTGTTTTCATTAATACTTGCACTGGGAATGCTGGTCGATAATGCAATTGTAATTGTCGAAAATATATACAAGTTTCTTGAAGAAGGTAATAACCTGATACAGGCGGCTAAACTCGGTGCAAGAGAAGTTGCATGGCCTATTACCACATCAACACTTACTACACTCATGGCTTTCAGTCCTTTAATGTTTTGGCCGGGGATTGTTGGTGATTTTATGGGTTATCTCCCGCTTACATTGATAATTACACTTGCATCCTCGCTCTTTGTAGCACTGGTTATTAATCCTGTTATAGCTTCCAAATTTATGAAGATTGAAAAGAAAGGGAATGAAAGTAAAGGCGTATTCAGTAAGCTGGCAAAACCTTTACATAAGTTGACCCATTTTTCGAATGATGTTTTACTTCCCAAAACCGAAGCACGTTACGAGCGATTTTTGAAAGCAGCTATTGGTTCCGAAAGAGAAGATAAAGCAGTATCTAAAAGAACCTGGTTAGGATTGGTTGCACTGGTTATCTTTATTTTTATTACAGGCTCGTTATCACAAATTCCCGAATTTCCACCAATAGCAATTATACCGATTTCGTTAGTTCTTGGGCTCGGAGTAATATGGGTCTTTACCAATATTCGTTTAAAAGTATTATCGGGTGCAATACTTACTCTTATTATAATTATAGATGTTTATAACGTTATGGGGCACGGGGTTGAATTCTTCCCTGATACCGATCCCGAAAGAGTATTTATAAATGTTGAAAGCCCAACAGGTACTAACCTTGAAATGTCGAATAGAATTGCCGGAAAGATAGAAGAACGGCTTAAACCTTTTACGGAAGTAAATGTGCGAGAGTATATTGCGAATGTAGGTTCATCAAATAATCCGTTTGACGGCGGGGCAAGCTCAACGCCTAACAAAAGTACTATTACGGTACAATTTATCGATTACAACGAGCGGTCTGAAAAATCGAGCAGAACAACCGATAGAATAAGAGAGGCAGTATTGAATATTGCCGGTGCCGAAATCGAAGTTCAGAAACAGGAAAACGGTCCTCCTGTTGGTGAACCGATAAATATAGAAATTATTGGCGATGATTTTGATCAGCTCGGAATTTTAGCCGAAAGAATAAAGGAGCGAATTGTAGATATTGACGGTGCGGTTGATCTAAAGGATAATTACGATAGCGGAAGGCCCGAGGTACGTGTGGTTATAGATAGGGAAAAAGCAGCGCTTTACGGAATGAATACAAGTATTATTGCAAATACAATTCGAACAGCAGTTAACGGTTTCGAAGCTTCTAAATACAGGATTAACGACGAAGAATATGATATTACAGTAAGACTTAAAAAGGATCAGAGAAACAGCATTGAGCTGTTGCAGAACATGCGGGTTACTTACAATAATAAACAGGGTAAAACAAGGAGTGTTCCTTTAATAACTGTTGCTGATGTAAGATATGAAAAAGGACCTGGTTCAATAAAACGTAAAGACCTGAAACGAGTAGTTACTGTAACGGGTAATGTTGACGCAGCTTTCAATGCCAATGAAGTGCTCGATAATGTTAAAGCCGAACTTGCGGGATTCGAATTACCGCAGGATTACAGCATCGACTATGCAGGACAAAGTGAAGAACAGGAAAAAGCCGAAGGATTTTTGCAGCGCGCTTTTATGATTGCTTTCCTGGGAATATTCCTGATACTTGTTATTCAGTTTAACTCTTTGAGTCAGCCGGTTATGATTATGGCTGCCGTGGCCATTTCGTTGATAGGCGTTTACATTGGTTTAATTGTTTTTGCAATGCCTTTCGGAGTAATAATGACGGGTATTGGTGTTATCAGTTTGGCGGGTGTTGTGGTAAATAACAACATTGTGTTAATTGATTATATCAATATTTTAAGACGACGAGGATTGAGTATTCGTGAAGCGGCTGTTCGTGCAGGTATGAGAAGGTTCAGACCCGTTACGCTTACCGCGATTACGACAATCTTAGGGCTTATTCCGCTGACTTTCGGATTCGGGTTCGATCTGTATTCGATGTCGTTTGAAAGCGGCGGTGTTGATGCACAGTTCTGGCGTTCAATGGGTGTTGCAGTTATATTCGGGTTGATGTTCGGTACAATTCTTACACTTGTAATTGTTCCCGTAATGTATGCAACTATTACGGACGCTCCCGCTGCATTGCGCAGAACTTTTAAGAAGTAGAAAATTTACCAGAGATCGTTTTTATTCAAATCGATGAGCCGGTTATTTAACGGCTTTTTCGTTTTTCGCTTTATGAGTAGTACTGATTATTTTTGTAGCTTTAATCTATGAGTTTGGTGGATTTATGTTAGAAGTTACCGGTGTATCGTTTGGATATAAAACCGATAACAGCGATAAACCTTTGGTGCTGAATGATGTTTCTTTCAAAATGTCTGATGGCGAATTTATTGCATTACTTGGTCCAAACGGCAGCGGTAAGTCTACTATGCTTAAGTTAATCAGCAACTTAATTCAGACTGATAATGGCTCGATTCTGCTCGATCTAAAACCGGTTTCAAAATATTCATCCCGGGAACTGGCGCGTAAAATAGCATTTGTTCCGCAGTCTAATGCATCTGTGTTTCCATATACTGTTTTTGAAATTGTAGCAATGGGGAGGAATCCGCATCATAACATTATGGGATTCGAAGGAGAGAATGACCTGGCAATTATCAACAATTGTCTAGAGCTGATGGAACTCAGGAATCTTGCTCATAAAAATATAAACGAAGTTTCGGGTGGAGAGGCACAACGTGCATTTATCGTAAGAGCATTGGCGCAGGAGCCCAAACTTTTAATCCTTGATGAACCAAGTTCTCACCTTGATATTAAACACCAAATAGGAATTTTCGAAATTCTGAAAGAGCTTAATGAACAGCATCGACTGTCAATCATTTTGGTCTCCCATGATCTTAATCATGCATTAACATATTGTAAGCGTGGTATATTGCTGAATAAAGGTAAAACACTGTGTGATGATAAAATTAATAACGTGCTCAATCCGCAAACGATAAACGCCGCCTTTGAAATTGATTGTGAAATGGTTGCGACGAGTAGTGGAGAACGAAAGAGTATAGTTATCAAATCCGTTGTTTCAAATAATACTTTGGAAGAGTAGAATGACAGTAGTTTTATTATTCTGCGCAATAGCCGAAATATTACTTTCTCTTTACTTTAAGCACAGCCATAACGGGTTATCAATATCGGAAACCGATCTTTTCTACGTTGGCAACATTATAAGCTGTTTGCCTGCATTAATTCTTATGACCGGCTTAATAGTACAGATTGTCCGCCGTAAAAGAGTTATAAATAATTATAGAATAACGTATTCAGTTTTAGTGTGTATCATTCTAAGTGCATACGTTGTTTTGTTTATGATTCGGGGGATTGATTTCGATACTAATGAGTCGGTATTTGGATTTTCGTTTTCGAAGTTTATTAATGTTGCCCTTTTTTCATTAAGTAAATTCGCAATAATTTACATGATGTCCCTTACCTTGGCTGCAATACTTTATGAAAATAAATTCGCAAGAATACGCGGTTTTGTGATAACCGGCGTGAGTATAATTTCTCTTTTCATATTTGCATTGCTCTTTAATTTAAGAT
>JANQLA010000228.1 GCA_028280855.1 Melioribacteraceae bacterium
TTTCCTCTCCGCTCCTGTTAAGTATTTCAATCTCCCTGCTTTTGGCAATCCCGTCTTCGACTACAAAAACAATGTAACCGTCGTCAACACGTATTAGAACTTCATCGGGAATTTTATAAACATCACTATACTCACCGTTCTCAATTAGTACTTCGGCTGCAAGTTCCGGTTTCAAAAAAGGAGAACCGGCTTTTATATCAACTTCTATTGGAAATGTCCTGTTGTCCGTTATTATCGAAGCGCCAACATATCCCACAATTCCACTCAATTCGTCTGCATCAACATTTTTCAATTTTATTCTAACTGGCGTACCTTTCTTAATTTGTCCGACATATCTTTCGGGAACACCGACTTCCACTTTGAACTTTTTATCATTCAGCATCTCAATTATTGGTAAGCCGGGAGCTGCAAACTCGCCTTCGTCAAAATGTCTTCGATCAATTAAGCCTGAAAAAGGGGCAGTCAGAAAAGTTTTATCATATCTCGATTTGATCAGCTCATAATTTGCTTTGCTCGCATTTCTTTTATATTTGGCCTGTAGCAATTGAAACTCGCTGTTCACTTTATCTTTAAAGATTTCTTCTTGCTTCTCATAGTTTATCTCATCAATTTTATACTGAGCTTCGGCAGCAGCAAGGTTCGCTTTTAATATATCATTCTCCAGAATTAATATTGTATCACCTTTTCTAACGTAAGTGCCTTTGTCTCTGAGTATCCTGTCAACCCTTGCACCTTCATATGCACTTAGGGTAGTTTTCTGAGTGGCTTGTACTGTGCCCATCACAGGTATATAATTAGTGTATGATTCACTTTTAACCTGTGTTACCTCTACGCTTACCGACCTGATTTCTTCTTCAACTTGCTTCTCATCAGATCCTTCAGCGTCTGAGCAGGCCTGTAACAATATAGCCGTTGCTATAACTCCTGCAATCAGGATTGCATACTTTTTTACATTCTTCATCATTTATCTCCGGTACTAATTTTTTAATTCGTTAATATTTTTACCAAGTATAAGATCCAGGTTAGCATTGTATACATAGTGCTGATGTATTGACTGTAACAAGTTTACTTCAGCGCTCGTTAGTCCCACCAGGGCATCTGAGACTTCCAACTGAGTCCCAAGCCCGGAATTAAATCTTTTCGTAGCCATATTATAAGCTTTGGTAGCTTCATCTTTCGCAAGCTTGTAAGCTTCTATTTGTTCTTCCGTTTTGTTGATTGACCTAACGGTATTTTCATATTGATTCAGTACTGCCTTCTTTACTCCGGCTAAACCTTCCCGGGACCTTTTATAATCAATTTCCGCCTGCTCAACTTTTGAATCCAGCGTAAAGCCCTTAAAAATCGGCACCTTCAAAGTAAGACCAATCGACAATGAATTAATATATCTCCAATCGTTAAAAGCTCGGTTGTCTTCCTGAGCCTGTGTTTGCCAGTTAGCGAATGCATTAATTTTCGGGAGATGCTCCGTAAATTGATACGATTTAACAAGGTCTTTCATTTCAACATCAAGCGCCATTTGTTGTATCATTTTGTTTTTGCTTAACACTACTTGTTCACTGTTATCATATTCGGCTCCGCTGGTTTTCGAATAACTCAATTCACCCTCAAGAGAGATTTTTTCATCGAGCTCTTTGCCAATAATTAATTTTAAGTTATTCTCGGCAAGTACAAACTGGTTCTTCGTCTCAGTTAAAGCCGGAATTGAATTTTGGTATTCAACATTTGCCTTTATATAATCGTACTCTGCAATAAGACCGGCATCATACATTGATTTAGCATCTTTCAAATTCTTTTCAGCCCGTTCGAGTTGAACCTCGGCTAGCTCAATTAAATTATCCGCTAGCAGCAAGGTGTAATAAGCTTCTTTTACATTTGTAACCAACTCAATTTCCGAGTACTCCTCGGCTTTCTTTGATATATCAGCAAAGGTTTCGGCTATGTTAACCGCCAAAAACATTGCGCCTGTAAAAAGCGGCTGTTCGGCGTTAACACTTGCAGTTAGTGTATTTTTGGATCCTGCCGGGAAGCTCCCGCTAAAGAACGGGGTTTCAATTATAAACCTGGGCCTCTTAACAGCCCTGCTGTAAGTTACATCACCGTCAATGCTAGGAAACAGTGAAGAACCGTATGCTTCTCTAACCTGCTCTTCTGCTTTTTCGCGATCCAATATTATTTGCTTGTGATCGTGATTATTTTCAAGCGCAAGTTCAATACAATTATTCAATGTTAATTTGCTTTGAGCAGAATAAATACCCGCGCAACCCATTAGTAAAATGACCAAAATGCGTTTCACAAAATCTCCATTTTAATTCTTTAATATTCCGTTAAACAGAACTGATAAAACAAATTCCGATTCTTTATCTATGTCAAAGTTCTTATCTTTTACACAGGCCAACTGGTTGTAGACGTAAGAAAAAACCATGCCTCTAATAAGGTCAAGCAATTTATTCGGATTAAACTCCCTAACTTCTTTTTTCTTGATTGCTTTTTCTATTTTTTTTAATTGAACTGATTGGCCTTCTTCCATAAGCGTTTTCATCCTGTCGGACATTGCTCCGGACTTCTCATTAATGGATGAGAGTCTTTTATGGGCCATAATCATAAACGCTGCCGAATTATTAACACAATAGGAAATCATGAACTTAACCAAACCGCTTAAAAACTCTTTTAAATTCTGCGACTCGGAATCGATGCGGCGCAAGTTAATTACAAATTGCTCGAAAATATTTTCGATTATTGCGAAATAAATTTCCTGCTTGTTTTGAAAGTAGTTGTATAGCGTACCTTTCCCAAATTCGGATGCTTCGGCTATTTCATCAAGTGTTGCATTGTTATACCCTTTTGCAGCAAATATTTCTATAGCAGCCGAAAGAATTTCCTGCCGCTTAAATTCCCGTTCTCTTTCTTTTCTCGTACCGTTCATATTTTTTTAGTTTTAAATTGAATTATGGGTCAATCATAAACCTAATCGTTTTATTTCCGAATATCAAGTCAATAAAATGACCCATTGTTCGGCTATTTGACGCAGAAGTATAAATAAAGTTCGATAATAAATTAAATTAGTAGAATAATGAGATAGGCAATGCGGCGTGAATAAAAAAGCGCCTCCGAAAAGGCGCCTTACTAAATCTTTATTGTAACCTGAAAAGAACCGGAACAGTAACCTGAACCTTTACAGGTTTACCTCTCTGTTTTCCGGGTTTAAATTTGGTTTTCTGAACGGCAGCCATTGCAGCTTCGTCGCAGCCTGCGCCAATTCCTTTAATAAGCTCTACTTTAGAAACATTACCAACCTCGTCAACAAAAGCTTTTACATAAACTCTTCCCTGAACGCCTGCTCTCTTTGCAATTTCAGGATAAACAATTTGCTTTTGAATACCTTCTATACCGCCGATCGGTTGAGGCATTTCTTCAACTGCAACAAAGAAAACCGGTTCAACTTCCTCTTCTTCTTCTTCTACGGGTGGCGGTGGGGGCGCTTCGACTATTGCATCTTCATCCAGTTCCGTTGCTTCAATTTCAATATCTTCAAGCACATCATCAGTGGGCGCTTCGATTGGAATCGGAGGTTTAGGCGGTGGAGGCGGTGCTGCTTCCTGCTTGGTAGCTTCAACATCTGCAACATCAACCAGTTCCTGCGGAGCTTCTATATCTAGTTGTTCCTGATCAAATTTTGGAAAAAATTTGAACGCAACAATTAGTACTGCAAGAGAAATGATCATGCTGATTTCAAAAACTTTTTTGTATTGTCTTTTCAGATCAGCTTTTGGATTCTTTTTTAATGCCACGATTTCCTCCTTGTTCCACAATTCATTGGGTGAAACTTAAAAAATGATTACTCCTTTGTCAATTGGCCAACAGCTTTTTTTACACGTAATTATCCAATTTGTTCCATTATTCTTTACCAGTTTCCTTCCCCTTTATAATTATATATTTTACCAGAAAAATCCCTATTGCTATGCCCAGGAAATTTGCCAATAAATCAAAATAATCAAAGTAGCGGCCGGGGATCAATATCTGGTGCAATTCGTCAAAAATTGAATACATTGTTGTTAAGATGATCGTTAGCCAAATTTGTTGCCTGCCGCCTGATGCTAACTTTTTATTAAAATGAAGATAAAAATAGAATAATGCGGATAGCACAAGGTATGCTCCAAAGTGCTTTACCTTATCCGACGTCCCCAAAGCGGGTAAAGATCGGCTTGGAATGCTTGTAAGAATAAAAATAAGAATCCAGTAACCTGCAAGCAGTTTGCCGAAATGCCCGGAGAGACGAGAGTGTAAAAATTTATATAAACGACTTGCGTATGAAAGTGATTGCATCCGAAATTGTACCTATTAAATCCGTTGCATTAACGGAAATCTCATTTAATCTGTTAATTAATAAATCTGCACATAACCCGTGGATGTAAGAGGCGGAAACTATAGAGTTCTCGATTTCTTTATTGCAGCCTACAAATGAACCGAGCATTCCTGCCAACACATCCCCCGAGCCAAACTTTGCCAATGAAGCGTTTCCGGATGTATTTATTACGGCTTCTCCTTGTGGAGTGAATATAATTGTTGGGGCGCCTTTGAGGATAAGATGACACTTATTCATCTTAGCAAAATTCTTAGCATTATTCAAAATATCATCTTTCAACTCTGCGACACTTTTTCCTATAAGATTTGCAAACTCTCCATAGTGGGGTGTTAATACACAGGAGCTCAGTTTTAAGCTACCGATGTTTGATGACGACAAAGCGAACAGCGCGTCGGCATCAATAATAAATCTCTTTGAATTATTGTTTTTGATTATGTTCAACACAGCTTCTATTGATTCTGGACTACGTCCTAAACCTGGACCGATTACAACACAATCAGCCCAATTAATTTTGGGCTGTAACTCTTTTACAGCGGAAGCACTAAGACAGCCGTTATCTTTATCGTTATAAGAATATACGACTGCTTCAGCCAATTTGTTCTGCGCAAGCAGGGTAATTGATTTTGGAAAGGCGAGAATAACCGCCCCTGCGCCCGACCTCAAAGCCGCATTAGAGGCAAGTATTGCGGCACCCGGTAATTCAGCTGATCCTCCAATAATCAATACTTTACCGGCAGAGTACTTATGCGCATCTTTTTGCCTTACAGGTAAACCCCTTAACACATCTTCGGGTTCAACCAGGTAATTCTCAACCTCCAAAGTATCAAAGTATTCCGGGCCTGTTCCGATTGATCCTTTAACAATTTTACCACAATTGATGAAGCCCTGTCCATAATATAGACCGGTTTTTAATTCCGCAAGAGTAACGGTTAAATCAGCGTTAAATATTGAGCTTCCGGAAGCGCAATCTTCGATGAGTCCGCTTGGAATATCAACCGCAACTTTGTAACAATCCAGCGCGTTTAGCTTGCCAATAATAGATTTATAAGGCTCGCGCAATTCTCCTTGCGTTCCTGTACCAAGCAGGCAATCGATAATAATTTCACAGTCCGCTAGTTTCGATAAATCACGGTTACTTGTATAAATACTGAGTTCGCTGTTTGAGTAATATTCCGATAGCTTATTCAAAATATCATAATTGGTTTTAGCGTCGCCTTTTAGCTCCTTGGAGCCGGAGAGAGATACAACCCTAACTTCGTAACCGCGAATCATAAGTAAACGTGCTAGTGCGAACCCATCACCACCGTTGTTACCTTTACCGCATATAATTCCGAACCTGGCATATTCACTTAGATTTTCGAAGTTGTTTTCTATTTCGCTTAGAATACTTCTGGCAGCATTTTCCATCAATACATTACCGGCTATACCAAGCTTTGAAATTGCGAAATGGTCGGCTCCTCGAACCTGGCTATTTGAAAATAACGGTATCATAACTTATTCAATGAAAAGAATGTCTCCGTCAATTTTTTCGATTTCTAATTTATGATGTTCTTCAAAATGCAAACTTATCTTAAGATGGTTTGACAAATCAAATATATCATTTCCTTTTTCAACAACAATAAGTTTTACTGTTTCGTACTTCGACATATTTTCTTTGATATCTTTATAATCGTGGAAATATATCTCCGTGAATTCATCGGTTATATTATAATGAGCGTTATGTTTGGTGAGACTAAAATCCGTTATTATATCGTTCTCTATTATGGCTTTTAGAATATGCACTTTAAAGGGCAACAACACCCTGTTCCCATAGTGAAGCCCGGTGGTGTTACTTTCGAGGCTGCTCATCAAATCTTTCATATTACCCCTTCCCGTAATAAAAAATTAACCAAACTAACGTGAAGATAGGAATCAATATCGGAATTGAATACTTAACCATATAAGCAAAAAAACTAGGCATTTTAACACCTGCTCTTTCGCTTATTGATTTTACCATAAAGTTCGGGCCGTTTCCAATATAAGTCATAGCTCCGAAAAACACCGCTGCAACTGAAATCGCCTGTAAGTAAAGCGGATGCGCTAATTCAAAACTAAGAACATCTGCCTTGCTATTAACATCCATTCCAAACTTACCTAGCTCCGCGCTCAGAAAGTTGAGGTAAGTAGGAGCATTATCAAGGAAGCCGGAAAGAATACCGGTTGCCCAATAAAAATCCCCGGCATTAATCTGATCGCCAAGTGCTTTTGCTTCATGTCCAATAAGCTGTAAAGCTGGAATCATTGTTGCAAATATACCTATAAATAAATATGCAACTTCTTTAATCGGTTCAAAATCGAATTCGTTTGCCCTAAGTATTTTATCGTCAGCTCCTTTATACGAAAGGTAGCACACGCTAAACATTATTATTTCACGAATTCCAATAGGCAAAGGAGCAAGACTCGGTACCCAGCTCATTATACCGGGATCAATAAAAACCGAAATCAATATTATCAATAAGTAGCCAACGTTCTTTAACCCCTGAAACTCAATTTTACCACTATAATTACTTTCAGCTTCATCATCAGCATTGCGTGAATCGATTATATAAAAAATTGCTGTAACTACGAGTATAGTTGGCAGCCAGATATACCAAATGTTCGAAATAAACCAAAAGAATTCGACGCCTCTAAGAAACCCTAGGAACAAAGGAGGATCGCCTATAGGAGTTAACGCACCGCCAATATTACTAACAATAAAAATAAAGAAAACAATTTGATAAGGCTTAATACGATCCTTGTTAATTTTCATGAAAGGCCTGATTAGAAGCATTGAAGCACCGGTTGTGCCGATTATGTTCGCTATGACGGCACCGAATAATAATATTCCGGCGTTTAACATCGGCGTTGCTTTTCGGTCTATCTTGATTAAAATTCCTCCCGATGCAATAAAAAGAGAAGCCAGTAAAGCTATGAAAGACAGGTATTCGGCAAGCGTATGCATAAGGCTATGCGTGTCACCTAGAACAACCAGGTAGTAAATGATGGTAACCGATCCAAGCGCCATGGCAATTGCCGGGTAGTTCTTCTCCCAGAAATGATGATAAAATATTGGACCTGTGGCGATTGCTATTAAAAGCGCCACAAAAGGTAAAACCATTAATGGCTCGGGTAAATCGTGACTTCCGTCTTGTGATGTTTCAATAACCGTAGATACTGTTACGGCTGGTTCCTCTGCAGTGGTTAATCCTGCCGAAACCGAGAGTATGCAAAAAACGAATAAGAGGAAATAGATTTTTTTCATATAAACAGATTTATTGAATTTATTGTTATGGCGTATTTCTATATATCATTCTCGGAAACGGAATCGCTTCACGGAGATGATCAATGCCGCAAATCCATGATACGGTTCTTTCGAGCCCCAAACCAAATCCTGAATGCGGAACTGATCCATATCTTCTCAGGTCAAGGTACCAATCGAAAAATTCCTGCGGTAAATTATGTTCTTTGATTCGTGATATTAACGCCTCCAGGCTGTCTTCCCTCTGGCTTCCGCCGATAATCTCACCGTAGCCTTCCGGTGCAAGTACATCAACCGCAAGTGCTAATTTTTCATTTTCAGGATCTCGTTTCATATAAAACGCTTTAACCTCGGCAGGGTACCTGTGTACCATCACAGGCCTGTCGTATTGGCTTGAAATGATTGTTTCGTCGCTTCCGCCCAGATCATTTCCCCATTCGAATTCAATGCCGTTCTTTTTTAATATCTCAACAGCTTCATCGTAACTAATTCGGGGGAAAGGTCTTTTAACGTTT
>JANQLA010000264.1 GCA_028280855.1 Melioribacteraceae bacterium
GGTGTACTTACACCCGTAGGAAATAATATAGATGAGTTTTGGAAAGCAATGATGGAAGGTAAAAGCGGCGCCAATCTTATTACTAAGTTCGACACTGCCGATTTTACAACCAAGTTTGCATGTGAAGTTAAAGATTTTGATATAAGCAAATATATTGATAAAAAAGAAGCGCGCAGAATGGATCCATACACGCAGTATTCATTAGCTACCGCCGATATGGCGATGAAGGATTCCGGGATTGATACTGAAAATGTAGATACCGAAAGATTCGGTGTGATTTTCGGAAGCGGTATTGGCGGGATGTTAACGTTCGAGAATCAAACCAAAGCATATATACAGGGCGGACCGCGGAAAATAAGCCCTTTTTTCGTTCCTATGATGATTTCCGATATCGCAGCAGGTCATATATCAATGCGTCATGGACTTAAGGGACCCAACTATGCGACTACTTCCGCGTGTGCCACATCAGGAAGCGCAATTACAGACGCATTTATGCATGTACAAAGAGGTTCATCAACTCTTATACTTTGCGGCGGCGCAGAGGCCGCTATCACTCCAATGTCAATAGGCGGTTTCAATGCAGCTCGAGCCTTATCAACCTGGAACGATAGGTATGAAGTCGCCTCTCGACCATTTGATAAGGACAGAAACGGTTTTGTAATGGGTGAAGGAGCTGGAGTACTTATTCTCGAAGAGCTTGAACACGCAAAACAAAGGGACGCTAAAATATATGCCGAGGTCATCGGTGTGGGTGCTACAGGCGATGCATTCCATATTACTGCACCTGCTCCCGAAGGTGAAGGCGCACAGCGATCTATGCGCGACGCTATAAAAGACGGCGGTATCGAACCTTGGCAGGTTGATTATATAAATGCTCACGGTACGTCTACGGAACTTAATGATAAGAACGAGACTATGGCGATAAAGAAGGTGTTTGGTGATCATGCCTACGAAATGACAATCAGTTCGACAAAGTCTATGACAGGGCACTTGCTTGGCGCGGCTGGGGCTGTTGAATCTATTGCTACTGTTTTAGCTATGAAAAACAGTATGATTCCGCCAACAATAAATTTAGATGAGCCTGACCCCGAGTGCGATTTAAATTATACGCCGAAGAAGCCGGTTGCAAAAGAAATTAATTACGCGATAAGTAATACCTTTGGCTTCGGCGGTCATAATTCAACAATATGTTTCAAAAAGTATGAAGGGTAGTTTTGTTCAGCTCTTTTTTCAGATCGTTATTTGATAAACTGAAGAAAACTCCGAAAAGCGACCTCGTAAATTACGAGCACGAAAAATTAAGTCTTCTCGAAACCAAATTGAATATGAGTTTCGGGAAGACGGAATATTACATAAAAGCGCTAACTCACAGATCATTCCTTGAGCTATCCCCCGATTTTCAAAAATCTAATGAGCGTCTTGAATTTCTTGGTGATGCTGTGTTGGGTCTTGTAACCGCGGAAACACTTTTCAAAAAATATCCAACCAAGCATGAAGGGTTTTTAACAAAGTATCGTTCTCACCTGGTGGACAAAGAATCTCTTTTCAACGCTGCGAAAAAGCTCAACCTAATACAGTATGTTTTGTATGATAAACGATACGTCAAGGGGTCGGATGAAGGTAAAAAAACTATTGTCGCCGATTGTATGGAAGCTTTAATCGGAGCAATTTACATAGATAAAGGCCTTCAAACAGCCGCGGATTTTATTCACAAGTGGATAATCGTACCCAATGTTGAATCCGGCTTAGTAAAGGTAGATAAAAATCATAAAGGAAAATTACTCGAATATACCCACATTCATAAATTGCCGAATCCGCGTTATAAGATTATTAGCGAAGCCGGTCCCGATCATAATAAAGAATTTGTTGTGCACGTATTTATTTCCGATAATAAATGGGGACACGGCGAAGGAAAGAATAAGAAAGCAGCTGAACAGGAAGCCGCGAAAGACCTTCTACAAAAAATTAACGATTAAAATAGGTGTAGTTGACCTTTCACCTTTTCCCGAGCGAACTTTATTATTTATATTAGATGTTTAAAATAAAAAATAAGTTTACTTATTAATTCCCAAGTTAATCAAGGTAGAGTAAAAATATGAAAAGGCTTGAGTTCACTGATCATTTTGTTGATAGGCATATAGGGCCGTCAAATGAAGATCAAACTATTATGCTTAAAGCTATTGGCGTTGCGTCAATAGATGAACTGATTGATAGAACCATTCCCGAATCCATCCGGTTAAAAGACAAATTAAATCTCGACAAAGCTGAAACAGAACACGAATATTTAAAAAAAGTTTGGAATATCGCCGAACAAAATAAAGTATTTAAAAATTTTATAGGTATGGGATACTATCCTACCATTACACCGTCGGTAATACAAAGAAACATTCTTGAAAATCCCGGATGGTACACGCAGTACACTCCTTACCAAGCTGAAATATCTCAAGGAAGACTGCGGGCGTTGCTGAACTTTCAGACAATGGTTTCGGATTTAACAGGACTACCTTTGGCAAATGCTTCTCTTCTTGATGAAGCGACTGCAGCTGCTGAAGCAATGATAATGGCATTTAATACTCGCAAAGGCGTAAGGAAAGAATCCGTAAAGTTTTTGGTTGACACAGACGTATTCCCTCAAACTATTGATCTCCTGAAGACACGCTCTGCACCGCTCGGAATTGAGTTGGAAGTTTCGGATTTCGAAAATTGGTTTTTCGGTAAAGACGTTTTCGGACTGCTTGTTCAGTATCCAACGGGAAGCGGGAAAATAAGAAGTTATAAATCATTGTTCGAACGTGCAGCTAAAGAAAACATTTGTAAAATTGTAGCAACTGATTTATTGAGCTTGGCATTGCTTACACCGCCAGGTGAATTCGGCGCAGATGTAGCTGTTGGCTCTACGCAACGGTTTGGGGTCCCAATTGGTTATGGCGGCCCGCACGCGGGATTCTTTGCCACAAAAGAAGAATACAAGCGAAATATACCCGGCAGGATAATTGGGGTATCAATTGATACTCACGAACGAACGGCATTGAGGATGGCGTTGCAAACACGTGAACAACATATAAAGCGTGAACGTGCTACAAGTAATATTTGTACGGCTCAAGTGCTGCTAGCTATTATGGCGGGAATGTACACAGTATATCACGGAAGTAAAGGAATAAAAAAAATCGCCGAGCGTATCCACCTGCTCGCAAAGCTTACTGAAAGAACTTTAGCTGAAATAGGTATTTCTCAAAATAACAACCGGTATTTCGATACCCTTGAATATTCTTTTGATTCGGATGAGACTGTTCAAAAAATAAGAGCAGCAATGGAAGGTAAGTCAATAAATCTTGGGTATTTAGGCGATAATAAAGTTTACATCGCTTTCGGGGAATCGCATACGTTTGAGGACGTTGTTGAACTGGCCGAAATCTTTGCAGATGTCTTTGACAAATCAATCGATGAAAATACAATTAAAGATTTGTTGCAAAAAACAGCGTTAGAATTCGATTCTGAATTTGAGAGAACTTCGGAATACCTTACTCACGATGTTTTCAATCATTATCGTAGTGAAACAGAATTGATGCGATATATAAAATCACTGGAACGAAAGGATTTATCACTTACTCATTCCATGATTCCACTGGGATCGTGTACTATGAAATTAAATGCTGCTGCAGAACTAATGCCCATAACCTGGCCTGAGTTTAACTCACTACATCCTTTTGCGCCTCGTGAACAGGCAAAGGGCTATACACAATTGTTTGAGGAACTTGAAAAACAATTATGCGAGATTACAGGGTTTGCCGGCGTATCTCTCCAGCCA
>JANQLA010000019.1 GCA_028280855.1 Melioribacteraceae bacterium
ATCCACTTTTAATAAGAATGTTTTAGCAAATATAGGACACTTTGGCGCATTCTATGAAATGCCGAATGAGGAATACAAGAAACCTGTGTTAGTATCAAGCGTCGACGGTGTAGGCACCAAACTTAAACTTGCATTCGCGATGGATAAACATGACACAGTGGGTCAAGACCTGGTGAACCATTGCGTTAATGACATAGCTGTATGCGGCGCCAGGCCTCTTTACTTTATGGATTACCTAGCTTTTGGTAAGCTGGAGCCGACCAAAGCAGAGCAGATAATCAAAGGATTTTCAATAGCATGCAAAGAAAACGGCGTTGCTTTGATTGGAGGTGAAACTGCAGAAATGCCGGGTCTTTATAGCGAAAATGAGTATGATATGTCAGGTACAATAGTAGGAATTGTTGAGAAAGATAATATAATTGATGGAAGATATGTTGCCGAAGGCGATTTGCTTGTTGGATTCAATTCAACCGGATTGCATACGAATGGATATTCTTTAGCACGAAAAGTGCTGCTTGAAAAATATTCTGTTCATGATAAACCGGAAGGTCTATCACAATCTTTGGGCGATGAACTTCTATCGGTTCATAAATCCTACCTGAATTTGATTACAGCCCTTAAAGCGAAGGTTAAAGTAAATGCTTTCTCGCACATAACAGGCGGTGGAATAGAAGGAAATACAAAACGTGTATTACCGGCTTCATTAAAAATGAATATCGACTGGCAGAGCTGGGATGCGCCCGCGATATTTAGCCTAATTCAATCAACAGGCGGAATTTCCGATGATGAGATGAGGCAAGCATTCAACCTCGGCATCGGGTTAATTGCTGTTGTAAATAACTCGGAGTTCGAAAAACTTAATTCAGTTTCGTTGCAGCATGGGGAAAGACCTAAAATTATTGGTAAAATAATTAAGTAAAGAAAGCAGATTTTATGTTTATTGATACGCACGCACACCTGTTTTTTTCAAATTTCGATAGCGATCTTGAACAAGTAATTGAAAATGCGCTAAATGCCGGTGTTACAAAAATAATTGTACCCGGCACTTCGATTGAAACTTCGAATCAAAGCATTAGTCTTGCAGATAAATTCGAATGCATTTATTCGACAGTTGGAATTCACCCGCATGATACTGCTGCATGGACACCCGATTTAATTTATGAATTGGAGAAACTTACCAAGCATCCGAAAGTAGTGGGTGTTGGCGAAATAGGACTTGATTACTACTACGACTTTTCGCCAAAAGAAAAACAAATCGCCGCATTTAAAGAACAAATAGCACTGGCTCTTGAAAAAGATCTTCCAGTCATTATTCATAACCGCGATGCCAATGAAGATGTAATGGAAATCATTGCAGACTACGACGGACGAGGATTGCGCGGTCAATTCCATTGTTTCGCAGGTTCAATTAAAGATGCCGGTTATCTCGCGGAAAAAGGTTATTACATTTCGTTTCCAGGCAACGTAACCTTTGTAAAAGCCGAAAACCTGCGTAATGTTCTTAAGTCCGTAAATATCAAAAACCTGCTGCTGGAAACGGATTCCCCTTTTATGACTCCTGTTCCTCATCGCGGCAAACGCAACGAGCCCGCTTATCTTCCGCTTATTGCTGAAAAGATAGCCGAGGTGCATAACTTGTCAATTGAAGAAGTAGCAAAGGCAACATCAGAAAACTCGTATAATCTTTTTGGGATTAGAGAAAAATCAGATAATCTAACTTACACGTATAGGATCGGGAACAATCTTTATATCAATGTTACAAACCGATGTAATGCCGACTGCGTGTTTTGCGACCGTAAAGGCGAAGCAGTGATAAGAGGTTATAATTTAAAAATGAAAAAATCCGAAGAGCCGGAAGCTTCTGAGTATATTAAAGAAATTGGCGATCCTTCAAAGTACGATGAGATTGTGTTTTGCGGTTACGGTGAACCAACCATACGCTGGGAAGTAGTAAAAAAGATTTCGCGTTTCGTAAAGAACAACGGCGGCCGAACTCGCATTAATACCGACGGACATGGCAGCGTAATAAATAAACGCGACATAACGCCTGAAATGAAAGAACTAATAGATACCGTTTCAATAAGCCTTAATTCTACTGATCCGAAACAATACGCAAAATTGATGCGCGTTGATCCTAAGATGCACGCCGAGATGATTGACTTCGCAAAGAGATCGAAAAAGTACGCTGAGGTTGTAATGTCAATTGTCGGCTTAAGCGAAGTCGATACTCAAAAAGCAAAAAAGTTTGTCACGGAAGAGGTTGGTGTAAACTTCAGACAAAGAGAATATTTTTAACAAGATTTTTTACGATGGATAAATACAAAGCTTTTACCATAAATATATTTCCGTTTAATAGCGATATCGTTTCAGGCGTTTTATGGAATCTGCCTATCGAAGGTTTAACCGAGGAATCTCCTCTTCTGGTGGTATATTCGAAAGCATCAAAGGGTCTCACTACTAAAATTATTGAAGATGAGCTTGAAAACCTAGTCAGCCAAAATTTGTTGGAAAATTATTCCGTATCGGAAAAAATCGAAGAACAAAAAAATTGGAATGAAGTCTGGGAGAACAACCTTAATGTAATTCATATTGGTAAAAATATTGTAGTTAAACCTACCTTCAGGAATTACGATAAAGCTGAAAACGAAATTGTTATTAGGCTGGATCCGAAAATGTCCTTTGGTACGGGCGAACACAGTACAACAAAGTTGTGTGTTGAAATACTTGAAAACACAATTAATACCGGAGATGCGGTTCTTGACCTCGGTAGCGGAACTGCAGTGCTTTCGATAGCTGCGGCGATGCTGGGCGCCGGCAAAGTCATAGCTGTTGATAACGACGAGTGGTGTTTACTAAACGGGAAAGAAAATATTCAATTAAATAACGTGCAGGGTATTGTTAAAGTTAGGCAAGGAACAATTAACGATGTTATTGAAAACAATTTTGAATTGGTTGTAGCAAACATCAATAAAAATGTGCTTATTCAATCGGCCCAATCAATAAGTGACAAAATTAAAAAAGCCGGAAAGCTAATACTATCCGGCTTTTACAAAAGTGATACTTTAGAATTGACAAAGGCTTTTGAGAATTACAATCTCTCTTCCGTTTCCCAGTACTCCAAAGAAGATTGGTCAGCAATTCTTTTAAGAAAAAAATATTAACCTATTTTTTCCAACAGTTCAATAAGATTTCTTTTCTCTCCTTCGGTCAATCCTTTCATAGATTCACTTAATCCTGTGGTGAATTCAGGAAAAAGGCGCTCTATTTTTTCTTTTCCCTTGTCAGTAAGCTCCGCGTTAATAATCCTACGGTCTTTCTTCGAAGGAACCCTTCTCACAAGATCTTCCTTTTCAAGATTATCTACAACACAGGTAATATTTGCACCTGTAACAAGCAATTCTTCACTAATCCTCTTTAAAGGAATAGGACCTGTTTTTTGTAGAACTTCGAGAACGTGAAACTGAGGAGCGGTTAAATTATGAGTATACATTTGCCTTGAGTGCGCTTTTTTTACCGAATCAAATGCGTGATTCAGCTTATCCCAGACATCCAAGACTACGTTATTGGGTGTGTTTTCCATCATACCCTCACCTTAGTTTAAGTTAGAGATTAGTTGATTATGTAACATTAAATAGAAACATTAAAGAATGTTTTCTACTTTTTAGTATAAGATATTTTCCCGGCACGTGTAAATCTAAAATAAATACATATTAAATTCAAACAGTTTTACATAATTATTTAAAATATTTTTTGAAGAATTTCCCCGGAGGATACATTTCTAAGAATTTAATTTTCACTTACTTCATCAATCCACAATAAATGATTTTCTTTAAATGAAATTATAAACTGCTTGCAAATGTTTTATAAGTAGTTATTTTATTTTTGAAAACGCTTGGAAAATAATTATAATATATTTTCGAACTTTTATAACTGGTAAACTGAATAGATTTTAATGATTTTGTTTAACATTCCGATACTATTTGAGTAGAATAAATTTGCGTAAAGTTAACAAACATAGAACTAATGCAAATAATATAGTTAGTTATGCTCTTCCAACTGAATTTATTGACTTCAACTCAACTTTGCTAAATTTAGCCTTAACTAAAACGAAATACTTTTATTCTTCAACACCGGACTACGGGATAAAATTTTTGGGAATAGATTCAATTTTTGATATTGAAGAAAGCGGAATCGATCGTGTTAAAAATACTTCATATAAAATTGAATCACTTAATCTGTCGCAAAAGTCAAACTTTTATGAACACTCGTTAAAGTCAGTCCCTCTTTTTTTAGGGGGAATGAAGTTTGCACCTGATACGGTTAATTCTTTGTGGAACGATTATAAAGATTCAGAGTGGTTTATACCTAAGTACATGCTCTACATGTCGAAAAATAAATCATATATTATTTTCAATTTTTTAACCGAAACAATTACCGAAAAAGATATCCGTAAATATCAAATTGACTGCGCTGAATACTTAAAAAAAGACGAGAGTAGAGCCATAAATAATGACTGCTCTATTGTTGATAGCAACCACGATAGCCTTAATGAAAAACTAAAATGGATTTCCCAGGTTAGCTCCGCTCTTAAGCAAATAGAAGAAAACAGGTATCACAAAATTGTACTTTCGCGTCAGGTAGATCTGGAATTAAGCTGTTCTCCTAATTTTAGTAGGATAATCGGTCATCTTGAGAACTCGTTTCCCAAGTGTTACATATTCGCGTTCAGAAAAAATAATTCAACATTTTTCGGCGCTTCTCCTGAAAAACTTGCCAAAGTAAGCAATGGTTGGGTTGAGGCTGATGCGCTTGCGGGTTCGATACGCAGAGGTGATGATGATTTGGAGGATACAATACTTGCCGATGAACTTTTATCAAGTGAAAAAAATCTCAATGAGCAAAAAGCAGTTGTTGAGTTTATTACAAATTCCTTTAAAGATTTTTCAGAAGAGAT
The DNA here is from genome assembly GCA_028280855.1 of Melioribacteraceae bacterium. Taxonomy (GTDB): domain Bacteria; phylum Bacteroidota; class Ignavibacteria; order Ignavibacteriales; family Melioribacteraceae; genus PGYT01. Next base: position 4,955 of record JANQLA010000019.1, read on the forward strand.
AATTTTTGATGACAAACCTATCATTCGTAAGCTGCCGAACATTCAACACTTATGGACACCGATAAAAGCAAGGTTAAAAAAAGATAAATCAATTTTATCACTACTCAAAGATATTCACCCGACACCTGCTATTTGCGGCGTTCCCTGGGACAATGCACTCGTATCAATACAGGAGATGGAATCACATTCACGCGGGCTTTTTGCAGGAATGGTCGGTTGGTTTAACCTAGAAAACGAAGGAGAATTTGCTGTTGCTATAAGATCGGCGCTTTCAATAGAAGATAAAATCTATGCCTTGGCCGGTTGCGGAATCGTAGAAGGTTCCGACCCCGAATTGGAATATACGGAAGCCGAACTTAAACTAAGACCTATCTTATCACTCTTCAAAGATGAAGAAATATATCAACCTTAATAATTTTTTTACTAAACAGTTAGTAAAAATTCTTTCAGCTTCTGGCGTTAAGAACGTCGTGTTATCACCGGGCTCTAGAAATACTCCGCTTGTAATTGCATTCGATAAAAACAAGACGATAAAAAAACACGTAGTTGTTGATGAACGTTCGAACGCTTTCTTTGCGCTTGGCATTGCCAAACAGAGTAATCGGCCCGTAGCAATTGTTACTACTTCGGGAACGGCAGTCGTCGAATTGTATCCTGCAATAGTAGAAGCATATTACAGCAGGGTGCCGCTGATAATTTGCACCGCTGATCGTCCTGAAAGACTTGTAAACAAAGGAGCAAACCAAACAATAAACCAATATGATATTTTTAATAACCACATCCGGTACTTTTGGGACAGTTGCGAGATAAAGCCAACACTTTCATACTTTAATACAGCATTTAACGAATGCAGCAAAGCAATTATTACGGCAACATCATTAAATATTGGTCCTGTTCATTTAAACATTCGTTTCGAAAAGCCTTTAGAGAAGTTTGCAAATTCTCATAACATTGATAAAACATTTTTAGAACAGGTAAAAGATTATAAACTTCCGGGAAAGCATTATAGTAGTCAGACCCCAAAAACTAAAGTATCCGTTATTCGACAAGTTGAAAAAGCTGGCAAGATATTATGTTTGACGGGATGCAATGTTCAAAAACAAGATGAATTAAACGCAATTACAAGGTTTGCAGATCATACCGGTGCATTAATAATCGGCGACGGATTATCACACTGCAGGTATGATAACAAGTATCACAAAAAAAGACAATTAATTAACGCAACCGCATTTATTAGAAACAGGAACTTTGTTGAATCTTTTGATCCCGATTTAATAATTCAATTTGGAAATGCACCTACGTCCAACATTCTTTTAAATTATTTCCAGCTGTCAAATGCTAAAAAAGTTTTAGTTAATGAATTCGGTGATATTACAGACCCATCCTGCACTTATACTACAATTGTAAAATCAACTATAACAACTTTTTTCGAACAGATATATAAGAATGCGAAAGGAAAATCAATTCAAAATCGATGGCAAGAAAATTTAATTGAGCTGGATAAAGAGGCGCAAAAGCTGAAACAAAAATTTATTAGCAACTCTTCCTTCGCCAACGAGGCTCGAATCATTAACGAGCTTTTCAGCGCGTTGCCAAAGAATTCAAACCTGATGGTTTCCAACAGCATTCCACCACGTGATGTTGATTACTTTGCAGACACTTTTCATAAGTCGATAAACATATTCCATAACCGCGGAGCGAGCGGTATCGATGGTATAATTTCTACAGCAGCGGGCATTGCATCAGGTTCGAACAACAGAACTTATTTATTAATCGGCGACATTGCTTTTGCACATGATATAAGCGCCTTGTCTTTATTAAATAAATACTCAATCCCCGTTACAATTGTACTCATAAATAATTCCGGCGGTGCTATCTTCGAAATGCTGCCTGTATACAAGGAAAAGATAGACTTTGACAGGTATTTTAAGACACCAACAGGTATCGACTTTAAGAAAGTAGTGAAAGCATTCGGAGGCAGTTATTCAAAAGTTAGAAACTGGAAACACATGAGAGATTCTTTAGCTAATGCACCTGATAAATTTTCCGTGTTGGAAATTGTTACCGACTCTCAAAAATCGTTGGTCACGCGAAAAAAATACTGGCATGCGGTAACACAGAAAACTCAAGAGATAATAGATGCGAATAGAACTGGATAACTATTCCTTTTATTGCAGCTACAAAGCCGATGATTTAAAATCCGGAAAACATCCAATAGTTTTTTTGCACGGATTTTCTGGTTCATCGGAAAATTGGGAATACGTAGAAAAAAGTATTGATGATCTTTTTGCTCCTGTTACTATTGATCTTTTCGGACATGGACAGTCAGACTCACCGTCGGAAAATATGTATTACACCTCTGAAGGAATTATAAAACAAATAGAAAGAACACTATTGTTTTTAAATACTAAACAGGCGACTCTCTGCGGGTATTCAATGGGCGGCAGAGCTGTATTATCATTTGCTCTTCAATATCCTAAAACCGTTAAAGCGCTTGTGCTTGAAAGCAGCACAGCAGGCTTAGACAATAATCTTCAACGCATTGAAAGGCTTAAACAGGATGCTAAACTTGCAAATTTAATTAAGTTAAACGGCATAGAATGGTTTACTGACTATTGGCTAAACCTACCGATGTTTTCATCTCAAAAAAAACTTTCGAGTAAACTTCAGAACAAAATCCGATCCGGAAAACTAAACAACTGTGTATCAGGACTTGTAAATTCATTAAAAGGATTTGGTGCCGGCAGTATGCAATCATATTGGGAAAGACTTTCCGAACTAAGAATGCCGGTAAAGCTTATTGTTGGCGAGTATGACAATAAGTACATTGCAATAAATAACAAATTACACAATAAACTACCCTATTCAGAACTTAGCATCATTGAAGATTGCGGACACAACACACATCTCGAAAAACCTGCAGAATTTGTATCTTTGGTTAATAACTTTGTTGGAAATTTATTGCGAAGAGATTTTGTTAATTGACTAAAAAGGAAATACAAATGAATTACGACTGGCAGCGAGTGAAAGACTACAAAGATATTATCTACGAGAAGTACGACGGCATTGCGAAAATATCGATAAATCGGCCCGAAGTGCGAAATGCATTCCGTCCTGAAACCGTTCTCGAGATGTACGACGCTTTCAATGATGTGCGCGAAAATTCGGATATAGGGGTGATATTGCTTACCGGAAACGGACCTGCGAAAGACGGTAAGTATGCATTCTGTTCCGGCGGCGATCAAAAGATTCGAGGCGATAAGGGCTACGTTGGTCATGACGGGGTTCCTCGCTTAAATATTCTCGATGTTCAAAAACAGATCCGTAGTATACCCAAGCCGGTAATTGCGCTGGTAGCGGGCTATGCAATTGGCGGTGGTCATGTATTACATGTAATGTGCGATTTAACGATCGCTGCCGATAACGCAATATTTGGTCAAACCGGGCCAAAAGTCGGAAGCTTCGACGGCGGATTTGGATCAAGTTTTCTCGCGAGAATGGTGGGGCAGAAACGTGCGCGTGAAATCTGGTATCTTTGCCGACAGTACAATGCGGATGAAGCATTTCAAATGGGACTTGTAAACAAGGTAGTCCCCGTCAATAAACTTGAAGAAGAAGGAGTACAGTGGGCAAAAGAAATTCTCGAGAAAAGTCCTTTGGCGATTCGTTTACTTAAATCGGCGTTCAACGCTGAGCTAGATGGACAGGCGGGCATACAAGAACTTGCAGGCAATGCAACCTTACTTTACTATATGTCCGAAGAAGCACAGGAGGGTAAAAACGCTTACAATGAAAAACGTAAACCGGACTTCAGTAAGTTCCCACGTGTTCCGTAATTAATATGAAAGCATCAACTATCGAACAAACCAAGTTACAAAGTTGGATACTGGCGAGCCGGCCAAAAACTCTGCTCGCAGCCTTTGTCCCGGTATTGGTTGGCAGTGCTATTGCGTATTCGGACAATGGTTTTAATTTTATTGCTGCAATTATTGCATTGCTTTGCTCTCTTTTTATCCAGATAGGTACTAATTTTGTTAACGACTTATACGACTACCTTGCAGGCACCGATACAAAGGAGAGGGTCGGGCCTAAACGCGCTCTGGCCGAAGGTTTTATTTCGATTCATGAAATGAAGTTGGGCATTAGCCTTACATTCGGATTAGCTTTCGTACTTGGTACTTACCTGGTTTACATCAGCACGTGGATTACTTTTGTTATCGGTATTACTTCTATTCTCGCCGGATTTGCTTATACTGCCGGCCCTTTTCCTCTTGCTTACAAAGGTCTGGGAGATATTTTTGTTTTTTTATTTTTCGGTTTCGTTGGCACCATCGGTACATATTATGTTCAGACGTTAACAGTAACTCCATTTGTTATCTGGGCTTCCGTACCAGTCGGGGCTTTAATAACAAACATACTTGTTGTGAATAATTACAGGGATATTGAAGAAGACAAGATCGCAGGTAAGAATACCCTTGCAGTAAAATTCGGTAGAGAATTTACACGGCTGCAATATCTTGTATTTATAATTATTTCTTACGCAATTCCTTTCATCGCTTTTTTTACTTACAAAGACAGCTGGTTGATTTTTCTTCCGTTGCTTACATTACCGCTTGCCGTAAATCTTGTTAAGATGATTTATAATTTCAATGGCAGTGAACTAAACAAAACGTTGGAACTTACTGCAAAACTTTCAGCAATATTCGGGTTGTTATTCGCAGTTGGAATTTTGGCGTGACAATCATCGAGATAAAATACCTGCAATTCACCGGGAGCGTTACTAATCCAATTGTTACCGGGCGGGTAAGCATCCAAAACCGCACAGGAATTATTGTAAGATTACGAACGGCAAAAAAATCAATCGGGTACGGAGAAGCTTCTCCTCTGCCAAATTTTAGCAGGGAAAGCTTAACTGATGTTATTAAAGCTATAAAGTCATTACAAATAATAATCGATGAGCGTGGGGCTTTGAAAAGCCAGGAGTTATTGGCTTCAGTTAAACATCTCCCTTCGCTTATATTCGCGTTGGAAGCAGCTATTCATTCAATCGAATTACGCGAATCGGGAAGTAAAATTGCTGAAACAGAAATAGAAATGAACGAAGTAATCGGCTTAGAAGATACTAAAGCTACACTTAATAAAATTCATATCGCTTTACAAAATGGAATAACAACAATTAAGGTAAAGATTGGTCGAAGTAACTTCGAAGAAGATTTATTGCTAATACACGCTATAACAAAAAAATACCCGGATATTACATTGCGGTTAGATGTTAACGGTGGATGGGCATTAATAGAAGCCTTAGATAATATCAAATTGTTGCACAATAATAATATTGAGTACATTGAGCAGCCCGTTGCAGATTTTGACAACTTGTTAGAGTTAGCCCGCGTATCATCCATTCCCATTGCTCCGGATGAAAGCATATTTAATTACCGCGAAGCAATGTTGGCGGTTGAAAATGCAAACATATGTTTCATAGTTATCAAGCCTTCTATGTTTGGATTTAACAATACTATTAAACTTATTGATGCCGCAAGTAGGAATAATGTATCAATAACTATTTCATCATTGTACGAAAGTGCTGTTGGTAAATCTGCCAATTTATATTTGGCTTCTTTGTGTAAAAGAAAAACTTCTCATGGGCTGTTACCAAGTGTTAAAATAAATGGGATGAAGCTAACGAACCCGTTTGATTTACAAAACGGTAAGATGAAGTTTGGACAAAATATTTATCCTCCCGATCCTTATTTCGAGAATGAATTCGTATAATCTTCAATGCAAAAAGACTGGCTAAAAACACAAGCGGAAAATAATCCGAGCGTAACTGCAATTGAAGCAGCGAATATCTCGTATTCATACGAAACTTTAGATAATATTGTTTCAAGGACTGCAGCCTTATTAGAAAGTATCAATATGAACAACCGTTATGTTCCAGTTGAAGCGGCGCTTAAACCATCATTCGTTATTACTCTGTTTGCACTATGGCGTAATGGCTTAGTCCCCGTTTTACTTAGAGAATCAATAAGTGATAAAGAACGAAAAGAGTTATTGTCTAAAGTCGACTACAGCTATTGGCTTTCTGCTAAAGAACAGAATTCTCTTATCTCAAAAGCACAAAAAAACTTATCCGTATTGGATGACTCGGAATATTTCTACGAATTCGACGAAGCTGTTGTAATTTTCACTTCAGGCAGTACGGGAAATAACAAAGGCGTAATATTAACATTCGATAGTTTCACATCAGGATTTAACTCAATTCAAACTTTCGATTTGTACACGAATAAAGATACTTTTTTGGCAAGCCTTCCCTTTAATCATATTGGCGGTTTCTCTATTATAGTTAGAACACTGTTGAGCGGTGGCAGACTTTACATACCTTCTTCACTAAACAATTCGGATATCGTTGATTGTATTAATAATATAGAGCCAAGTTATATTTCACTCGTGCCTACACAACTGAAACGACTAGTTGACGGAAACATAAAAACAAACAAAGGATTAAAATCAATTTATGTTGGAGGGGGTCCGTCAAATCCGAAAATTATTAAATCGGCAGTTGACAAAAAATATCCCGTTGTTAAAGTTTACGGATCGACTGAAACTTGTGCAATGATTGCAGTGGTAGAAATGAAGAATTCGCAAAATGATTTAGAAGCGGGTGCGAAACCGCTTGACGGGGTTAAAATTGGAATTCATGAATTTGATAAGAAATTAGGATACGGCGAAATAATTGTTGACTCCCCTAGCCTTTTTAAAGAATACCTTGACAACCCTGAACTAACAAACCGGGTAAAACAAAAAAAAATATATTATACCGGCGATCTTGGGTTCATCGATGAAAACAATCGACTGCACGTTTTAGGAAGGAAAGACGATATAGTTATTTCGGGCGGAGAAAAACTTGTTCCGGCCGAAGTTTATAAATACCTGTTAGGTATTGATTCTGTCAATGACGCTTATGTATTCGGGGTGGAAGATGAAGAGTGGGGACAAAAACTGGTTGCACTTGTTGTGTTAGCAAAGCGTAATAATGGTACCGGTTATATTTCTGCTTGCCTCGAAAAAAAACTACCGCGGTTTAAAATTCCAAAAATAATTATACCTGTTGATGAAATTCCAAAAACGGATACAGGCAAGCCCGACAGAATTAGATGTGAAAAAATACTAGACGAGATTATTGGATAGTATTTCTTTAAGGCGTGACGGTATTGTCTGCTTCTTACCGTTTTCCCGGGATATACACACATGTACTGTTCTGACCTCGGCTTTTAACTTATCTCCACTAATAAATTTATAGAGAAGTGTATATGATGAATCGCCGATTTGTTCAACATACAGTTGTATCGATACATTCTCATGAAGCCGCAAAGGCGAATAGTATTTTGCATCGCTTTGCACTATCGGAAAAGCATGGTCGAGAGATTCAAATAAAAAAGCTTCATATTTGTTTTCATCTATAAACCGTTCGTAGCATTCATGAGCTATTTTGAATACTTCTCCAAAAAAAATTACACCGGCGGGATCACATTGAGCAAAGAATATTTTTGTCGAGTAAGTATACACGTTGTAATCTACTTTGTTATTATAGGATCCTTAATATAAATCTTTTTGCATATTTTTTTAGACCATTAATTTTTACTTTGTCGGGTATGATGAGAAACAAAATCACATATTTTATTATTATCGCCGTAATGTTTTTATCAATTGTTAGTTATGCACAACCTGTTGAGATAAAAAAAGAGTTTTACTCAAGCGGAAAAATTAAAAGCTCAGGTGAATATGTTAGCGGTGTTAGACACGGTGAATACAAGGAATATTACGAAAGCGGCCCCTTATGGAAAGTATGGCAATTTGAAAACGGCAAAGAAATAGATGTTTCTACATGGTATTTCGAAGACGGTACGCTTAGCATGGAATGGTATTATACAGACGGAAAACTTGAAGGCGAATCAAAATGGTATTATGAAACGGGAGAGCTTTGGGCTGAGCCATTTTATAGGAACGGTAAACAGAACGGCTTCACAAAAACGTATTATAAATCGGGTGCAATACAGGGGATATGGAGTTACTCAAACGGCGAGTTAAACGGATTGTCAAAGATTTTTTTTGAAGACGGGGGTCTTGAAGTTGAACGTATTTACAATGATGGCAAACTAAACGGTATTTCGAAAGTATACTTTGATTTCGGCGACGTTGCACTGGAAGCTCAATATGTTGACGACAAGCTGCACGGAACATCTTATTTGTATTATCCTGACGGCACAATTAAAGTAATAGACACTTACGAACACGGACAAATAATAAAACGCGTTAAGTACGATTACGGAAGCGATGTTGCAAAGGTTGAAGAGAGTTTTAATGAGTACCATATGAATGCAACACTGAAAGCAGAACTGAGTTTCCGCGAAGGCAAAATGGACGGCGGGAACAATTTTTATTACGATACAGGATATCTCAAATCCGCACATAATTATTCCAACGAAGCTAAAGACAGCGTGAATACTGAATATCATAGTAACGGTACTGTTGCTTCAATTACAAATTATATTGCAGGAATAGTCAACGGCCAGCAGCTTTTATTCAATGATGCAGGAATTCTTATAACCGAGGCAAATTACTTTAGAAACAAACTTGACGGAACCGTTAAAAAATTTTATGAGACCGGTGAATTAAAATCGGAACAATATTTCGACTCTGGCGTGCTATATGGTAATTCCACGCACTATTATAAGAATGGGCAAATAAAAGCAAGGGAAAGTTTTTCGGACGGACTGAGAGAAGGAATTGTAACCTGGTATTACGAGAACGGTGAAATGTCTGATTACTTTGTTTATCAAAATAACCTGCTTAACGGCAAGGTCTTCGCTTACCATGATAACGGCAGAATAAAAAGAGAAGCCGACTATAACCAAGGCGAATTGATAAACGAAACATTTTACTCGGAAGAAGGTTACAAGCTGAATTAAACTAAATTTTCTTTGGCAAAAGTCCGCATGATGGCAACTAAGATACGTGTTATTTCTTCAGATAAGATTCAAGGGTCGAATAGATTTTCTCTTTCTGCATTTTTTCACCCGTCCAAAGCTCAAAAGATTTAGCGCCTTGTTCAACAAACATTTTTAATCCGTTCAATACCGTTGCTCCGCGCGATTCCGCAAGTGTAAGGAATTTTGTCTGAACAGGATTGTAGACAACATCAAATATAATTTGATTTTCGTTGAATGATTTTTCTATAGATGTAGCTGTGTCGTCAATATCGGGCACCATTCCTATCGCAGAAGAATTTACTATCAGTTTTGATCTTCCGAATTTTTCGACCAAATCGGGTGGAACAAGCCCATAGGTCTTTATTTGATCGAAGAGCATTTTAGCAGAAAAATAATCCTTAAGCGACTCAGCTTTTTGCTCGGTCCTATTAACAATATTTATTCTGCCAATCTTAAAGTAACGTATAAGTGAATATATTACACTACGCGCAGCGCCGCCCGATCCGATTATTGTAACTTCGGAATCCGTTAGATCGTCTTTGAAAGGATCAAGTGTAGCTTTAATCCCATTTACATCGGTATTGTAACCGTGCAAAACACCGGAATCATTAACAACCGTATTAACAGCGCCAATTACACCGGCTTCTTCCGATAAATCCGTAAGGTGCTCAGTTATCTTCTCTTTCAAAGGTATGGTAACATTGAATCCCTCTATTCCAAGAGCAGTCATACCCTTAATAGCATCCTTAAGAGCCGACGCGGGAACATCGAACGGCAGGTAAACATAATCAAGGTTCGCTAGTTCGAACGACAGATTATGCATCAACGGGGAAAAAGAATGCTTAATCGGATGGCCGATAACACCAATTATTTTCGTACTATGATTAAACTTATTATACAATTGCATTTATCACCGGGAATAGTTTAAGCTACTTGTTTTCATCGATCAGTTTGTTAAGAAGTTTAGACGATTTAGCTTCCGGATAGTCCTGAGCAAATGCTTTTTTTATGCTGGGGTCAAGTGCAAATGCCGATTTCAAATTTTCAATCGCTTCGTTTGTCTGGCTCATCAACAACTTTACTTTAGCTTTGCCGTAATATGCATTTGCGTGTTCGGGTTTCAATTTAATACATTGATTGTAAGCTTCTATACCTTCTTGCCATTTACCGGTTTCAATAAGAAGCTCTGCGTATTTATACCATGTTTCATAATTCTCGTCATCTATAGAAAGAGACTTTTTGTAGCTCGCAGCCGAATCGTTTAATAGGTTCAACAATTTCTCGGCTTCGCCTTTTGCCCGCCAGGCTTCCTCCGATTCGGGATGCAATTTTATAGACGCTTTGAAGTCATCCAGTGCGGATGCATATTTTTTTATATCCAGTTTGCAATAGCCCCTGCACAAAAGAGCTTCAAAATAATGTTTATCTAGTTTTATTGCTTGTGTGTAACATGATATTGCGCTTACAATATCGTCAAGGTCTTCGTATGTTTGACCAAGCGTGTACCAGATAGCTTCGTCGTCGGGGTCTAGTTCAGCCGCCCGTCTTATTGCAATTAGGGCATCATTAAACCTGTTTAGGTTTGCATATGCTACCCCAAGGTTAAACCATGCGCTCGAGAAATTTTCCTTTATGGCCAATGACAACTCAAACTCATTGGCGGCTAACTCGAAGTCCCCGTTTCGAATATAAACGATGCCTTTATTATAAGTGGCGGTAGAACTATACGGTTCGAACTCTAAAAATTTATCGTAAGCGATAATAGCTTTGTCAAATTGATCAATACTTTCGTAACAGTAACCCAATTCATACCATGCTTCGCTGTAATCAGGATCTATTTCAAGGGCACGTTCAAAGTACTGAATGGCACGGGGTATTTGTTCGCGTTTTTCGTATAACATTCCTAAACTATAATGAGCTTCTTCGTTCATCGGCTCAAGATCCAAAACTTTCTCAAGGGACTCAATAGATTCTTCGTAATAACCAAGATTATCTTCGGCAATCGACTTATTAAGTAATGTCTCGACATCATTGGGATTTAATGTTAGCGACTTTTCAAAACATCCGAAAGCATTTTCAAAATCAAATTTATTATTGAACAGAACACCTTTCAGATGCCAGAACTCGGAATTATACGGAGCGACTTCAAGTACGGATTCGGTTAGAAAGAATCCCTCTTCATTTATATCGTTATCAATACATAGTTGAACGGTCTCTTCAATAAAGTCAATATTAAATATTGATTCGCCCCGTTCAATAATTTCGAAACACGAACGTAACCTTTTCTTTACGTCTTTTTCAGAAGGAGAAAACGAATCACTATCATTTGAATATCTGTCGTAATAATGCATTCATTATCCGTTAAATTTGATTGAAAATGTATAGCTAAGAGTAGTTAAAATCAAGTTGATTTTAAGGCGAGAAATTTTCTATTGACAAATACGAAATTTGTTTACAAGTGATTCGAGCTTATGCCGTTTGTTGTTTCAAGAGTGTAGGTAATTAATTCCCTGCCGAATTTTTCATAATATTTTTCTTTTAAATCGGCAGCGAAATTTTCAGCGTGCTTATTTTCAACAATAGTAAATATACCTTCAATCGGCGAGCAGCTTATCATTTTCGAAGCAACAACTCCATCAGCGCCTTTTGCCGTATCAACCAAATAATCCAACTGTTCTGATCCGAGATCGTATTCTTTTCTCAGGCTAAAATGAGATTCAAAAA
>JANQLA010000278.1 GCA_028280855.1 Melioribacteraceae bacterium
TAACGTCCCCGCGGGAACATACTCGGTAGTTTTTTCAAGCATAGGATACGCAAAACAAACAATTACAGGTGTTGTTATTCAAGCCGGCGGTGTTACTAAAATTGACATCGTTATGAATACGGAGACATTCGAAACCGAAGAAGTGGTTATATCTGCTAAGGCTGTAACGAATACCGAGGGTGCGTTACTTGCCAAAAGACAAAAATCCATCGCGGTTAGCGACGCAATCAGCGCGGAAGAAATTTCCAAATCCGGTTCGGGCGATGCTGCTGCGGCTATGAAAAAAGTTACTGGCGCTTCTGTAGTTGGCGGTAAATACGTTTACATAAGAGGACTTGGTGAAAGGTACTCTTCAACAATGCTGAATGGCGCCGAACTTCCAAGCGCTGATCCTGATAAAAAGTCGTTTCAATTGGACCTTATACCGGGAAGTATGTTGGATAATATAAACACAATTAAAACATTTACCCCGGATAAACCCGGCACATTTACGGGTGGATTGGTGGATGTTTCGCTAAAAAGTTACCCCGAGAGACTCTCGATTAATTTATCAACATCTACCGGTTATAATACCGTTGCAACAGGAAACGATAATTTTATTCTAGGAAATTCAGGTGGAAGCGACTGGACAGGATTTGATGACGGAACTCGCGAAATACCATCTATTTTGGATGGATATAATATCGAGATCCCCAGAACAACCAGAGTTAAAACCAGGGAAGATGCCCTTGTTTTGGATGAGTTTGCCAAAGCGTTTAATAATGTAATGTCTCCGCGAAAAGCCGATGCACCATTGAATTCTTCCTTTGGATTATCTATCGGCAATACACTTGAGTTGGATTCCGATGCTGGTAATACTATAGGATATTTCGGCAGTATTACTTATGGTCAAAAGTACTCATTTATTGAAGACGGTGAAATCGGACGATACAAACTGGTTGGTAATCTTTCCGACGTTACCGGATTGGAATCGGAGTTTAGCGGAAGAGATACAAGAGGCACCCGTTCTATTGACTGGGGAGCAATAGCAAATGCAGCATATAAAAATAATTCTTTTGGTGAAATAAAACTTTCATATATGAGGACTCAGAGCGCCGAATCAATGGGGCGTTATATGGTTGGAGTTCGCGAGAGAGATAGACAAAGTCCCTCCTCTACTACTTCATTTGAAACAAGAGTTATTTCATGGACTGAGCGAGCATTAGACAATTACCAGGTTGAAGGTAACCATGCATTGTCATTCTTAGCTAATTCCAAACTAGATTGGAAAGTTTCGTATGCTGTTAATACCCAGGATGAACCTGATCAACGATATTTCTTTAACACCTTCTTTATCAGGGATGGTGAGAGGATTTCTGATTTCGATGGAGCAAATTCACAGCCGATTTCACGATACTTTAGAGATTTAAGAGAAACTAACTTCTCAACTCAGTTTAATTACACGATACCATTCCAAATCTGGAATAATCATACATCTAAACTTAAAGCGGGATTTTATTTTAGTGATGTTAACAGGGACTATAATCAAAGAAGATTCGATTATGACGAAAATAGGCTGGATTTAAGTGATTATTCAGATGATATTGACGCGATTTTTAACGACGTAGGCATAATTGATTCTGTCAGTCGACCGGATAGGCCAAGCAGGTGGTTCGGATTGACAATTGACAACAATGCTAATAAAGATTCAACAAATTATTTCCGCGGTGAATCAAACGTTACCGCCGGCTATCTTATGGTTGACCTACCGATAATGAGTAAATTGAGATTTATTGGCGGTGTTAGAGTTGAAACAACCGATATTGAAAGTAGAACCTTGGAAGAAAAAGATGACGAAGGAAAATTGGACAATACCGATATACTGCCTTCCGTTAATTTTATTTATGCCCTTGACCCGACAATGAACTTAAGGTTTGCCTATACTAATACAATTGCAAGACCAACATTCAGAGAATTGGCTCCTTATTTAAGTTTTGAATTCGTAGGCGACTTCCTTTATGCCGGTAACCCCGAACTTAAACGAACTTTAATTCAGAACTATGATATTAGATGGGAATGGTTCCTTAATCCCGGTGAAATTTTAGCGTTTAGCGGTTTCTATAAAGATTTTACCGACCCTATCGAAAGCTTTATTGATCCGACGTTTAGTGATGACAACACTTTAAGAAGCGCTAAAAATGTTGATCAGGCAAGAGTATATGGGATTGAATTTGAGCTGCGAAAAGGACTTGGTTTTTTAGCTCCTTGGTTAGACAATTTCAAATTGGGCACAAACCTTTCACTGGTTGAATCCGAAGTAGATGTGCCGCAGGAAGACATAAATGAAAAAATTGCAAATGGTGACCCGGATCCTGATAAAACCAGGCCGTTTCCAGGGCAATCGCCTTATTTGTTCAATATCAATTTAACATACGATAATTTTGAGTTAGGTACGTCCGCCGGAATATTTTATACACTATTTGGAGACAGACTATTTGTTACGGGTAGACACGCTACCCCGGATGTGTATGAAAGAGGCTATGGTAGTTTGGATTTAAAGGTGACTCAAAGTCTATTTGAACATTTCCAAATATCTTTTTCAGCTAAAAACATACTTGATCCTGAACAAATATTCAGCTATACGCTTGATAACGGGGTTGTAAACAAGGATTTTAATTATTCAGCATACCGTAAAGGATCTGAATATTCTATCGGGCTTTCATACAAATTATAATACAATATTAATTAAGGAGAACAAATGAAACTAAGCAGAATCCTTTTATTACTTTTTTTATTGCCGGCATTTATCACGGCGCAAACCGAGATACGCGTTACGGACGCAGATATACCGGCAGGCTCAAACGTAACGTGGACCTCAAATAATATTTACATATTGGATGGAATGGTCTTCGTAGATGCAGGCGCCACTCTGACAATAGAAGCCGGGACAATTATAAAAGCAGAAGATGGTCAGGATACGGATGCTTCGGGATTAGTAGTAACCCGGGAAGCTCAAATATTTGCAGAAGGAACAGCAGATAATCCAATTATATTTACATCTATAAATGATGAATTAGACGGGAACCTTGATTACACCGATCGCGGAGAATGGGGAGGTGTAGTAATTTTAGGAAAAGCTACAACCAACAATTCCGAGGAGAAGTCGGTAGAAGGTGTAAATGAAATTGATGCAGAAAGAGCAAGATACGGCGGAACCGATGATGCACATAGTTCAGGCGTATTTCGTTATGTATCAATACGACATACAGGAATAAACGTAGGTAGCGGAACAGGGAATGAGATTCAGGGCTTAACATGCGGCGCAGTAGGTTCAGGAACAGTAATAGAGTATGTAGAATCCTATGCAAGTGATGATGACGGATTTGAATTTTTTGGTGGAACAGTAAATACGAGATATTTAATAAGCGCATTCAATAGTGATGATTCATTTGACTGGGATGAAGGCTTTAGAGGAAAACATCAGTTCTGGTTTGCGATTCAGGGTACGGATAAAGCAGGAAGAATCGCAGAGATGGACGGAGCCACAGGAAATGAGCAAGGCACTCCTTATGCACAGCCAATGTTAAGCAACGTAACTTACATAGGCGCTGGAGTTAATGCAAATCCTGATGGAGACGGCAACCAGGCATTAATTTTCAGAGATAACACAGGTGGATTTTACTACAATAGTATATTCACGGATTATAATGGAAAAGAAAACGGATTTGCACTAACGGTTGATGATGTTGACAATAGCGGAGAAAAACCTGAAGATAGCAGAAAAAGGTTTGAGACAGGCGACATAAAGCTAGAGAATAACTTATGGTATGGATTCGGTTCAGGTAACACGATCAATGAGTTTTCCGACCAGGATTTCGTACAGTCATATTTAAGTGATGCAACTAATGGTAACAGAGTTGCTGATCCTCAATTGGCAGGAATAAGCAGGGAAAGAAATGCGGGTTTGGACCCTCGACCATTGTGGGGAAGCCCTGCTTTGGAAGGTGCTAAAACTCTGGATGATACATATTTCGTGCAAACGGATTATGTTGGTGCTTTTGGCAGGGATTTATGGATATTTGGTTGGACTGCGCTGGATCAATTAGGTTATGTTGGAATAATTTCAAGTATTGAAGAAGAGCAGCTAAATACTTCTCCTACTAACTATGACTTAGCCCAAAACTATCCTAACCCGTTTAACCCAAGCACAAAAATCCAATTCTCATTACCCGAAGCAAATAATGTAAAGCTAACAGTTTATAACGTTATTGGTCAGGAAGTTGCAGTACTGGTTGACGGCTTAAGAAACGCAGGAACACATGAAATTAACTGGGATGCAAGTGAATTAACAAGCGGTGTTTACATTTACAGGCTTGAAGCAGGAGCCCAGGTAATTTCAAAGAAAATGACATTGTTGAAATAATTCTTTACTTCATTTGTGGGTGACAGCAAGGTTTGCTGTCACTACATATAAAATTTCTCTCCTTCCAAAAGGGGGATGACCGGCAACGGCATCCCTCTTTTTTGACACAGATTCCGAATAATTGAAAATAACACAAGTTCGGTTTGAGAAGGAATGAAATTGAACCGGCATTGTTGAACTCGAGTTAAATAAGTAACATCTAACCGCGAAATTATGAAGCACATGTTTAATCTGTTGTTTTTGCTCTTATGACTTTTCAACTCTTCAATATTTCTAATGCTCTAACGAATTTATTTTCTTTTTAGATGCAAAAGTTTTGGTGAGAATTGTTGAGGTTTGCTTAATTTGGTAGCAATCAAAATTAATTGGAGCGGAAATGGAAACTAACCTTAAAGAAAACCAAAGAAAAAAAGTAAAGCAGTTTAGAGACTTACATTTTACCGACGATGTTTTAATTGTTCCGAATGCATGGGACCTGGTGAGCGCCAAATTGTTTGAAGCGGAAGGATTCAAATGCGTTGCCACTACAAGCGCAGGGGTGGCGAATGCAATGGGTATACAGGATTGCGAGCGCATGACCATTGATGACAATCTTTCCGTAGTTAAAAGAATGTGCAATTCACTCAACGTGCCCGTATCTGCTGACGTTGAAGCATGTTATACGAATGATGGTGATGAACTTCGCGAAAATGCGGAGCAAATTATTAATTCCGGTGCAGTTGGAATTAATATTGAAGACAGCCTGGGATTAAACGGTAAACCGCTTCATAATGCAGATTTCCAGGCTGATAAGCTGCACACAATTCGAAAATCGATAAGTGATCTGGATTT
>JANQLA010000296.1 GCA_028280855.1 Melioribacteraceae bacterium
AAACGTATGGAAAGTTGACGATGTGACTACTGCGATTTATTCATCGAGAAAAAGAATTGATAATGGCGTTAAAAAAGAAGAAACAAATTTCGGAGAAAGATACACACAACCCGATGAAAGATTTTCCGATGACTATTTTGATGTTATTACATCATTTCGTGTAAACATAAGTGATGATTTTACAACACGTTTAATTCTTGACCCTGAATTTGAAAATACTTTTCGTATTGACCAATGGTGGTTAAGTTTTAACGCCGGGTTTTAAATAGATCAGGGAATATAATGAAATCGACAAAAATTATTCACTTATTGGGATTAACCATCGCCGTTATTCTTATAAGTTTCTGCGGCGATAACTCAACCCATCCTATAGATATTGACTGGAAAATATATAAAGAACCAAGGGAAGTATGGAACGCACATAATATTAAAAATTATACTATAACCGAAAAAGTAATATGTTTCTGTCCGAACGCCGGTATAGATCACGAGTTATTTGTATCAAACGGTGAGATTGATTCTATTAAAAATTCGGATTCTAAAGAACTGCTTACGGATCATTCAAAAGAACTATTCAAAACAATAGATGAGCTTTTTGATTTTCTTGAAACAATTGATCCTGATAGTGTAGCGACATTTAACGTAGAGTATCACGATAAATATGGCTACCCGGCTAAATTCTTTATTGATTTCGATGAAAGAATGGTAGACGAAGAGATTGGTTACGAACTCAAAAATTTGCAGATAAAATAACATGAAAAATAGCACGTTAATTATTTTCGTAATTTCATCATTATTATCTTGTACAGGCACCGGTATAGTCGATCCGCCATTCTCATTTGATTTGGATCAGGCTCCAATCGTACTCAAGACAGATCGCAATTATTCGGAAGATGAATTTAGAACATCCTTTCCCGATACTATTTCGTGGAAGGCAATGCGCGCTGCCTACGATAATAATTTCAACAATAAGGACAGGCAGGAAATTCTTAGTTATATAATTTGGGAAGCGGAGAACGTTGGTGAAGATGGAAATATTATCAAAAGTATTCTTCAACAAACAGGGTGTTATGAGACAGATGGTTTTCTTTTACCAACTTTTGCGGAGAGAACAAAGTATGAAGATGTAGACGTTTGGATTATTCAGATAATACGTGGTAACGGCAAGCCGGTATTCTCGCACTTTAAATGTTTCGCAATTTCAAGTAGTGGTTTAGATACTCTTGCCTATACGGGATGTCGATAATTTTTACTAATTAAATATTAAAAAAAATGATAAAGATACTTTTTGTTGCATCGCTAATAATCCTTTCTGCAATTAATTGTCAGGAAGAAAATGTGAATGAACCTTTCAATTATGAAAGCGACACGCCGGAGTGGCTAATGAACAAAATCGATAGTATGTCGGTAAATCGAGAATACCGGGGTACAAAGATATTCAGATATGAATGGAAAAACATGTTTGTATACCATATCTCAATTCCAATTAGGTCATGTGCCTTATGCGAGCTATATGATCATTACGGAAATATAATTCAATTAATAAATAAAGCAACGCTTGAGGATTTTTTAAACAATAAAAGAAATGAAACCCTTGTTTGGCAATGGAAAGACTAGTGAAATATTTTCTAATAACTTGTTTTCTGCTAATCGTTTTGTTGAGGTGCTCAGATGGAATCAACTCCCCCGATTATGATGGCGTGTTCCAATTTGGGGATACGCTGTCAATTCCATTTAACTCATTCAAACTAAGTGATGACGGTCGGGTTGAAGTTGGATTTGTTGATGTTCTCTCTGATTCGAGGTGTCCATCAAGACTGGTTTGCTTTTGGGAAGGTAATGCGGAGGTAAAACTATACTTGAAGCAGCGCAGAAAAAGAAACGAATTTGAATTAAATACGTTCTGGGATTTTAGATTTGATACTACTATATCAAATATTAATATAGAACTGGTACGATTGCTGCCTTGGCCTGAAACTGAACAAGCAATTCCAAAGGAAAACTACAGCATCGAGATTTTTGTCAACAAAAAAATTTAAGGAACTATTACTAATAAACAGGCA
>JANQLA010000332.1 GCA_028280855.1 Melioribacteraceae bacterium
ATAATTGCTGATAAAAGTGTAGCTACATGTATATAATTTTGAAAGCTTTAATGACATTTAACCAAAAGCCGATATGAGATTTTCAGCAAGCCCTAAATACCAGGATCGAATAATGTTCGGTAAAGATTCATGGACGCCCGATAAATATCACGTTTACTTTCGCGTGCTTGAAACAAAGGATGAGTACTTTGATTACTACCGGCGAAGACATGCTTTCTGGAAAATGTACGGCATGAATTTACCCGATGAGGTGCTAAAAAAAGTTTATTATAAAAATGCATTGAATTTGATTCCGGGGATCGATAAAGGTTTATTTCCAAAGTAATGTTGTTCCACAAATGGAATCAAGAGAATAATGAAAGTAACAAATTTACCTGATTTTGTTCTCAAACTCTTTGAGAGATATATCTGCCTGTCTCAATATACTTCTAAAGGTTCCTATTGGTATTTCTTTTTTATTCATCGGCAGTATAACAATTTTTCCACTGCGGTTTTTAAACTTAGCGTGTGATCCTTTTTGGCTTTTAAACTCGAAACCGGTATCAATCAATATTTTTTCAATTTCCTTTGAAGAATAAAGCCTAGGCATTAATAACATCCTTGCCTAAGAGAACATTATCAATTTGATTCCATGTTATATTTTCATCTTCAAAATAAAGTTCTACCGCTTCCTTTAAATTATTCACGGCCTGATCTAAAGTTTCTCCAAAGGAAGATACTTCTACGTTTAAGCATAGTGAAACATAATATTTATCTTCCTTCCAAAGGACATAGTTCATTTCTCTAGATTCCATCTGATCCTCGTAATTATTGTTTACAAATTATTGTATTTATAGAATAGTAACAATACTATACTGTTACTTTTGGTAATAAGCTTCTCGATAATTCCGCGAATCGCTTGCATCAACACAGGTGCACTTTAATTAATAACTTTTAGCTTTTAATTTTTGATTAGAGAAATTTGCCCTTCGGTAAAATATTCATGTATAATGAATATTTTGAACTTAATATAGATATACCTCGCCAACCAACAGACATTTGGTCTCACGGCCTTGTAATGATTTGGTGCTTTACCTGGTTACTAAAAGATGAGAATTAACTGAAACGAGATACTGTTTTATCCCCGGTAGTAAAAGACCGGAATTTACTTTTAGCACACGGTACTTCAACAATTTTATATGAGCAAAAGCAGTCATGATATTTCATTTTGCTAGAGCCTTAAACGCCAGGGCATACATTTGAATCTGTTTAAGCATAGCTCCCAAACCGTTCTTGCGCGTTGGGGATAAATGATTATCAATACCAATTTGCTTAATAAAGTCCGGTGGGCTTGAAAGTATATCAGCAGGCATAAAGCCAGAATAAGCTTTTAGCAGAATTCCGATGAGTCCTTTTACTATCATTGCGTCGCTGTCAGCCTCAATTTTGAGCAAACTGTTTTCTATAGAAGCGTTCATCCAAACCTGCGATTGACATCCGTCAATTTTATTTTTATCAGTGCGATACTCATCAGGAAATTCGGGCAACTCGCGACCAAGTTTTATTATATGTGCGTAACGGTCATCCCAGTTATCAAATGATTCAAATTCTTTTACCAGTGCTTCGTGTGTTTCTTTAATCGTCATATTTTGTTTCTTGTTTTTAGATTCCTAAAATAATCATTTACTTAAACTTAGCCATAATTTCCGCGGGAACAGCATTTTTATGAACCATAATGGCTATAGTCTTTAGTTTTACGTATTCTTCCGACATATAATAAAACCCGTCGAAACCTTTGTTTTGTGTTCCCCATGAGTTTTTCGTGTAATAAAAAGGGGTTCCGTTTTGATTTTCTGCGAGCCCGACAATATGCATTAAATGGTCATCTGTTGTATCGTAATTGTCAAATGCAACCTGTCTTATTTCCTGCGTTACATTCTTTTCAATTTCAGGTTCTTCACTTTCATCGTCTTCATTTAAGGGTATAACCGCGTAACCCTCTTTTCTTTTGAAATGATCTTTACCGCAGTCCCCGTCCCATACAAAGGAGTAACCGTTATTAATAGAGTAGTTCATTATTTCGATTAATTCGTTTAACGATACGTTATGGTATAAGCTGCCCGTCCAGTTATCGGGCAATTCGAGATTAATTTTTTCGTAAAAGGGGTGATGAGTATAAGAAGTAAACTCAATATAGTTGTCAGGATTAAAATCCAAGCTTTCCGTGAAACTCATCGGTGAATATTCGCTTCCATTATATTCGAAAGATTCCAGAGGTTTACCAAGATATACATCCAGTACAGCTGCATAAGCTTTCTGCCATTGCGGGGTTAGTTTTCTTTTCTTAATAATTCCTTCAAGCATTCCTTGAAGAACTGCTGTCATTTCGGTGTGGTTATGATAGTCTTGTTCGTATTTCTGTCCGCTGTAAATTGTTTCAGGCATAATTCCATTCGTCGAAATCACTAGCATTACATCGTGCGCCTGCCCGCCTTCACTAAAGTTATTCTTACCATGGTAGCGCACATACTTTTCCGCCTTCGGTATATAACAATTTCGAACAAAGAACATTTCGGACAAATCGTGTTCCCCTTTGCCCATCCTAATTAGTTCCGATTCAATAAAAGATGTTGCAGCAAATGCCCAGCAAGTACCTGTTCGTCCCTGGCTTTTAACCTGGGTGTTTTCTATTGTTTTTATGTGAGTAAAAATATGGGGAATCTCGTTTTTATTATCGTTTGCAATAAGAGTAACGCTGATAAACAAGGCAATAAGCATTGAGGCTCTAGGGAGATTCATATTTATATCCTTTCAATATTTTAAAATTTTTAATCCCCCTTTATCAATTTATTGTCTTGAGTTAAAATTGCAAAATACTTTCTAAATAATCTTCAGCAGGTATTTGTTTTGCGATAAGTAGATTGCTAGATTTCGAACCTTGAATTAGTAAAGTAGTAAGGAATGATACTATGCCAACTGTAAAAAGAGAAAGTAAAAAGTCTACTCCTATGAACGAACATGAAAAACTTCGCGAGAATATTGCATCTACATACTTTTCGATGAAAAACGGCATCAAACAATTTTTGGATAGCTATAACCTTACGCCGCAACAGTATAGCGTTCTTAAGATTCTGCGCAATAATAAGCCGATGCCAATGAGCACTAGTCAGATTACCGACCAGATGACAGATCTTAATGCAGACACGTCACGGGTTGTATACAGGCTTGTCAACAAAGGATTAGTTGAAAAGACGTCAAGTAGCTTGGACAAGCGGCTCGTGGAAGTTACTATAACT
Source organism: Melioribacteraceae bacterium (assembly GCA_028280855.1). Taxonomy (GTDB): domain Bacteria; phylum Bacteroidota; class Ignavibacteria; order Ignavibacteriales; family Melioribacteraceae; genus PGYT01. The sequence goes on from JANQLA010000332.1 coordinate 3,276, forward strand.
AAGGAAGGGGTTAAATTACTTCAGAAAATAGACAGGCGAAGGCCAAAGCTTGACAAATTTTCTTCAGCACTTTCCGAGCGCCAGGTTAAACAGCTTAATAAACTTCTCGATTCATTAAGAGCGGATTGATATCGGGTTGTACATTTGCCATCGTACTTTTATGAACATTGCCATTCGATTCATTTCAATTTGTGTTTTCGTATCGCTTCTAATTGCTATTGATGTTTACACAAAACATCTTGCGGCAACTCATCTGGTTGACGGCACCACACGAAATTATTTATGGGGCTTTATCAAATTGATTTATGCCGAAAACTCCGGCGGTATGTTAGGATTTGGTGGTCAACTACCTGAAACAATTCGCTTCCTTTTATTCGAAGTTGCGGTAGGCTTAGTAATTGCGGTTCTCTTTTTTTATTGCACTTTCAAGACGGATATTAGTGCAGTAAAAACAACATCCTACATGTTAATTATAAGCGGTGGGCTTAGTAACTTAATTGATCGTATTTTTAACGAAGGAAATGTAATTGATTTCTTGTTATTAAAAGTTGGTTAGATTCACACGGGCATATTTAACTTCGCGGATGTTTATGTAACTACGGGTGTAAGTTTAATATTAATATTGAGTTTTATTAACCGCAAACAAGCCCCACAGGATGATGCAAAATTCCGGTAGTGCAATTCTATTTGGATGTTTTGCAATCAATAATTTTAAGATTTTTTAACGCAACAAATTTTCTTCAAAAGAGTCTAACCAATCGAGAATTTGGTTTTCTGTTTTTCACCCCCCGAAAAGCAGGTTGGTTGAAGCCTGTAAACTATTTAATTACTTATAACTCTACACAAACATGTTGGGGGGAAACATGTTAAACTATAATTACCGGTATCACATAGTAGAAGAAGAAGAAGGCGAGTATTCTCCTAAACTATCTTTTCCAACGTTTGATGAAGCAATGGAATTCGTAAAACTGGCACCGGATAAAAACCTGATTGTCATTCCGACGGAAGAACTCGACGACTTCATAGCTGAATACTGAAAAAAATTCGCTTCAATAAATTATAGGATTACCGTTTAGTGGTGATCCTATAAAAAATTGTGCAAACCGTATCGTATGTCTTATAGTTCAGTAAGAATCTGAATCACTACTTAAAACCGATACTTGCCGTATACATCTAATTCTATTTATCTATATTTGACAAATTAATATATTTTATGATGCTTTAAACATTGTACAAGAGAACAAGTGTGAATAAAGTGATATGGCAAATTCAGGACTAATTTTTATACCGGATATTAGCGGCTTTACGAAGTTTGTAACCCAAACCGAAATAAAGCATAGTAATCATATAATTAGCGAATTGATTGAACTTCTTCTTGAATCCAATAAATCTTTTTTGCGGATTTCCGAGATCGAAGGTGATGCCGTACTATTCTATAAACTTGATAAATTACCTGCCTTTGATGAGCTATGGAAGTTAATTAAAAAGATGTTCCTGGATTTCCATTCATATTTAAAAATAATTGAACGCGACAGGGTTTGCCAATGCGGGGCCTGTTCTTCGGCTTCCGATCTTTCATTAAAATTTATAGTCCATTGTGGGGTATTTAACGAAGTACCAATTCAATCGTTTACAAAGTTGATGGGTAAAGATGTAATTCTCGCGCATCGATTGCTGAAGAATGAAATTAGAACGAATGAATATGCTTTGTTTACCGATGCATACCTTACCGAAAACCCTTTGCTACTTACACCCGATGAACATTGGGCAAAACCTGTTGAACATTATCAATCCTACGAAAACTTCGGCGAGATAAAATCGCAATACATAGATTTATCCCAATTCCGAGCTGAAGTTCCGCAAGCTCCCGAAGTAAAAACTAAAAGCGGTATGTCCGGCCCGCCGAACTTCACGGTTCAAATTAAAGCTAAGCCATTACTGGTGCATAGTATTATTACCGACCACACTTTAAAGCCCCTGATTGATCCAAAAGTTAAAGGGACAAAAGGATTTGAAATTAACCGCCTTAACGGCTCACATACTTGCGTATTTGATGATCTTGAGATTCATTTCGTAACAACAGGAAACGGCGTTTCAGAGAAGGAAATAAATTATAGCGAACGGGCGGATATTGGTATAGGATTCACCTTTACAACCGACTTTAAAATAGTTGAAAAAAATGGCGAAACAGAAATGTCTGTTAGGATACGTCCGGACAAAACTGACAGGCAATTAAATAATCCGATCAAAAGATTTTTTACCAATTTAAAGTTGAAGTTCATTACAGCGCGAATAATTGCGCAAACAAAAAAGGGTATGAATAAACTTGTTGATTTCATTGAAAATGAAGCATTGAAAGAGTCTGCCACCTAAGATCGCTTTAAATTACCTCTCGCCGCTAAATGCAAGTAGTTTGCAATTACAAAATTCCTTGGTTACCTTTGGGCAATGGAATTTTATTTAAATATTCTCAAGCAAAACGGCTATAAGCTAACCGGTAAAAGAAAGCTGGTCCTTGAGGCAATGCTTAAAAACCGCCGTCCCTTAACTTTAAGCGATGTGCAAAAACTTTGCGTGAATATCGATTTCGCAACAATTTACCGAATTGTAAATTTATTTAATGAGCTTGATATTGTTCATGAAGTTAAGCTTTTTGACAAGCAGCAGTACTATGAAATAATGAAAGATGATCACCACCACCACGTTGTTTGTCAAAGCTGCGGTAAAATTGATCGGGTTGATTTATGTATTACCCAAAAGGTTAGCAAGCTTACAAGCTATACAATCACTAATCACATCATGGAATTTAAAGGTATATGTCCCGCTTGCAAATAATATTATTACTTCTTTTTTTTACTTTTATTGGGTGCGAGGAAGTCGAACAAAAAGCCGCTGATAACAACATCAAAATTAGAGCTGCCGCTACGATTGCGCCTTATGCCGATTTTGTAAAACAAATTGGCGGTAAGTTTGTTTCGGTTTATACCGTTATTCCGCCGAGAGCAAATGCTCACACTTACGAACCATCGCCTCAGGAGCTGATTAAGATATCAAAGGCGGATGTATTTTTTAAGGTTGGCGCAGGATTCCAGCTGGAGAACGAGTTTTCATTTGATGAACTGAATGTAGTTGATTGTTCCGAAGACATTAAACTGCTGAATAACGATCCGCACGTTTGGCTATCGCCTAAAAACGCAAAAGTTATTTTGACAACTATTTATGAAACCCTTGCCGGGCTACAGCCCGAACATCAAGAATACTTCAACTCCAATTTAGTTTCATATTCTGTTAAAATTGACAGCACGTTTGAATCGATACGAAAAGATTTATCGCAATCGAGCGCTCGCAATATTTTTGTTTATCACAACGCATGGAACTACCTAGCGCGCGACCTTGGCATAGTTGTTCACGAAATTGAATATGGAGGCAAAAAACCTAAACTACGGGATCTCGATAAACATATTCAAACCGCTAAGCGACAAAACGCAAAAGTTATATTTGCCGATCCGAACATTAGTACTAAATCGGCCGAAATAATCGCAAACGAACTTGATGCTCAGGTTGAATACTTGAATCCTTTGCCGCAAAACTATCTTGCAAACCTAAGCGATACTGGCGCTAAACTTAAATTGGTTTTGAACAATGACTAAAGCAATACAGATAGAAGGATTGTGCGTTCAGTACGATGATCTTACTGTGCTCGAAGATATAAATCTTCAACTTGATGAAAAGGAGTTCCTTGGAATCATCGGACCAAACGGCAGCGGCAAAACTACCTTGTTAAAAACTCTTACCGGAATCATCAAACCGTCGAAAGGAAATATTAAAGTTTTCGGCAAACTTATTGATTCGAATCCGGGCATGGTGGGATATGTACCGCAGTACAGCAGCTTCGAAGAGAGTTTTCCCATAAGCGTATACGACGTCGTTAAGATGGGTCTTATAAACAAAAAGAGGGTTGATAAATCAATTATCGAGGACGCTCTAAAGCACGTAGAACTATTAGATATAAAACACAAACTTGTTGGCGAGCTTTCAGGCGGACAGAAGCAGAGGGTATTGATTGCAAGGGCATTGGTTTCCGATCCAAAAATTTTACTGCTCGATGAACCAACTTCTAGCATTGATCCTAAAACGGGCAAATCGGTTTACAGCTTGTTGAATAAGCTTAACGAAACAACTACAATAATACTTGTCTCACACGATATCGGCGCAATATCGTCTTACGTTAAAAAGATCGCATGCTTAAACAAGACATTGATTTTTCATGATTCAAAAGAAATAACGGCCGAAATGCTCGAAGAAACTTACGAGTGCCCGGTAGATTTAATCGCCCACGGATTGCCTCACAGAATTTTAAACGAGCACAAACACTAATTATGCCTGATCTTTTTCAATACGAGTTTTTCGCTAATGCGTTCATAGCATGTATACTTGCTTCGGTTGCCTGTGGTATTATC
>JANQLA010000337.1 GCA_028280855.1 Melioribacteraceae bacterium
GGCTTTACAGCCTGTTCATTCACAATTTTTTTAATAAACTTCTTATTGTAGCATACGAGACAAACCGCGAAATTATTTTTGATAATATTGCGGCATGAAATTAATATTTGTATATAATGCCGTAGCGGGATTTATCAACCAGTCAATCGATTTCCTGCACAAAATGATAAAACCCGAAACCTACGAATGTACTTGTGCAGATTGACTTACGGTATGTTTACAATAAACAGGGAATGGAAAAACTTTATAAATTCATTGGAAATTGAAACCGAATCAAATATAAAAATCAACTGAATGATGAAGAGTTGGAAGCGGCTAAAAATAAATTTCCTACCGTATTGCTCGAAGAAAACAAGAAGCATAAGATATTAATTACTTCGTGTGAAATGAATAACCTAAAAAACGAAATAGACCTGATTGACAAGCTTACTGAAAAACTGAATTTACTTATGTCGGAAGAGCGATTAAGATAAAGAGAAAGATTACGATTAAGATAAATTAAAGGTAGATGAGACGCTATGCTTGCGTCCTGTTATCCAGCACTAAATCAACTAATTCTCTAAAAGCTCCCCTGCCGCCGTCGCGTTTACAGACATAATCAACAAGCTTAAGCACTTTCGGAACAGCATCAGCAGGCGCGGCGCTGAAACCAACAGCGTCCATAATGCCCAGGTCGTTAACGTCGTCGCCAATAAAAGCGATTTCATTTTTAGAAACGGAATACTTGTCGTAAATCTCATCGAGTTTTGATGCTTTGTCCCAGACTTCGGTATAATAAAAATCTAGTTTCATACGTTCGGCGCGAATCTTTACAAAGTCGGGTTTATCTGTTGTAATAATGCCGCATTTAATACCTGCTTCACGTAACAGCAATGCACCCATACCATCTTTGATGTTGAAGCATTTCATTTCAAGATTTTCGCGGCTGTAATAAAGGCTGCCGTCGGTAAGTACGCCGTCAACATCGGTAATGATTAGTTTTATGTTTTTTGCTTTTTCTAAAATCGATAAATCCATAAAAACGGTTTTTATAATTGGCTATAAAAAAAGCCCCCAAACAGGGGGCTTTTAAAAATAAGAAGAATCCAAATTAGAATGAATACCTAATTCCAAACTGCATTGCCCAGCGGGATTCTTCACCATCGGCAAATGAGAACGGCGAATTATCTTGTGGTGCAACAAACTCATAAACAGGTTGACCGGAAGCTGCATCAGTTCCAACTGCTTCAACTACATTATAATCAAATGTAATTTGTTCCCATCTTCCCCATTCACTGTTAAGAAGATTTAATACATTCAGTACATCTAATGAAATTTGGAAATGTCCCATGCCCCATAAGTCAGGAATATCTTGCATTATTCTTATATCAAAGATATCTCTCCAAGGACTGTTGTCAGCATTACGCTCTGACATTTTACCTCTATTGTCCTTTAGATAGTCATTAGCTTCTATGAATTGATTAAACGCTGTGTACATTGCAGGATCAGAAGTATAGACACCATTATCATCAACTGAACCGAGCAAAATTTCGCTATCACCCGCAGGAATGTAGAAAAGATCGTTCGTATCACGACCGTCGTTATTTACGTCGCCATCAACCATATATGAGAATGGCGCACCTGATTGACCGTTATAGAAAAGCGAGAATGTAGTCATTGCATTGGTAAAGAATTCAGCCGAATATGATAAAGAGAAAAATACTCTATGCCTAACCTCAAATTTGGAAGTAGCTAATTCAGGATCGTTTGGATTTCCGCCAATAGGATTAAATCTGAAGTTCGACACTGCTCTGGAAGATGTCATACTATTAATGTCTTCCGATCTACCAAATGTATAACCAACATTTCCGGAAAGTCCCCTAAATACATTTCTCTGCAGTTGTACTGAAAGGTTATACTGATAACCCTCATCAGTGTTTGCCAGCAGCCAAATATCCGCAAATGATCCGTCAGGTCCGTTATCAGTTCCGCCATAAACCGGTCTTCCATCTGCCAATGTGCCTGTTTGAGGTCTAAGGTTTAATTTTTGAATAAAGAAATCGTTCAGAGTTTTCGAATATATAAAATCAGCAGAAGCAACTATATCATAAGGCAGTTGATGATCAACCCCAAGATTAAACCTTAGTACTTCTGGTAGTTTGAGGTCAGGATCAACAACGTTCAATTCAGCTCTACCTCCGCCGGCAGCAGTACCGGGATCACCTAGTTCAGGTTGGTTATTGGGATCCATATTAATTTGCAAGTTTTGTATATCGGCACCGCCGACGATATCTTGGTAAAATGTACCTGTATTACTGTAATTGTTCGAAATTAGCACATAGTTAATTCCACCGGAAAAGATACCTACTCCACCGCGTAATTGCGTAGAACGATCTCCCGTTATATCCCAGTTAAATCCTAAACGAGGTGAGAACAAAATGTTTCCGCTTGGAACATCTGAAGTGCTGTAATCTGTCCAATAGCTTCTAAATTTAACATTATCATCCGGTTCATCGGGAAGAGTAGGAATATCGACTCTTACACCAAGGGTCAGTTTCAGATCTGGTGTAACTCTCCATTCATCCTGGGCGTAAATACCAAATTGATATGCAGAAAATTCTGCGGATGGTTGTACTTCGCCAGGTATTACTGATATTCTTCTTTGATAACTTCTAAGAACACCGTTTTCCAAGTCATCCAAACTTCTGAATCTATAATAACCATGGAATGCTTCAATGAAAAGGTTTCTGATCGATAAGAATTCATTGTGAGTACCGATTGTAAATGTATGATCTCCAGCGAAGTATGTGAAATTATTGGTAATTTCAAAAATGTCCTGGTCAAGTTCATTTGCTGAAGAGAACCTGTCGCCGCCTGCCAATAATCTTACACCGGATTCGTCGACACGAATTTCCGGTCTGTCACCGTTTTTATTAGCTCTTTTTGTACGCATTGATGTGAACCCAACAATCAAGTTATTTGACATATTGTTGCCGAAAGTACTGTTCAATTCAGCAACTGTCGAATTAGTTTCGTTTTCTATTTCATGAGTATAGGTAGAAAACGTTAGACGGCTTGCGCGTCCTCTATCCTCGTTCCTATCCCTGCTTGAGTTCACATAGTTATGACGTAAGGATAATTTATGATCTCTTGAAATATTATAATCAATTCTACCAAATAATTTTTGGCTTGGTCTCTCAGCAGTAATTGTATTAAAAGTACCTGGATCATATCCATATGTGTTTTTGAGTATATCTGCAAACCTTTGAGCTTTTGATCCTGCTTCTTCAACACCTTGCTCAAGTGCAACATTTGATAAAGGATCGTCGCGCTCTGTTATTTCACCATTTAAAAAGAAGAACATTTTGTCCTTCATAATAGGACCGCCTAAGCGAAACCCGGTTTGTAATTCTTTGAACTCGGGGAATGCCTGATTTTCATCTTTAAATGTTGCATCACCAACAAAACTTTCGTTTCTGAAATAATAAAATGCCGAACCGGATAACTTATTAGTTCCACTCCTTGTAATTGCGTTGATTCCGCCGCCTGTAAATCCACCCTGTCTAACATCAAATGGAGCAACAACTACTTGAAATTCTTGAACTGCATCAAGGCTTATCGGATTTACTAAAGTTTGAGCACCAGGCGTTCCAGTTGTACCCAGGCCAAAAGCATCATTGAAATATGCCCCGTCAATTTGAATGTTATTATATTTATTACTTCTACCGGCAGCCTGGTAGTTTTCCGCATTGAACATTGGTGACAGTTTAGCAAAGTCTTGGAATCTCCTACTAATTGTAGGCAGAGTTTCAATATCTTTGATAGAAACTGCTTGTGAAGCGCCCGTCCTATTTTCGCTAAGAATAGGATTGGATTCCGCCACCACAGTTACTCCTGATAACGTAATAGACTGATCCGCCAAGGTAAAGTCCAGCCCATATTCTTGACCTAATTCAAGATATACATCAGTCTTTTCCTGTGTGGTAAATCCTACAAATGAAACTGTAACTGTGTAAGGACCGCCTGTTCTTAGTCCTAACATATTATACCTTCCGTCTTCACGCGAAGACGTACCGTATTGGGTTCCGGTTGGATTATGAACTGCAATAATGTTTGCGCCCGGAAGTGGAGCACCGTTATTGTCAACTATATCACCTGTAATTGATGCTTTAGTTACACCCTGCCCAAAACTAACGGAACCACATAAAAAGAGTAAAAAGAGAAATATTCCTCCCTTTTTTGTAAAAAATGACATAGAACCTCCCAATGGTTTATGTTGTGTGAGTGATTTGAAATGCATGGTCAAAATATTAGGATAAAAATTGAGTAGTGCAATATTTCGGAACCAAATTAATTCTAATTTAATCTGGAATTAATCTTTTCGTAATCGAATATTATTGGTAAATTATATAAATTATTTTTCCAACCTTTTTTATCCGCCAAATACTCTTTAGATTTCGTAGTAATATTCTATGTTTTTTGGTAAGGATTTATCAAGTAATGAAAAAAATTGCGATCATTCTTTTATTTGTTTTTGCAACAATTAGTGCACAAACTTTCAATTTAACCGGAACAATAACCGACTCCGAGACCAACGGCAAATTAATTGGAGCCAACGTTTATATTGACAAGCTTAACATAGGGACAGTTACCGATGGTTTCGGCAATTATACAATAAAAGGAATTCCGCCGGGAAGCTACAATGTATCTTATTCCTATATTGGTTACAAAATTGAAACGACTGAGATTACTTTTTCCTCAAACGATCTTTCAAATAATGTATCCCTGATTCGAGAACCGATACTCCTCCGGGAGACGGTAGTTCGATCAGCAAAAGCGCAGTTCAGAAGAACCCCGGTTGCATTCGCAGAGTTTACTCCGAAAGACATTGATGAACGACTCGGTGCACGTGATGTTGTTTATGTACTTGACTCGTCGCCAAGTATTTATGTCTCCCCGCAAGGCGGAGGTACCGGCGACCTTCGATTGAATATGCGCGGCTTTGGTCAAACCAATATCGCCATTATGGTGAACGGAATACCGCAAAACAACCCCGAGAACGGTGAAGTATTTTGGACTAACTGGGCGGGGGTAAGTGATTTTACTTCAGACATTCAAGTGCAGCGCGGGCTTGGAGCGAATCCTTATTCTGTTTCTGCAATTGGCGGCGTTGTTAACATTTCTACTTTCGGAATTGGAAGCGGACATAATTTCAGAAGAATAAGAAGCGAGTTTGGTTCCGATAACTTCCGCAAGTTTACATTCGCATTTGCCGAAGACCTGCTGCCCGGAAAACTCGGTCTCACAGCGCTTGTAAGCCGTAAGACCTGGAATGGTTATGCCGACAGAACATGGCTGGATGAATTTTCTTACTACATTTCTCTTGGAGGTGTATTTGGAAACCATTCGCTTGAGCTGCAACTCATGGGTTCTCCGCAAGACCACGGGCAAAGATTAACCCTTCATACAATTTCTTTCTGGAAATCCCACGGAAAAAATTTCAACTCTGATTGGGGGTACCTAAACGGAAAACCATTGAACATAAGGGATAATGTATTTCACAAACCGTCGATAAATTTGAATCATAATTGGCAGATAAGCGATGATTTAATCTTATCGAATATATTGTACTTCTCTCACGGCAACGGCGGCGGCACTGTGCCGTCATGGACTGAATTCGATAAAACCGATGCCGGTCTTGCAGATTTAGATAAGGAGTGGGAAAAGAACACTTCCACAATTTTAACCGATATCGACACAAGTCTGTTCTATACTGCAAACGCATTACGCTTCACTGTGCACCGACATAACTGGATGGGACTAATATCCAATATCAGGAAAACTTTTGATGATTTAGAAATTTCAGCGGGAATCGATGCGCGGTATTATTCTGCCGAAAACTTTCGTGAGGTAGATAACCTGCTTGGAGGTGATTATACACTTTTTAGCAGTAATGTGAATATTGATCCGTTCACCAAATTATTCTTAGGCGATAAAGTTGATTACAATGCCGATAGTTTTGTAAGGCAGTTCGGCGGGTTTGCTCAAGCTGAATATAAATGGAAGCAACTTACCATTTATGCAAACGCTTCTGTTTCTAACACAGGCTACAAAAGGATAGATTATTTTAATTATGCTCCCGACCATCCTAGCCATGAAACCGACTGGAAAGATATTATCGGGTATACAATAAAACACGGGTATAATTACAACATCGATGAAGGCAATAATGTTTTTGCGAATGTTGGATATTTTTCGCGGGCGCCTCTGTCCGAGAATGTGTATGACTACAGTAATAATGAATACACGAATTTGACAAACGAGAAAATCTTTAATATCGAAGCGGGTTACGGATTGCAGTTAAGAAACGTAATGCTTAGACTTAACGGTTATTATACTACTTGGAAGGACAAAGCAATACGGACGGATGTTCAGGATCTGGTAACGGGACAAAGGTTTTTTTACAATATATCAGGCGCGGATGCAAGACATGTTGGAGTTGAGTTCGAGGGTAAAGTTGCCGTTATCGATAATCTTTCGATCAAAGGGATGTTTTCGTACGCGGTAAATAAATGGACAAGCAATGTAAACGCCGTAGTTGCACCGGAATCCAATCCATTACAGCAGCAAACTATCAATTCTTATGTCAATGATATTTATGTAGGCGGGTTCCCAATGACGACCGCCTCACTTTCGTTATACTACAGAACCCAGCTTTCCGTAAACGGTAGTTTTTTCTTCAACCCTGTCTATAAGTTTGCCGGTCGGCATTATGCACAGTATAATCCCGATCAACGGGGCAATCCTGTGGATATCGGGGTTAATCCCTGGAGAATTCCGGACTACTTTTTGTTCGATATACATATGGGTTACGAGTTTAATTTAAGCGCTTCGATGTTCGACAAATTAGCTATCGGACTTCATGCTTTTAACATACTGGACAACGATGACTATATAGTAGACGCAATCGACGGAACAGATCATACTGCACAATCGGCTGTTGTATGGTTCGGCAGGGGCCGCTGGTGGCATGTAAGTTTTACACTGGATTTTTAATTTGTCTCGTCCTAAAATAGCATACATGTTAATCGGCATGTGTCTGTGCCGATGTTTTGTAATTTAGTGATAAATGATGTAGACTTTCGTTATTATAAATATCTACTGTGTGATCAACCATTTTCATCATTCTAATATTACTGAGTCATTCGTTACTGAACAATCCATCCCAAATAATAACTCTATTAATGCTTTAACCTAAGCAATTACCCTTGGCGAGATTATATGAAATTCGTAGCTTGGCATGTAAGATCAATAAACTTGTGTGGGTAAATTTAATGTACAGATACATTCTGATTGCATTCCTATTTACCATTAATTTAAATGCCACGGACAAACCTTATGTCCTTTTAATATCCTTCGATGGATTTCGATGGGACTACATAAACCGGGGAATAACACCGGCATTATCAGAAATGGCTGAGGATGGCGTTTATGCGCTTAGCCTGCGTCCGTGTTTCCCAACTAAAACGTTTCCAAATCACTATTCAATCATTACCGGTTTGCATCCCGAGAATCATGGTTTAATAGCGAACAATTTTATCAATCCTGCCACCGGGCATTGGTACACAATGTCCGATTCGAATGCTGTTCGCGATACAAATTGGTATGCAGGGGAACCATTCTGGGAAACTGCTGAACGCAATGGGATTACTACTTCCGCCATGTTTTGGCCGGGTTCAGAGCAGTACGGGAAATTTAATCGCCCGACATACGTGAAAAATTACGATCATTATATGCCTTATTATGATCGCGTTGATACTGTGATAAGCTGGTTTAGTTTGCCTGATGATAAACGTCCGCAATTCGTGACTTTATATTTTCATGATACTGATTCTTACGGCCATGACTACGGTCCGAATTCATTGGAAATAAACGAATCAATAAGAAGAATGGATCGTGTATTTGAATACCTTGTTGAACAGCTTGAAGAAATAGCTTTTATGGACAGCTTAAATATAATTGCTGTTAGCGACCATGGAATGAACGAAACTTCGCCGGAAAGGGTTATATACATTGCGGATATGTTAAAGAGTTTTGAATGCGGTCTTTTCGATTCGGGCCCGGTTGTCAGGGTGCATCCAAAAGAAAATGAAGTTGATAGTGTATACAACGTTTTGAAGAAAAATGAAAAACATTACCGTGTATACAGGAAAGAAGAATTAGACAATCACTATCACTATTCGAAGCATAAATTTATTCCGCCTCTGATTGTGGTGGCAAATATGGGCTGGTCGCTGGAAAATAAAGCAAGCAACGAGGTAACAAGGTATAGGTTCGGCTATGGGAATCATGGATATGAAAAGGATCATCTGGATATGCATGGCCTTTTTGTAGCCGTTGGACCGGCGTTTAGAAAAGGTTATAAAACGGGAACTCTTTGGAATATTGATATACATCCATTGCTTTGCAAAATATTCAACCTGTCTCAACCGAATGATATTGACGGGAATATTGACAGGATTGGATTTATACTCAAAGGAAATTAATTAAAAACTTATTAGCGTAATTGTATGAACAACGTTTTTGAACTAAATTGCAATAAATACAAACTACAAAACGGCCTCGAGGTAATTCTCTTCCGGGATAAGACCTTGCCCATTGTTTCGGTTAACATTTGGTACAAAGTAGGTTCGGCTAATGAAGTAAAAGGTAAAACCGGCTTTGCTCATTTGTTCGAACACATGATGTTCCAGGGCTCCGAGAACGTTGAAAAAGAAATGCACTTCCGGTATATCCAGGAAGCTGGCGGTACACTCAATGGTTCTACATCAATCGACAGGACAAACTATTACGAAACTGTGCCGAGCAATAATCTTGACCTTGCGCTTTGGCTTGAATCCGACAGGATGGGTTTTATGCTGGAAGGAATGACGCAGGAAAAACTGGACAACCAAAAAGACGTTGTTATGAATGAGCGCAGGCAGCGTTATGAGAACCCGCCGTACGGCTTAGCATGGGAAAAAGTATTTTCAAATCTTTTCGATAAATCATTTCCTTATCATTGGCCTACCATTGGCTGGATGGAAGACATTAGAAATTATAACCTGGATGACGTTAAGAATTTTTTCAAAACCTATTACGCACCGAATAACGCAACGCTGGTTGTAGCAGGAAACTACGATGAAAAAACTGTGCTCGAGAGTATCAATAAATATTTTGAAAGTATTCCTGCTTACCCCAATATACCACAAATAGTTGCTAATCCTATTCCTTTAACGGAATCCAAAAAAATTATTCACGAAGATAACATTCAGCTACCTCGTTTATATTTAGCCTGGCAAACAGATAAAATGTTTGGTGCCGATGACGCAGCGCTCGATATTCTTTCGGAATTGTTGGGATCAAATAAAAATTCCAGACTTTATAAGTCACTTGTCCACGAAAAACAAATTGCCCAGGATGTTTCCTGTTTCCAGTATTCAGCAAAACTTTGCGGAATGTTTTTTATTATAGCAACCGCAAAACCGGGTGTTGATTTGCAAACGCTGCATGAGGAGATATCGAACGAAGTTAACAGGTTGATAAATGAAGGCATTGGCGACGATGAACTTTTGCGTACTAAAAACAGTATCAAGTCAACATTCATATACTCGCTTCAAAATATTGAAAGAGTTGCCGACCAGTTAAACATGTATAACTTTGCACTTAATGAACCAAATTCTTTCGGATACGATTTGGGTAGATACGATAAACTGGAAAGAAGTCATGTAGTTGAAGCTGCAAAAGAATACCTCAACAAACCTAATGTTCAACTTCACATTGTTCCCAAAGGATAAAAATGAATAATGATTTTCGAAAATACAAACCGGAAGCAATTGGCAAAATAGACTTCCGCTTACCTACTATTGAAACCGCCGGGTTCGGCAACGTTTCGATTTACCATGCAAAGAAAAATAACTTACCGATTTGCCAACTCGAAGTTATAATTGAGTGCGGAAGTAAAGAGGACCCGGATGCACAAGAAGGACTTACACATTTAGCAGCAATGATGATTGATGAAGGAGCCGGTGAATATAGCTCACTGCAGTTGAGCGAAGAATTCGAGAAACTCGGAACAATATTTAGTATATCCTCGGATAAGGATATTATTCATTTATCAATTCTTTCGCTCGAGGAATACATTGAAAGATCGGTAGAGCTCTTATCATTGGTGCTGCTAAAACCCAGACTGGAAAGCGATGACTTTAACCGCGAAAAACAGAAACTGCTTGCAAAGATTTTACAATCAAAAGATAATCCTTCGAATATTGCTAGCACCCTGTTTGATAAGATTGTTTATGACGGCAGCGGTTATTCAACTCCTGTCATCGGCAAATCTGATTCTGTAGAATCAATTTCACTTGCCGAGATTCAATCGTTTCATAAAAACGTTCTTCTAAACAAAAAGTGGAGTGTTATAAGTATTGGAAGTATTCCCGTCTTAGAAATTACAAAGATGCTGGAACGTTATTTAAAAGATAACGCTGAAAACTCATTAGCGGAACCGGAACTGTTTTCCACCGTTAATGATATTGAAAATAGCTTTATATATGTAGTAGATCATGAAGGCGCTGCACAAACGGAAATAATGATCGGGCACGGAGGAACTAAGCGAAATAGCGGCGAGTACTATGCGAAACATCTTCTCAATTCTATACTGGGCGGACAGTTTACGAGCCGGATAAATTTAAACCTGCGCGAGGATAAAGGATATACTTATGGCGCAGGCTCATCGTTTAATTATAATAAAGAGGCGGGTGCATTTTACGTTACAACCTCAGTGCAATCCGAAGTTACCGGCAATGCAGTAAAAGAGATTTTGTACGAGTTAAAGAAAATTAAGGAGGGCGTAACTGAAGAAGAACTGGACTTTGCAAAATCTTCACTGGTCAAAAGGTTTCCTTCCCAGTTCGAAACTTATTCGCAAGTTGCAAATAATATAAGCAACCTCGTAATTCATAACCTGGAACTTGAATACTATAACGATTATATCCGAAATATAAGTGGGTGTTCAATCGACGAAGTAAACAGGGCCGGCATGAATCACATTCATGATTCTAAACTTGCAATATTGTGCGTCGGTAATTCAACAATTATTAAGGAGCAATTAACTGCGCTGTTTGATTACGAGATAATTGATCTTGATAAGGAGGGTAATAAAATATAAAATGTGTTGCCAGACTATATTCTAAACCGGGCTAACAATCAATGCACCCGAGTTTAAAGAGCTTTTTTGTGCACTTTGTGAAACCTTTGCGTCCATTGTGATTAAAGATATTGTCGAAAGTTTCCAATCAACTCGCTTCTGAAAAGCTTCTACATTAAACATTAGCTGTTGGATATTCGGTGTTCATTTCTGAATAGAAAATTGCAATTTTGCCATTACTAAAACCACGAAGCTCACGAAGAATGCACAAAGGCCGCAAAGCAAAATACTTACATGGTTTTTCTTGTGCTACTTAAGAAGCCTTCTTGCTGATTATGGTAAACAAAAAATAGCGTCCGGGCAGCTAGGTCAGTTTGTTCTAAAAATAAAGATCAGGCAGGGTAGTAACTAAGTCTCTACATAGCAACGAACTTATTTCCGAGCTTCCGTTGTTTCGCTATGTAGGGTTGCAGCTTAATAAGATCATCGATTGAAATAATCAATTCACGTCTTTGTTTTGATTTTCCGTTCTCGCAATGGAACTCGAATATTGACACTACCTGTTCGAACTTCTTATTCGTAAGATCAATAAACACGGACTTACCGGTAAAAGATGAATTCCTCTCCGCTAATTTTTCACGAACATAGCTATAAGCAACCGAGTTATAAATTGCAGATTGTTCATCAATAATCATTTTTTTTGCAGTTCTGAAATTACTCACAAGGTTGTCTATTTTTCCCCCTAAAGCATTTTTGCTGCTTTTGGGATTAAGTACATATGCCTGATCGTCAATGTTATCCGAAACTAGCAACACATATGATGCATTAGATAATGTCTCGCCAGATAAATAATCTTTTGCTTCTTCGCTTGGCATAAGCAATAACGTAAAAGCATGGGAAACGGGAGTTAATCTTTCAAGCAAATCTTCTTTTGTTAAACGGGTTGCATCAGCTATAAAACAAATTTCGGCGAACTCCCTTTCAACCTCACCCGATGGATTCAGGAAGGCTTCGAACTTAAGTACATTGTTTGAAAATATTTTTAACGAGCTCCGGGAATAATTTTCTTTTTCTTCAGCAGTCAATACAACCGGTTTCTTATCGAAAGATTGTGTAATATCCAAAAGCAGCGAAACTACCCGTAAATCCTTTGGTACATCAACATAGTACACGTGTTTCAGTGAATCGTACCTGTTGTTGCTTATCGGTTTAGCTTCAATCCATTCCTCGATTATCCCGTTGTTAAACAAGGTTGAAACAAAAATACTGTCTATTTCATTAATAAATAATTCCCGAACAATTTCTACTTTCTCATTCGGCGGGTTTGATTCAACGTAGATATTCAAGATTATTAGAACAAAAGCAATAGCTGTTAAAAAATATATAATCTTTCTCTGCATGCGTGGATTTCAATTCTTCGTTTTATTTATTTTCGAAATGCGGCGCTCTCTTTTGTAAAAAAGCGTTCGTTCCTTCTTTAAAATCAGACGTCCCGCAGGTCTCTCCGAACAAACGTGCTTCGAGCTTCAATCCTTCGCTTAACGGTTTTTCCCTTGTGGAAAGAATAGCGTCCAGTATATTCTTAGCTGCTATTTGGCCTTTATCTGCAATCTTCTCGGCAAGTTTCTTACATTCATTCAATAATTCTGCTTGAGGTACAACCCTATTTACCAAACCTAGCGATAAGGCGGTAGCGGAATCAATTAGATCACCTGTTAATGAATACTCAATTGCTTGCGATACGCCGATGTATCTGGGTAATCGCTGTGTGCCCCCGTAACCCGGAATGATTCCAAGTTTAACTTCCGGTTGGCCGAACTTTGCATTATCAGAAGCATACCTTATATGACACGCCATCGCAATTTCGCATCCACCACCGAGCGCATAGCCGTTTACTGCAGCAATCACAGGCTTACCCAAATGCTCAATTTTATTAAATAGCTTTTGTCCCGTTAGTGCAAATTGCTCGCCCGTCGATCCATCTTGCTTATTCAATTCTTTAATGTCGGCCCCGGCTACAAAAGCTTTTTCCCCTGCGCCCGTTAGTATAATAACATGGCTCTCGTCATCTTTAATCGCATCAAGTACTTTATCCAACTCTTCTGATGTCTCACGGTTTAATGCGTTTAACGTATCAGGCCTGTTTATGGTAAGTACACCGATATTATTTTCCAATTGGTAAATAAGATTCTTAAACTTCATTGATCTCTCCTAAACTTTTACAAAAATTGGAATTCGTACCCGCAAGTCGAACGACATATACTGGTGGTGCAGTATAAAATTATAGTTCGCCATTACATCCATTAGAAACATGCTGAAGCCTGCACCGAGGTGAAATCCGAACTTGTTATCGTCGGAATCAAAATTACTTTTTCCCGAATCAACTTTGAATTGATGATTATCCATAAAGTAAGCCCAGGTTAAGCCGCCTTCAATAACCGGCAATAAAATAAAATCCTCGCTAAACAGCGGAGGTAGGTAAAATCGAACACCTGGTTGAATGTGAATGACATTGCTCGAAAAGGCCGAATAGTCGGATCTTTTATAAAATGCCTGTTTGCCTGGAAAATGCTGAAAGCCCAATTTAGAATACAAAAACACCGGCAAAAATTCGTTATCAGTGTAGGATACTGTAACATCGAAACCGATTCCAAGGTTGCGCGTGTCGCTGAAAGTGCCGATTGGAACTTTTGGACCCGTTCCTAGTGATAAGAATAGCCCGCGGGCTTCGCCGAACCTGAAGAGCTGCCCGTAAACTCCTTCGGTAAAGCTTATAAATAATATTAGCAGTATAATCTTACTTATTGTTTTCATTTAATATTTCGGTCCCTATCCCAAATTTATAAACAAGCTTTCCGCCGTAATTACCCGTAACAAAAATAAAATATAATCCGACTAATGCTAAAACCGTTATTAATATTTTCCTTATACCCGAGAAGTTTTTTTTATTAATAAAAACAAATCGAATAACCATTAGCACCGTGAAATACCATAATAAAATTGTTGCGTTGCTTTCGTGTTCTTCAATAGTTTCCGTTACTTCTTCCGTTAACCTGGAATCGTATGACTTTTCAACTTTATGCTCTGCCTGGTTACCGGTAAGTACAGCGCCAACGCACGCCAATACTCCTACAAACAATAAAACCGAAGACAGGAAACGAATTTTTTCAAGCCGTAAAAAGGAATTAAGTACTTCAACAATTACATATAGTGTTAAAAAGGCAATCGGGAAGTGCACAACAAACGGATGAAAATCAGCAAGCAATTCCATATCAAATTGTTCCATCCTTTAAAATTATCCGCACAGCTCACTACCCCCGTTTACATTTAAGATTTCACCGTTAATATGATTTGCAAGTAAAGACGCCAGGAACAATACCGGTCCGGCAATTTCCTCCGGGTAAGCGGCTCGACCAAGCGGTATGTATTCTTTTAATTGCTCTGCTTTACTTTCTTCAAGTATTATATCGTTTGACATGTCGGTATATACCCATCCCGGTGCAACACAATTGGTTGTTATACCGAATGGTGCTAACTCAACAGCAAGAGATTTAGTAAACGAGACCATGCCTCCCTTCGAAGATGCGTAATGGGAGTAACCGGCTTCTCCTCTTTGCCCGGCAGTGGAGGCTATGTTTATTACGCGACCATACCTTTGCTTTTTCATTTGCGGAATAACATACTTTGCAAACAAGAAGGAACCCGTAAGATTCGTCGTAATAGTTTCATTCCACTGCTCAAGAGACATATCTTCAACATCGGCCTGTTTCCAAATACCGGCGTTGTTAACGAGTATATCTATTCTACCGAATGAATTAGTTATTCCCTGTATGCATGATTTTATTTCGCTTTCCGATTGCACATTAACACGAAAGGATTCAATTTTTGCATTTGATACCGACTCGTTCACGACAAGTTGCGCTGCGGCTTCGTTGCTGTTATATGTGAAAGCAACATCAGCGCCTGCTTCAGTAAAAAGCCTAACACACGATGCCCCGATGCCCCTTGAGCCGCCTGTTATTAAAACCACTTTGTTTGATAGATCGATTTTCATTAGTAATTTATTTTATATAGAAACAATCCCTTTGCCGGGGCTGCAATACCGGCAGCGTTCCTGTCTTTCTTAGCCAAAATTGATTTTATATCGTCATTACTTCCTGTTCGTACTAAATTGTCAATCGTACCAACAATTGCCCTAACCATACCGTGAAGATAGCGATTTGCCTTAATATAGAACAACGTTAGATTACCGGTTTTTCTCCAATGCGCATCAAATACTTTGCATAAATTAGTTTTCGTTTCAGTGTTCTTTTTGCTGAAAGAGGTAAAGTCGTGCTCTCCTAACAGTTGCTTTGAAAGCCGGTTAGCTTTTTCAATAAATGCCCCATCAATGTAATTTTCCTGAACGGCATATTCGTTATAAAACGGCGACTTGTGATTAATAAATAAATAAATGTAGCTCCGTTTAACAGCGTCGAAGCGCGAGTGGAAATTGTCGTCTGCTCTTTCAAATTTGATGATTGCAATATCCTCCGGCAGCAACGAGTTTAGGGAATGTTGGAATTTCCTTTCAGCAAGACTTTGGTTAATATTGAAATTAGCAACCTGCCCAATTGCATGAACACCGGAATCTGTTCTGCCCGAACCGATTAGGTTTATTTCCTGTTGAGTAACTTGTTTAATTACTTCAGCAATCCTTTGCTGAACAGTATCGGCATTCTTCTGAATTTGCCAGCCCGCGTAATTTGTGCCTTTATATTGGATTGTTAGTTTGTAGTTCGGCATTGGTTAAATAAAGTCAAAATAAGTCCCTATGCAAATATAAGCGAAAGTTATATTCAATAGGTATTGCTTAGTAAATCTCAATCTTAAATTCAGCACTAGAGCGAGGTAAAACTAATTGCCGTTGGGACTTGCGAGGATTAAACCAGGAGTCGTATACTATTTCACCATTATAATAAACAACTCCTTTCGTACCTCCAAGTTTATTAGCTACACCAAAAAGCTGCTCTATAAATTTCATAATCAAATCATGATCGTTAATTAGCGTTGCTTCCATTTGCGGGGCACGGAAACCTTGTTGCCCGGGCAGTTCCTTTAAGTATAGCCTTTCCGTAGGTTCATTAAGCTGGATATACAAAACACCTATCAGTTCTTTCTTTGGAAGGTTGGGAGCATAAATGCTAATTTTTATTTTATTTTCATTCATAAAACGGCCTTGAAAAAACCAAAATGCGAGTACCAAATTACAAATAAATTACAATTTCTAAATTCTCAAATTACAATTAACTTATACGGAGAAAGGAACTGGGCTCGTGTTTTATAAAATTGTTACCTGGAAATTATTTGGTTTTTACAATTTGTTATTTGGTACTTCAACAGTATCGTCCTTCTTTTGAGGGTTATTCAAGAGCTCTTATTAATGAAATTGTTAGCTCATCTATTGAATCAAGTACTATTGAAGCCCCGTTAAAAAGCGCATCGTTTGTGAACTCATTTTTAATAATAATACATTGCAAGCCCGCAGCCTTTGCTGACTCAAGTCCCCGCGGTGTATCTTCTATTACAACTATTTCATCCGGAGCATATCCAGACTTTTTAATCCCAAACAAGTACGGTTGCGGGTTCGGTTTTGATTCACTATAATCTTCTCGTGCAACAACAAATTTAAAATATTTTGCGAATCCTGTTTTGTTATGAACATTATCAAAATAATTGCGTTTTGTTGATGTGACTATTCCCATTTTGAAGCTGCCTGATAACTCTTCCAATTTATTTGTCACGCCGGGTAAAGCAAGGCTATTATTAAATATGAACTGCTCATAAATAGCATCGCGTTTATTGCGTAACTCTAAAATCTGATCATCCGAATAATCAAACTTCCTGAAATAATCAAGTACGCTTTTACCTGCAACCAGCGAAATACTTTTATATGCTTCCAGGGACAATTCATGTCCGAGTGATTCAAAGAGTAACTGATTCGCTTTGAAGTAATACTTTTCAGTATCAACCAGAACTCCGTCGTTATCGAATAGAATAAACTTTTTCATGAATTATGAAACCGGGGTAATACCAGATGAGTTCAATTGTTTAACAATTCCTTTGTTGATTCAAGCGTCTCATTCAGAACTTTCAAAGCGTATAATTTATTGCCGTGAGAAGTTTTTTCGGATTCGCTGAAAAAATAATGAATGCCGTTCTCTTCAAGCAAATCGCCGATGTTTTTCAATTGATCAAACTGTAAATCATCACTAACAATGATCCAAGATGCGACGCTTATTTGATCTTTGGTAAAATCCAGGCCGCACTTCGGGCATATTTCGGCATCGAATCTTGTTACATCTTCGAATTCGTCAAGATATTCCTGCAACTCTCTATCATTCAAATCGGTCATTGTTAATTTTCTTTGCCGATCAATTCAATTCTTTTATTAACCTGGTTAATGAAATCATCCCTGTCAATGGGTGATATCTGAACGCCAATATAACTTTTTTTATGCTTAATCAGCACTCGTCTCGATGACAATGCAGGGTTGGATAAAATATCAGTTACTTTCTTCATCTCCGTAATTGAAGAAAGAGGTATAATCTGCTTCATAAAACCGGAAAATATTTTAAGCTCATCTTTGGACAACAAGTAATATGTATTAAAATATATGTGAAGCAGAAATGCAATTACTGCAAGTATAAAAACAGAAAAGACAATCCCGAAAACAAACGAGCTTTCATCTTTCCCTGCCAGGTAAATTGTAAAAACGCAGACAATGACAGATGCCCATACTACAACAGAAAACCATAAGTCCTTTCGTGATTCATAACGCAAAGTATTCGTAGGATCAATTTCCATTATTACTAATTTTTGCCGTGAGGTGAATTAAGCACAATAAATATTGGTGAATTAAAATCTGGTTTGGAAATTCATCATCAATTGTGTAGGCAAAAGTTCTTTTTGCTGAAGTCCGAAACTTAGCTTCCACGTTAGCTCTTCATCAACTTCTTTGTTGTGCCTGGATACCAGTCTTACCGCATTAATAATTGATGCAATCCTGTTTAGAATAAGCGCACCGGCTGCAAACCTTACATTGTTAAAAGCATTTTCGCTCGATTTCCACATACGTCTGTATTCCCTTCTCTGAGATTGCGAATCCCATTTCCAGTTGTAGCGCTCATTGTCGGCGTAAAGCTCTGCGAAATTGCGATCAAGTTTTTGCCTCCGGTTATATTGATCGATATCAAGATAATTACCCATATCGGCAAAGAATTTATCGTCCTTGCTTGCTACATTGGCACCGCCAACCGATTTAGCAAAACTCTTATAATTATCTTCCATCCTGTTGCCGTAAATATTAAAGCCAAATAGAGATCCCCAAAATATTCCGTCGGCAATTGTTAAGTATTGACCAAGCGAATAATCGCCTGCATATAATTCTCCCATACCGGGTAATAATAATGAATAAATGATCGCCAACCCTGTTTTCTTCTTTTGAGTAGCAGGCAATAATTGAATGTTGCTGTTTGCGGGAACGACCGAATTTACTACCTGATGCTTAAACTCCATCAGGCTTTCGGGTTTGTCTTGAGCGATTGAAACACCGGCTAGGATGAGTATCAAAGTACTGACGAAAATTTTTTTCATATTTAGACAACTGCTTTTAGTTTTTCCAGGGGTAATTTATTAATTGTACAAAAATTATTCGAAGCGGAAATTAATTTTGAACTAACGAACTCATTAATTAATGACTCATCATATTCAGACTTTACTCTTATATAATTGTCCGTCCATCCGAAGATCGAATCATCCTGTTTTTCAGATTCGAACAATACCTTCTCTTTTCTTCCTAAGTTATTTTGGTAAAACCGGTACTTTTTCTTTTCATTTAATATCCGAAGCATGTTATTGCGCTCTTTTTTTATAGCGGCATCAACTTTACCGGGCAGACTTATAGCTTTTGTGTCGGGCCGTTCACTGTAAGTAAATACATGTAAGTAACTAACCGGAAGAGCTTTTAAGAAATCATAAGTCGCAAAAAAGTGATCATCGGTTTCGCCCGGGAAGCCTACAATTACATCTACGCCTATTCCGAGATTCGGAATCATGTCCGATGCTTTTTGAATCAAATCACTATAGTAACTAACTTTGTACCGGCGCTGCATAAGCTTTAGCATTTCATCGCTTCCACTCTGGAGCGGTATATGAAAATGATTACATAATCGTTCTTCGTCGCGTACCAGTTTAATAATTTCATTTGTTAATAAATTCGGCTCAATTGAGCTGATACGTATCCGGTATTCTCCGTTAACTGCGAGCATCCTTTTAACAAGAGAATAAAAGTCTCCGTAAATATTATTGCCGTAATCTCCAACATTTACACCGGTCAAAATTATTTCTTTGTACCCGTTGTTTAGAAGTTCCCTGAACTGCGCAATTAC
>JANQLA010000352.1 GCA_028280855.1 Melioribacteraceae bacterium
ATAATTGCTGATAAAAGTGTAGCTACATGTATATAATTTTGAAAGCTTTAATGACATTTAACCAAAAGCCGATATGAGATTTTCAGCAAGCCCTAAATAATCTTTAAAAAGTTTATAAGCCACATTAAGATTTTGAAATGTTCGTATATTCGAAATTATTAGCAAAGGTGTCTTATCTATCTATTCTTAATCGCTGCAGTTGTAGTTAAACCACAGCATTCTTCGCTTCGTTTTGAACGTTTTACATTTGATGATGGGTTAACACAAAATACTATAACGGATTTATGTTTTGATAAACATGACTTCTTATGGATTGCCACTGAAGACGGATTAAACAAGAATGATGGTAATTCATTTGAGCAATTTCGGTTTAATCCTTTAGATTCAACCACAATTCCAAACAGTTTTGTAGTTAAACTTCACAGGGATTAAGAAGATAATATATGGGTAGTTCCCCACAGGATTCTTTTTATAATGACGACTTACGAAAAGTTCATAACCGCCGAAGAGATCAACCACCTTTATATCGAGTCATCTTTAGAAGAACGCATGTACAAATGGATGCGCGAAGTTAATATCGCTACTGAACGACAATACTATTTAAAGATTGACGGACATGGTTTTGTACTGGACTTCGCGATTTTTTGCCGTCATGGAAATTTTAATGTTGAATGTGATGGTGACCAGTTTCATACAAGTCCCGGTGATGTAGCCAAAGATAAAAGGAGGGATAATTTATTACAAAGCCAAGGCTGGGTAGTTTACCGTTACCATGAAAAAGATATTTTCGATAAATCAGGATTTGTTATTAACCAGGTCAGGGAAGCAGTAAATCTTTATAGAGGATTAAAAATCTAACATTAAGGATGACATCTTTAATTAAGGAGGGAACATGGCTATTCCAAAAGAAACAGTAATTAAAATGACCGATCTTTTGAAGAAAGGATATACAACTTCTAATCCGGCAAGAAAGTATTCCAAATATTCCTATTGGGAAATCTATTGGACAGTTGATGACTACAGCATACTTGGTAAAAAGAGAAGTATTTCTTACAGGTTAAAGAAGCTTGAAAACGATCGAATGCCGAGAAACGAGCGAGCAAAATTGGTAAAAGAAATTAAAGAAAACCTTAACGGAATTTATTCAATAACTAAAAAGAACGGAAAGAAACTTATAGATATTGGGAAGATTATGGAGAAGTAGTTATTAAGATAGAGTAAAAGGGCTACGCCGGACAAGTCAGAATTTGCTCTATCGAATGAGGAGTATGAAAACTATAAAATAGATTAGCACGTAAAAAGATGACATCTCTATTGGGGAAAACAAGTTTACCATATGGGAAACATAAAACCGGCTTACCGTTTTGAAACAAATAATGAAGAGCAGCAGAATACTCCCAAGCATACATAGCCGGTCAGGCGCTTCCTTAGATTGTCAAATAAGAAAAAGCGTTTAAGACAATTTACTTTTCAAAAGGATTTTGCCGGTAAGAAATATTGTACTAATAAAACTATCTTTGCAAATATTTGTTTACAAAATATCATTACAAAAATACCGGGAAATTTTATGCAACCTCTTATCGGAATAATCATGGGCTCAAAATCGGATTGGGATACAATGATAAACACAGCCCAAACACTGGATTCGTTAAATATACCTTATGAAGTAAATGTAGTCTCTGCTCATAGAACTCCAGATCTGCTTTTTGAATACGCCGGGAGCGCTGAAGATAAAGGTTTGGAAGTGATTATCGCCGGAGCAGGAGGATCAGCTCACCTGCCCGGAATGACCGCCGCAAAAACATCGCTGCCTGTTCTTGGCGTACCCGTAGAATCCAAAACTCTTAAAGGTATTGATTCGCTTTTATCAATTGTGCAAATGCCTAAGGGAATCCCGGTTGCAACTTTGGCTATCGGTAAAGCCGGTGCAATAAACGCCGCTCTTTTAGCCGCTTCAATCCTGGGCAATAAATACTCCGAAATTAAAAAAGCGTTGAATGAGTTCAGGACAAAGCAAACACAGGATGTTTTGGATAATCCCGATCCCAGGGAGGAGCAATGAAAAATATCGGTTTGCTTGGCGGCGGGCAGTTGGGCAGGATGCTTGCCCTGGCCGGGTACCCGCTTGGACTTAGGTTTCGAACTCTCGATCCTTCACCCGAAACTCCGGCCGGACATTTAACAGATCTTTACATTGGTCATTACGAAAACGAAGAGACGCTGGAAAGTTTTGCCAAAGGCCTTGAGCTGGTTACTTACGAATTTGAAAACGTTCCGATCACTACTTCAGAATACCTGGAAAAAACTACAAATGTTTACCCGCCAACCAAGGCGTTGGAGATTTCGCAGGAACGCTTAAAAGAAAAAAGATTCTTTAGCGAGCTCGGGATACCTACAAACAAATTCTACGCAATAGATTCGAAAGAAGACATATTTAAAGCCGCTGAAGAAACCGGTTTCCCGGCGGTGCTAAAAACGCGCAGATTCGGCTACGACGGCAAAGGCCAGAAAGTTGTTGATAACCCTGATGAAGCCCTGGAGTTTTATGAAGCAGTGAAAAATGCGCCGTTGATTATGGAATCTTTTGTAAAGTTCGAGAGAGAGCTTTCCATTATAGGGGTGCGAAACGTTTCGGGCGATACCGCTTTTTACCCGTTGGTTGAAAATGATCACCGTAACGGGATACTTTTTATGACAACCGCGCCGGCAGGCAATGTAGAAGAAGATTTACAAAAAGCAGCCGAAGCTTATGCGGAAAAGGCGTTAAATGCTTTAAATTATGTCGGCGTACTCGCAATTGAGTTCTTTGAAGACCGGGGAAGTTTGATTGCAAACGAGATGGCGCCGAGAGTGCATAACTCCGGGCACTGGACGATTGAAGGCGCGGAAACCAGTCAATTTGAAAATCATTTAAGAGCAATTTTAGATATGCCCCTGGGAGATACTACTGCTGTCGGGCATTCGGCAATGATTAATTTAATCGGTGAAATTCCTGATGTAAAAAAGATTCTTCAAATGCAGGATGTTCATCTTCATCTATACGATAAAGAAGCCAGGCCTTCGCGAAAATTAGGTCACGTTACCGTTTGGATGCAGGACAAACAATCGGTTGATGATCAAGTTAGAAAACTGCTTTCTATTATTGATGATGATTGAATAAGACAAAAGTATTCATTAGACATACCGCATAGTGAGCAGGAAATGAATTCCCGTGGTCTAAATATTTATTCCGTTGTCCAACAATAGCTTTACAATTGCTAGCCCAAACAATGAGCTGCAGGTAGATTATTCGAAACCGCCTTGTGCAAGTAAGTATTCCGGGAAATAACCGGACGACCGGTAAATCCGTCAACCACCGGCTTGATATTGCAAATACACAACCGAGTACGGTATTAAATATGTAACTACTGATCTACGGCAATAGCTGTAATATCTATTTGCCCGGCGCCTTTGAAATTCAGTTTTGCAAAAACCGTATCTCCCGCCATCAAATCATCGTTTAGCGTAATCAGCATTACATGTAAACCGCGCGGTTTTAATTCCACCTTCTGCAGCGATGGAGCCAGGATGTATTCCACCTCCCGCATACCCATCATATCGTTTTCCCGTTCGTAGGTTTCGTGGAGCTCCACTAAAACCGCTGCATCCGATTCCGCCGAAATAAGTGTGTCCGCAACTTCTGTTCCGTTCAGTATATTTAAAAACATAGCTGTGTTGCGTCCCTTTCCGGCAACCCTTACCCAAACATCTTCTACGTTTAATGTACCGGTTTTATCAACACTAATTGCTTCCGGGCTACCGGGTTTAACATCACTTTCCTGCTCTTGCCGGCAGCCGGCAGCAGTAAAAACTATAGCAGCAACTAAAAATAATTTTACAAGATTCATTTTCCGCCTGTTTATTTTAATTGTTTTATATCCTTTACAATTTCATCAACGTTTGCTTTGCTTCCGAAATAATTTTTGCGAATACGCCCGCGCTCATCCAGCAGCGCTATTCTATCTGTGTGAATAAAAAATATTGTTTCATTACCGTCCGGTGCAATTGAAGTATCACCAGGAACAGCAAACACGCCTGCCTTCTTTATCAATTGATCGATAGTCGATTTTTTACCTGTTAAAAAAGTCCAGTTGGATAAATCCAAATTTCGTAATTCGGCGTAACGTTTTAGAACCGAGGGTTTATCAACGTCGGGATCAAAACTTAACCCGATAAACTCAACATTGCTAACCTCATCCGCTTTTAACTGCTCCTGTATTAGCCGCATATTATTTGTAGTTAGCGGGCAAATGTCGGGGCAATTCGTAAAGATAAAACCAAGCACAGTTAAATTACCTTTTGTAAGACCCGGAAATTCTACCGATGCGCTATCCTGGTTAAGCAGTACAAACCTATCTCCCGAAAAATCGGTTTCTATTGGAAAATCACTCGAGCAGGCAATATGCATTAATAGAATTGAGCAAATAAGCGTAAGAACTTTAGCCAGTATTTTAATCATGGAAGTGTTTTAAATTGTTTTATTAAGTACACCAAAAATTATAAATTGTTTTGACAATTAAAACAGTGTTCGGTTATGTAATGAAAAAAATAATTGCCGCGTGCTTTTTCATTCCTCTTTTTCTTACGGTTGCACAATCAGATTATATCAATTTGGATGAAGATTTTACAGACTGGGAAACAATCCCGGTAGCATTTGCAGATGAGCAATATGCAGAACATACTTATGACTTCAAAGAATTCAGAATCACAAATGATCAAAATCATATTTTCTTTCTGCTCTTATTCCACAACGAAGTTTTATTACAAGCTGACAATAATGTTACTGTATATATAGATTTTGATAATAACCCAACAACCGGCAGGACTTTCGAAACGATTGGGGCCGAACTTGAATTTAATTTCGGAGAAAAACGCGGTACAATTTATTTTCAAGACGGTATATCAACCATAACCCATTTTGATATTGGATTAACGTACTCGCCAACAACCACATCAAGTATTTTTGAAATTGCAATTAACCGCGGCCCGTTTGAACCGGGGTTAAGCCCTCTTGATACGATAAGAGTTTTGTGGAGCGGCGGAAACGGTGTCGCCGATTCAATGCCGAATGATGGAAGCGGGATTTCATATGTTATGCAAAACATAATTTCAGAAATTGCCGAAAATAACCTGGCTAAAACAGATAATTCCGATTTACGCGTATTATGCTACAATGTTCACAGGGATGATATTTTTGATTCGTCTGAGCAGCCTTCGTTTGAACGGCAATTAAAAGCTATAAATCCCGATATCATCGGCTTCCAGGAAATCTATCAACACTCATCGCAGGATGTTGCTTCGCTAATGGATAGTTGGCTGCCGATTGTAAACGGGAGCTGGTATCATGCAAAGGCTAATCCCGACATAATTGTTGTTTCCCGGTTTCCCATTCTTATATCGGTTAACGTCGGCAGCAACGGCGCTTTTCTAATTGATCTTACGGAACAGTATCAACGGGAATTGCTTATCGTTAATGCTCATCCACCCTGTTGTGATAATGACACTCAGCGCCAGGACGAAATAGATGAATTCATGAAATTCGTTCGCGATTCAAAAAATCAAATCGGCGACATCCCCTTAAATCCCGAAACCCCAATTGTTGTTATGGGTGATATGAATTTAGTGGGCTATTCGGAACAACAGCGAACACTCCTGGAAGGCGACATAAAGAATAATGAAAAGTATGGCGAAGACTTTTCACCTGATTGGGATAACAGCGCTTTCGAAGATTCTAAGCCCGGAACAACCGGGAGACCAAATGTATTTACATGGTATTCGGAGGGCGAACTATTCAGCCCCGGCAGGTTAGATTATATTGTCTATTCCGGATCGGTGATGGAGAAAAAAAACAGCTACGTGTTGTTTACGAAAGGCATTAATAATACACAACTTGCAGAGCTTGGTTTAGAAGCCGATGATAATATCAACTCATCGGATCATCTACCCGTTGTAGCCGACTTTGAATTCAAACAGGTTACCGGTGTTGCATTAACATCCCAAATTCCGGGCGATTTATATCTAAGTCAGAATTATCCGAATCCGTTTAATCCGACCACCAACATTCGCTACAGTGTTCCGGTGGTCGCACTGAGCCCGCCTGGTCGGCAGACAGGCGAAGCCGAAGTGCAACATGTTACATTAAAAATCTATGACATACTAGGAAACGAAGTTTCCCAATTGGTAAACAAATCACAAGCGCCGGGAATTTACCAGGTTGAGTTTAACGCAAGTAACCTGTCAAGCGGTATTTACTTCTACAAACTTGCGGCAGGCAGATTTACGGAATCGAAGAAGATGATGCTAGTCAAATAGTAATTATTATAATTTGCGAGGTTGTTTGTGGAAATAAAAAAAGTTCTTTTAATAGAGGATGAAAAATTTATCCAGGTATTTATGCGGAGGCTGTTATCCCATGAATTTAATTGGGAGATTAGTACAGCTGATTCCGGCATTCAAGGTTTGAAAAAGTATGATGAAACAAAACCCGATCTGATTTTTCTTGATGTTTCAATGCCGGATATGAATGGCCTGGAATTTATTAAAGCTCTCAGGCTGGCTAAAAAGGATTCCGATACACCGGTTATTATCACTACTGCTAATAGTAATAGAGAGTTAGTAGCCCAGTTTGTAGAATATGGAATTACCGACTATATTCTTAAACCTGTGTCTTATGAATCATTAAAAGATCGCATCAAAGAAATCTTGAAAAAAATTAACGCCTGATAATTTTTACAATAATAAAATGGAAAATCACTAATGAAAAACTATTTGTTCGTTTCTTTGCTGGCTTTCCTTTTTCTGACGGGTAATTGTTTTGCTAAGAACAAGTTAATTATAGGTACAAAGATAGCTGAACCTTTCTCGTATCCTGAAGCTGATAGTGTTTGGAAAGGCATAAGTTTCGACTTATTCAACCATGTCAGCGATAAACTTAACTATGAGTTCAAAATTACTGGGTACGAATTAGATGAATTGGTGCTCGCGGTTGAAAAAGGTGAAGTAGATGTTGCCGTTGCACCTTTAACAATTACTTCGGAAAGAGAGGCGCGAATGGATTTCAGCCATCCGTACTTTATTTCGGGGTTAGGAATTGCCGTGCAATCAAATTCATCCGGCGGTATGTGGCAAACAGCTAAACAAATATTCTCTATTGAATTCTTTAAAGCCGTGGGATTTCTCGCAATAGTGCTTTTTGTTATCGGGTTTATTACGTGGTTGTTTGAACGCAAAAAAAACCGTGAAGAGTTCGGTGACGGAATTACTAAAGGTTTGGGCTCAAGTTTTTGGTGGGCCGCCGTTACTATGACAACCGTGGGATATGGAGACAAATCTCCCAAGACCGTTGGCGGAAGACTCGTGGCGCTTGTGTGGATGTTCGCAGCGATAATAATTATATCTAGCTTTACTGCTGCAATAGCTTCTTCGTTAACAGTTACGCAACTCGGCGGAAGTATAACCGGCGTGAACGATTTGTATTCCGTGCGTGTTGGAACTGTTGAAGGCTCAACAAGCGAAGAATTTTTAAAAGAAAGAAGAATAAACTACTTCACATACGCTGATGTTGACGGGGGCTTTGATGACCTTGCAGCCGACCGCCTCGATGCTTTCGTGCACGATTCGCCGCTGCTCAAATTTAAGATCAAAGAAAAGAAATTATCGAATGAATTAACCGTACTGCCTAATAATCTTGAGCCGCTTTCATACGGCTTTGCGTACCCGGCGGAAAGCAATTTGCGTGAGCCCTTTAACAGGCTTATACTTGAGCACATTACATCAACAAGCTGGATTAATTTGAAGTATGAATATTTTGGAGAATGATTACACAAAAAATAAATTCGTTTCTCTACTAATTTTATGCTTCTGAATGTTTTGATCATAACAAATTTTTAGGATAATATTATTGACTCAATCCTATTAGTCTATATCCAAAGAATTAATTTCTACAAAGAAAGAATTGCATTAATTGATTGATTACCCCATCTTGCATTCATTGATTTAGTATGATATTTTTAAATTGAATTGATTGCGTATCAAATAGTATTTATTCTTGTTTGTATTTCTATTTGTTTATCTGAAGGCGGATAATCCTTTAATGGATCGAAATTTAATTCTAGTAATTGGTAAATAATCCTTATTGAATTCTATAAGCAGTCAAGCTATTTAGATTATGAAGTTTGAAAACAAAGCAAATCTATATAGTACCATCTCTTTATTTGAAGTATTTAAAAATGTTAATGAAAAGCCAAACAAAAAACTTTTGCTATTTTGGCTAATCAGTATTGTTTTTAGCATTTTTTTAGGCCTCGCGTCAATACGTTATAATTGGTCGGGGATTCCTATTTCATTAGGCGAGATAAATCTTTTCATCACAATATACCCGCCTATTTTGATTTCAATTTTGTTTACTCTTTGGTTTGGATTATGGTGGGGATTTTTACCTGCATACATTACTTCTTTGCTCTTAGCTCTCTACTCGGGGATGTCTCTTCATTGGTCACTGCTTTTTGGATTCGCGGATCTTATTGGTTTGGCAGTAATATCAATGGCGTATTGTTCCGTGCCGGTTTCACTCGATTTGCGTTCTCCGGCAGCAATATTATTTTATATCTTCATAATATTTGTTTCTTCCATTTCAACTTCTTTTGGTGCTATTCTTTGGACATTTGCCAACGGATTAGGAATTCACGATACGTTCGCAATTTGGGAAGGTTGGTGGCTGGGCGGTTTTATACTAAAAGTAATAGTTACAGGCTCAATACTTTTTTTTGCAAGCAGTTCTGTAAATAATTGGAAAATTAAATCGGGCATTACACGTTACTGGAAAACACCTACCCCGCAGTGGGTTGCAAAAACTATGGGATTGCTGGCACTGGTTCTTTCCGGGTATATATTAACAAACAGTTATATAGGTTCTTTACATCTTGAACATACGGTGAATGGTATTACGGATGCTTCCCTGGTTACCGAATTGATGTTTTCATTCGATAGCTTAATTTTGACTCACTGGATATTCTTGGCTCTAATCGTTTTTATTGCTGTTTTCGGATATCAAGTTGTAATAAATTGGACTAACCCGCTAAAAGAAACGATAAAATCTCAATCGAAAGAACTTCAGAAAAAAGAAGAAAGTTATACTACATTGTTTGAACAAGCCTCTGACGGAATCTTTATTTCGGATCTAAAGGGATATTATACGGATGTTAATACCAGCGGGTTTAAAATGCTCGGATACACAAAGGAAGAACTGATAAAGCTTCATTTAAAGGATATTATGCATCCTGAAGATCTAATTCATAATCCGCCAAGAATCGATGAACTTATGAAAGGAGAGGCGATAATTTCCGAACGAAAGCTTAAAAGAAAAGACGGAAGTTTTATAGAATGTGAAGTCAGCGCAAAAATGTTGGACGACGACAGGCTAATCGGGATGGTCCGTAATATTTCGGAAAGAAAACGGGCAGAGGAAATTTCAAGTCAATTTGGCCGCATACTGGATGATTCATTAAATGAAATATACATCTTTCATTCACAATCATTGAAGTTCATTAAAGTGAATAGGGGGGCGCAAGAAAATCTTGGCTATTCCATGAAAGAGCTTGAAACTTTGACCCCTTTGGATATTAAACCGGAGTTTAATACTGCGAAGTATATGGAACTTCTTGATTCTCTTAGATCAGGTAAAAAACATCAGATTAGATTTGAAACTGTTCATAAGCGCAAGGATAATTCTCTTTACCCTGTTGAAGTGCAGATTCAACTTTCGGTATTTGAATCCACTAAGGTTTTTTGTGCCATTGTTAATGATATTACCGAACGAATTCAAACCCAGGAAGAGCTGCGGCAAACCGAGTTGCGAATACGAGCTGTTTTTGAGGGAGCAGCTTTAGGTATGGCGCTTTTGGATACTAACGGACATCTGCTTGAAGCAAATCCTGCCCTGCAAAAAATGCTTGGATATAATAGCGAAGAACTTGGCAAAATGGTTTTTACCGAATTTACACATCCTGATGATGCAATGAAAGACTGGGTGCTTTATAAAGAATTATTAGAGGGAAAACGCAGTCATTACCAGATGGAGAAACGTTACATAAGGAAAGACGGAAAGTTGGTTTGGGGAAATCTCAATGTTTCCATTTTTGAAAACATCAAAGATAAACGCAGTTTTGCTATAGGTATGGTGGAAGATATCACGGAACAAAAAAGGATAACCAAAGCCCTGAGTGAACAGGAACATAGGAACGAACTGATTCTAAAAACCACGATGGATGGGTTTATTCTTGCAGATGCAAGTGGAAGTTTGGTTGATGTTAACCCCGGGTATTGTAAAATGATTGGCTATACCCGTGAAGAATTACTAGAGATGAATATTCGTGACCTGGAAATACAATTAACTGAAGGAGAAATTGAACGGAAAATTGAGAATATAGTTAAAAAAGGTTCTGATAGATTCGAGACAAAACACAAATGTAAAAATGAAAGAGTAATAGATCTTGAAGTGAGTATGTCAATAATGCAATTGGACTCTGAACCGCTGGTCGCCGCTTTTGTGCGAGATATTACCGAACGTAAACAAGCTGAAGACGCAATTCGAGAAAGCGAGAAACGATATCGTCGCATTGTGGAAACAGCCGAGGAAGGAATCTGGATTGTTGATGCAAACAGTTATACAACATTTGTAAATCAGAAAATGGCTAAGATGTTGGGCTGTACAACAGACGAAATGTTTGGAAACTCAATGTTTTATTTTATGGATGAAGATGATAAAAGTATTGCTGCTAATAATATAGAGCGCAGGAAAAAAGGTATAACCGAACAACATGATTTTAAGTTCAAAAAGAAGAATGGAAAAGACTTATGGGCACTCATAAGTACAAGCCCAATCCTTGATAAAGAGGATAAATATATTGGTGCATTGGCAATGGTAACCGACATTACCGAGAGAAAGAAAGCAGAGGAAGAAATTATAAAATTAAACGAGGAACTTGAAAAAAGAGTTAAAGATAGAACTGCCGAGCTTGAGTCGGCAAATAAAGAATTGGAGTCTTTTAGTTATTCGGTTTCCCATGATTTAAGGGCTCCTCTTCGGCATATACATGGATTCATTGATTTACTACAAGACCAAAAAGCCTCGCAATTTGACCAACAAGCAAACCGCTATTTTAATGTTGTTTCCGATTCGGCAAAAAAAATGAGCCTATTGATTGACGAGCTTTTAGAATTTTCCCGCATGGGAAGAAAAGAGATGCTTAAAATGGAAGTCGATCTAAACAGTGTTGTCAATGAAATAATTATAGTATTCCAAAACGAATCCGTTGGTCGGGATATTGATTGGAAAATAGAAACGCTGCCGGTTGTTAAAGCTGATTCGACTATGATTAAATTAGTTTATTCGAATCTAATCGGGAACGCATTAAAGTTCACCAGAAAAGAAAAAACACCGAAAATTGAAATCGGATTTGAAAAAGACAATATAGATGAAAATATTTTTTACGTAAAAGATAACGGTGTGGGCTTTGATATGAAGTATGCCGATAAGTTATTTGGAATATTTCAGCGTCTTCATAAGGTTCAGGATTTTGAGGGAACAGGTATCGGTTTAGCAAATGTTCAAAGAATTATGCGGCGCCATAACGGGAAAATATGGTTCGAGGCGCAACCTGATGTTGGTGCTACATTTTACTTTTCGCTTCCAAAATAATTGAGGTTAACAGAGAATGAAAAAATTAAGGCAAATTTTGCTTGCAGAGGATGACCCAAACGATGTAGAGTTAACAATTGCAGCTCTTGCGGAACACAAACTTTCGAATCGTGTTGATGTTGTATCGGATGGAGTTGAGGCGCTGGACTATCTATACCGAAGAGGGCAATTCTCTGAACGTGATAAAACTGATCCGCTGGTAGTTTTGCTTGACCTAAAAATGCCAAGGCTTGACGGGATTCAGGTTTTAAACACCATAAAATCAGATGAATTATTGAAGACAATACCGGTTGTTGTTTTGACTTCCTCCAAAGAATCTAAGGATCTGCAAAAATGCTACGAAATGGGTGTTAACGCTTACGTAGTTAAACCGGTTCAATTTAATGATTTTGTTAATGCTGTTAAGCAAATAGGAGTTTTCTGGGCCCTTATAAATGAGCTGCCCGAAGAGAAGTCATAACTGCTTTTTTCTTTTAAGAACTTGAAAGGGTATAAGATGAAAGATATTATATCAATTCTCCACATTGAAGATGAGGTTTATGACGCTGAGTTAATAAAACAAACATTGGCTAAAGGTGGAATAAACTGCACAATACATCATGTGGAAACATTAGAAGAATTCGAAAAAGTACTTTCTGATAATGAAACTGATTTGATATTATCCGATTATAAACTTCCTTCGCTAAACGGAATTGATATATTAAATTTTGCAAGGTCAAATTATCCTGAAATTCCTTTTATATTTGTTTCAGGAACAATAGGTGAGGAAGCTGCTATTGAAAGCTTGCTGAAGGGAGCTACGGACTATGTACTGAAAGATAAATTATCGCGCCTCGTGCCTGCAGTAAACCGAACTCTACGGGAATTAGAAGAACGCTTAAATAGAGAGAAAGCAGAAAAAGCCCTTCAAGAGGTTGAGAAGGAAAAAACCGTTATACTTGATAGCGTAACTGAATTAGTAGTCTATCATGATCTCGATTTAACGATTAAATGGGCCAATAAAGCTGCATTGAATGAGATAAAGAAAAGTAAGCCTGGAACCGTGAATAAGGGATGCTACTTACAACTATTTCAAAAAGTAGACTGCATCGATAACTGCCCAGTTAAGGATTCAATTAAATCAGGTAAGACCGAACAAGCTGAAATATCAAGTCCGGATGGGCGTACTTGGATTGTTACCGCGCAACCAACCAGGGATTCCGATAATAAATTAATAGGCGTTGTAGAAACCGCGTTAGAGATTACAGAACGTAAGAAGGCTGATGAACAACTTCGCAAGCTATCAAGAGCTGTTGAGCAAAGCCCGGTATCCATAGTAATAACAGATACCGACGGCCTGATCGAATATGCGAATCCAAAGTCTTCAGCAGCTACCGGCTATAAACCCGAAGAAGTAATAGGACAGAATCCAAGAATATTTAAATCGGGCGAGTTAACAAAAAGTTACTACAAAAAGATGTGGGAAACTTTAAAATCCGGCAAAGAGTGGATTGGTGAATTTCATAACAGAAAGAAAAACGGTGA
>JANQLA010000028.1 GCA_028280855.1 Melioribacteraceae bacterium
TTTTGAAAAAGGTAAGCTTAAAAGCGGCGAACGAATTTTATTTATCGGCTCGGGCGGCGGGCTGGCTTTTGCATGTGGAATATTTAACTGGTGATTAAACATGACAGAAATTGCTTCGAAAGAGCTTGTTACTGCAGGCTGGATTTTAATCTTAGTATACGCAGTCGTAATTTTATTTTTTGTTATTCGCGGTGCATTAAAGATTAAAAGCATTTCCGATTACGCGGTTGGTAATATTTCATTTTCGCCTGTTGCCGTTGGGCTTTCTCTTGCAGCTTCAATAACCAGCGCAGCAACCTTTATTATAAATCCCGGATTCATTGCGTATTACGGGATTAGCGCCGTTATATCATACGCAGTAGTTCTTCCCCTGGCTGCAATGGTGTCATTAGTAATTTTAACCAAAGGGTTTAGAAAACACGGAAGTAGTGTAAAAGCTTTAACAATGGCTCAATGGATGGGCACAAAGTATAAAAGTCCGGGGTACACTTTGTTCTTTGGCTTTCTCTCCCTTCTGCTTATAACATTCGTAGTTTTGATTTGTGTCGGCTTAACAAAGGTTCTTTCAAAAACACTGAATGTGAACGAGCTTTACATATTAGTATCCATCGTAATATTTATTTTTGGGTACATGATGTTTGGCGGCGCTAATTCTATGGTTTACACCAATACCATACAGGCGATTTTAATGCTGGTTGTTGCATTCATTCTATTGGGATCGGGATACGAACACTTTTCAAACGGCGTACATGGTTTTTTAGATAAGTTAAAAAACATTGATCCGAAGCTGGTTCAGTTAACAAACGATAGCAGTTTTTTATTCAGGGATTTTGCCGAAATTATTTTTGCGCAGATAATTATAGGAATTGCAATTGTATGCCAGCCGCATATTATAACTAAATCACTGCTGCTAAAAAAAGAAAGTCATGTAAATAAATATTTGATAGTGGGCATTATTGTTGAGCTTATCTTCTTCCTTGTTGTAATAGCAGGATTATATGCCAGGATAACTTTTCCCGATCTTACTGTAAACAACATGCCTCTTAAACTTGACGGAGTAATTTCAGCCTATGTTGTAAAAGAATTCCCGGTCTACATTGGCTTAATAGTAGTGATGGGATTAATATCGGCCGGAATATCCACCCTCGAAGGATTGATTCAATCAATTTCAACTACAATTACGTCCGACATTGTTAATCCGCTACTGGGAAAATTTAGCTCAAAAGATTCGGAAACGCTTTCCAATAATTCAGTGAAAGTAAATAAAGTTGTTATCGGAATACTTGCTGTAGTTACAATATTTATTTCTTACGACCAGTTAATTAATCCGAAACTAAGCGTTGCCATATTTGCGCAAAACGGAGTATATGCATATTTCGCCGCCGCAATTGCACCGATATTCTTTGGTATGTTTTTCAAAAATGTGAACAAAATTGTTCCAATTGCAGCGTCCGTAACTGCTATAATTGTCCACTTCACTTTTTATTACGGTAAAATCGGGATTCCATTTTCAAAAGCAACCGGTGAAAATCCCGGTGTAGCAGGGGCGGCAGCAATTATTGCTTCAATCCTGGTTGCGGCAGCGCTTCATCACATTTTAAGGAAGAAAACAAATGAATAGCTTTACAACCGATTGGATACAAACCTGGGCAAAATATACTCCTACGAAACTAATGATGAGAGAACACCGAACAGGAATGCAATGGAGCTATTATGATTTTAACAAAAGAGCAAACTCATTTGCCAACTATCTGCATGATGAATTAGGAATTAAAAAGGGCGATAGGATTGCGGTTCTTTCAAAAAATCGTGCGGAACATGTTTTAATCTTTGCCGCCTGTGTGAAGATAGGGGCTATACTAGTTCCGCTTAACTTCCGCTTAATGCCGGAGGAACTCGATACACTTATATCCGATGCTGAACCGGTTTTATTTCTTTATGAAGATGATTACAAAGAGTTGATAAATCAAATCGACTGTTTGAAAAAGATACCCAGCGTAAAACCAATAGAAGAAATTTCGAACTTCCTTTCCGAAGAAGTTTCAGATACGGAATTTAATCCGGGCAAGGCAATAAATGAAGATGATCCCGTAATGATACTTTATACCGCCGGTACAACTGGTTTATCAAAGGCAGCCATAATAACAAACAAAATGTTGTTTTGGAATTCAATTAATACGGAATTGAGGCTTGATATTAATTCCATCGATCATACTCAAAATTACGCCCCGTTTTGTCACACGGGAGGATGGAATGTACTGCTAACTCCATTTATTCATCACGGCGCATCGATTACCCTATTAAATAAATTTGATGCCGAACTAATTCTCAAACTCATTGAAAAAGAAAAAACTACTTTGTTTTTCGGGGTTCCTACAATGCTTCAATTAATTGCCGAGTCACCGTTATTCGATGAAACGGATTTTTCATCCTTAAGATATGCCGTTGTCGGCGGCGCTCCTATGCCGATACCGCTCATTAGGAGATGGCATGAAAAAGGAGTTTATATACGGCAGGGGTACGGTTTAACCGAAGTAGGTCCGAATTGTTTTTCACTTCATCAGGATGACGCCGAAAGAAAAATCGGTTCAATCGGATTTCCGAACTTTTACGTTGAAGCAAAAATTGTAGGCCAGGAAGGAAACGAATGCAAAGCAAACGAGGTTGGAGAATTATTTCTCAAGTCCCCGGTAGTAACCCCGGGATACTGGCGGAAGGAAGAGGCAACAAGAAAGGCAATTACAGAAGGCTGGTTTAATACAGGGGATATGTTAAAGAAAGACAAAGAGGGCTATTACTACGTCGTAGATCGGAAAAAAAATATGTTTATTAGCGGGGGCATAAATGTTTACCCGTCCGAGATCGAAAAGTATATTATTACTCACCCGGCAATTAAAGAGGTTGCAGTTATAGGCGTTGAAGATGAAAAATGGGGGCAAGTAGGAAAAGCGCTAATTGTATTGAATGAAGATAAGAATATTACTTACGAGGAATTCAAGCAATTTTGCATTAATAAATTCGCTAAGTATAAAGCGCCTAAGCACATTCAAATATTAGACGAAATACCTAAGAATGAGGCGGGTAAGATTGACAGGAAAAAGTTAAAAGGATTTTCCGTGTAATGTTTTAAATAATCTATTAAAAGATGGAGAACCGTTATGAAAAAAGTAATTACTTTTTTTGCGTTAATGTCTTTGATGTTTACATTGAAGATATACTCAAACAACCCTGCTGAAATACAAGCGGACGAGGATATTTACGGCACATGGCTATCAACGGGAGATAACATTGCTCCTTTGCTTCAAACTATTTTCTCGGACAATATTGATAGTATCTACGCAACTTTTACTGCGGACTTAACTTACTATGTAAGACAAGCAAACAAAGACGGCACTGAATTAATCTATGAAGGAGTTTTCGTAAAAGAAGCAGGTGGCGTTGGAAACATTTACAAGATAACAATTGAACAGTCAGCGCCTGCAATAGCCACAGTTGAAGGGATATATGAAATAAACGTAACCCTTTCGCCTGATTTTATGATGTATGAAGTAGTGCAAACTTCGGGAACGCCTAACGTCCCGCCGACTCCCGAGGCAGGATTCGGAAGCACCAATGGCGGTGCATTTGGAAGCACTAATGTTCAGA
>JANQLA010000399.1 GCA_028280855.1 Melioribacteraceae bacterium
AATTTATGAATTAAACCGCAGTCGCAACAGGCTATTTTATAACCTTACTGAATAGGACGAATCCATTCGCCATCTTTAACCTGCGAATACTTTTTCACTTCTTTGCCCACTTTGCGTTTAACATCTTCATAACCTGCCGGGCAATAAACTCCTGCAGTTCCTCTTCCTCTTTTTTTAACAAGCCTAGAATCTTATGCAGTCGTTTCGATTTACCCGCACCCATAACTTCATGAAATGTTGCGAGTCTTTGATTCTCCGGATTCTTCCAGCCAATTTCTAAATGCGATGAGCCAGCACCAATTACAGTGCGGTAAATACCAAAGTCGCGCATGTACCGACCTGACCACTGCATTGTAACGTGATCGGTTTGCTTACCCGCAAGCGTGCGAATGTCTTTGTAACCTTTTTTAGCAACAAGCCACAGGTTGCCGGATTTGGATGTAAATTTATGATAGTTATCGCTATCCATAATCTTTCGTTGTGTCATTTGATTAGCTGCACCAACGGGCAAAGCAAAAGGTTTCTCACTGTATTGATTAGCGTTACGTGATGAGCCTGGCAGGAACCAGCCTTTGTTTGTTCGACGGCGGATTATGAATACTGCTTTCTTACCTGCCCTTAGCATGAATACGTCGTCAACTATTTCATTAGCTAAACTCAATGCTATCCCAGCAATGTTTGTGTTTGTGGTTTGATGGCGTGTTTATCATCAGCTTTAACTGGCTTAAGATTGATTGCTTTGTAAACATCATCTTCGTGAACGGGAACGCCGTTAGCTAGGTAGTCAGTAACTATTCTTGCATGCGCTTCGCGGTCTTTAATTGAGAATTTTTCATGATAAAGAATAGGATAAGCATTTTCAGGTTCGCCATAATTTTGTTTGTAATCTTCTACGAGATACTGATTGCTTAATTCCTGCTCAACATAAACTAAATCATCATGTGTAACGTTCTCAGCGATTTCATAACCAACCTTAGATGCTGCATAGCTATGACCTTTATTCGGATCACTTGCGGAATACTGCCCGGCAATACTCAAACTCATTCCTCTGTTTACCGAAGCCTCTAATTCAACGTGACTTTTAATAGCACCTTCTTTTAACGCTTCCAGTACCTTTACATCAACTCCCTTCATAAAAGCGCCGTAGGAATCACTTCCCATTTTTGCAAGTTGTTCAAGAATGCTATCAATATGTTTTTCGAGGTACGGTTCGTATGTGGCGAATCGAGGAGGGTCTGCATACTTTTCATTAGTATTCGCCCAAATAAAAAAGTCCCAATACTTCAATAACACGTGAACCATATTAACACGTAACAAACCGCCTGGAAAATCAATGTCATATCCTTCTAAAGGATTATCTTTAATAATGATATGAGTTTCCGGATTAAAGTCATACCGAATAAACTTCTGAGATTTTGTGTCCGTGTCAATATACTTAAGCGAATTTGTGTCATTAAGATCATAATCCAAATCTGTAGCAGGCATTTGTTTAAAAGAATCAACATAATGTTGTTTGCCATCATGCTTCCAGTTCAATTCAATTGCTCCCATGCCGATAATTCTACCGTCGATAATTTTTGCCCGAAGCTTATCTATTTTACTTCGCTGATAACGATGCTTCATTTCCGCTATTCGCTTTTCTTCTTTCGCTGAGGGACTATATTCATCAGGCAGCTTTATGACTGGTCTATAACTGCTAACAGCTAATTTGCGGTAACGAATCAAACTCATTAAATGCCTGTCAACTTTAACAAGATTAACTAACAGCGATATCAAATAACGAGTATCTCGGCTAGGTAAGTGTTTATGATTAGCACGCTTTAACCAGTCAGCTACTTTATCTAAAGATGTTGGTAAGTTTCTGTTTTGTAAGTCGTAATTTATAAACATCGCATGTTAACCCTGTATTTATTGACTGAAACCGATCTTGATTCTTGTTTAAGAACCATTGCTATGCCTAGCTCAATTAGTAATGTAAACGCACAAATAAGCGCGTCCGGAAAGTCGTCTTTCTTATTAGCTTTTTTTAAGTTGAACGCCGTCAACTGTTTTATTGCTTCTTTGCCTTCCTCAGTTTCCGCGAAACCAATTGGGAATATGATTTTCTTTTCTTTCCAAATTGTTGAAAGATTCGTAACTAACAAATCAACATTGTATTTACGGAACTGAACTGGTGGATACGGACGTCCTTCAATCTGCACGAAATTATTAATGTTGTTTTTCCAAATTGATTCCTGCGACACGTTTCCATCCATGCCAATCGCAATTACATCGTTGCCCAGTATCTGTTGATCATATAACATTTGAAGAGCATCTCTAAGTAAATCGTTTGAATGAAAATAACTTTTGCAACGTGCTGCTGCCACATGATACTTTGATGTTTCTACACTAAAACCAAGACAAGGCATTCCAGTAGTATCGCCCTTCCCCTTTTCACTGCAATTTGGATCAACAAAAATGACGGACTGTAAATCTTCCGGAGTTTCACCTTCATGATAGTACTCACGAGGAAACAATTCTCCGGAACGTCTCTTTGGATTCTGTTGAAAGTTTCCATCCCAATCGTATTCATCTTCCGGCATGAGCATCTGTTTAAGCTCATCTTCGGATTTAGCTGGAAATCTTGAATGCCATAAAGAACGTTGCGAATATGGTCTGGTTTCATCCCATGCTTTGAATACATGAACAACAACGGCATCGGAACCAATGCCTTGCTCTTGCTCTTCTTTCAACTCGTTAGTTAATGTATCCACATCAAAGTTGTTTGCATCCCAAACAAGAACACCCTTCGGAGTTAAAGAACCTCGCATTTCGTTAAGCCGGTTACGGCGTTTGCGTCTGGCTTCTTTCGTCAGCGAAGATGTATAATTTTCAAAGTCGGTTAGATGAATGTAGTCGTATCGTCTTTGTAATCGTTGCTTACCACGAGCTGACTTCTCTTCCGACAATGTTTGTACAAATGTTCCTTTCGGGTTCTGCTCGCTCGTGGCAAACAATTTTTTAGTCGAGCATTCATGCCACTTTAGTTTGAAGTCGTGAACCAAACGCTCGTTATATGTTAAATAGTAAATTAAATCCGCTAAGTAGTTATCCGGAGTTTCAAGAGTTTCCGAACCTATTGCCATAAATCTGCGATGACCAAAAATGAAAACCCACAAATCATACTTTTGTAGAATTGCGGTTTTAGCGTGATCTCTCGGGCCTAATATTATGTGCGCTTTCTTGTCGGTGCTCTGGGCAATATCAACAATGTCTCTATGAAACTTTCCGGGTGGTGCGTAATCATCTCCGTAAAACTCTTTAGGGAAATAGACTTTGTCGAAGTACCAAAAATCTTTTGCAGCTTTTTTAATTCTTTTCTTTGTAGCTGCCAGTGAGATTTGTTGTTTGCTGAAAGGAGCTATATCAAGAAGCTGAGATTTTAATAACTCATAATGTATACGTTCCTGTTCAAGACGTTCGGCTTCGTTTTCTTTATGAGCTT
This sequence comes from Melioribacteraceae bacterium, assembly GCA_028280855.1. GTDB lineage: Bacteria > Bacteroidota > Ignavibacteria > Ignavibacteriales > Melioribacteraceae > PGYT01. The sequence continues at coordinate 3,485 of JANQLA010000399.1, forward strand.
CGACAGCATTTCGATCAGCTAATCTCTTAAGCTGCTCAATTGTTGCATCTATGAAAGGTTTACCTGACACCGGTACGCTCCCTTAAATAGATCTCGGAGATTTCTTTATAGATTTTAATTACATCCTGGTCGCTGGCTTCAGGCTGGAAGTGTTTGATAATTCTGGAAATAACCTCAGCGTCCGGTCTTCTTATAGAGTCTTTTAGCTGTCGTTTATATATAGCAGTTTGAATACGCTCAATCTCACGAATCAACTTTACCTTTTCAACAACATCCATTTTGTGATACTCATTAGCTAACTCAGAAAGCGAGTCCATTAAGACAAATAGTTGAAACTCATCCATAGACGTGAAGTCATCCATAGTCCATTTAGCAGTAATAACCTTACCATTCGCATCTACAGACTTTCTTGATTTGCCTTTGTCCGTTCTGGGTGAGCCATCAATTTTTGTATTGCCGCTAATGATTCTGTAAACCTGCCAATAGGTTACGCCAAACTCTTCCATAATGTCGTTTATTTTGCGCTCGTCTTTATGGAAAGCTTTATAAATTTTCCTGCGTTTTGAGGGCACTATGTATCCGGCAGGTTTTTTCTTCTCAGCCATTTGCAATCCCCTGTTTGCGTCCAAGTGTAGCAGAATGCAGTTGTGGGAAAATCCCAATACCTCTATGAGCCTCAAATGGGTAAATTTGAGGGCTACTGTGATGTGAATTTTTAGCAAAATTTGTCATAGTAAGTAAACCTTGTAACAACTAGTGATAAATTAGCGTCTGCTTGCATTATTTCTATCGGGATTGGTTGAGCTTTTAGAAATACTAAATGTTCATTCGGCTCAGCTTCTGTTCCGAGATTGATTACATACTCTCCAATTACAAACTCGATTGTTTTGTATGCATACGTTAAAGCTTCTCGAAGAGCAGCTTTGTCCGATACGTGTTGAGGTGTTGAGCTGGAAAGCACTCCAATGGTTACCGGAATGTCATAAGGCGAACCATCGTGCATAATATCCGCTTCATCATTTAAGCTATAGAAAACGCCCAACCAAGGAGGAGCTAATAATTGTTTTCCATCCTTTACTGGCTCGCTTGCAATTTCAGCAACCGTGCTCACTCTATACTTATCATCGTGGATGAATTCGAATTTATTGGAATCAAGTCTTTTTACAACATCATCTACAACGTGGTATGGCATCAATTTACTCATAGCGGATTTGCTCCCAGTCTTTTTGTGCCAATGATTTTTATAATATTAACTGCTTGAGTAGTATCATCTGATGAGTTCGGTTTAGTTACGTTGCCCGTTTGAATATCACGAAGCAATTGCATTGCATCGGTGTATAATGTTTTGCGCCATGATTTTTCCTCATCGCTAATTCCGTCCTGAAATGGAATGAGTTTGAAGATCATAATGTCGCACCAGATACCGTTTAAAGTTTCGTCTGCTTCTTCAGTATTATCCGGAGGAGTTATACTTGTGTAGGTTTTAATTAAACCGTCGACCTGACGTCCAAGCCTTTTGATATTGTCCGGGTCAATTCCATGCAAGTAGGAATTTTCGTTCCCGAAACGTGCTATTAATGAATCCCTGTCTCCAAAAGCCACTGAGAACCTCAATTATTTTTGTCGAATTATCTGCAAAAAACTGAGAAAAAAAAATTACTCTGGCGCCCAGGCATTTTTTATTAAAAATTCAACAATCTAATTTCACTCAAGAATTTGATAAAACTTTTCGGAGCGCAAATGGAAAAATTCATTCAATCAATCATCACGATTCTAAAAGCAGTAGGAATAAAGGTGGACGACAAGGAGCAGGAGTTAATTAAAAAGTTAACAGAAGCTGCGAAGGAAGTTGAGCCTGCCAAGTCCGAAGATGAAATTCGAAGAGAGGTTGAAGCCGAGTTGAAGAAAAAAAATAATCCTGAAGATAAAACAAAAACCGGCGGCGATGATAAGGATGAAACTATAGCGGCGTTACAAAATCAAATTGACGACATGAGTTCGATTCTAAAAGAAATGAAAGAAGATCGTGACGCAGGTCTTAAGGCAACTAAGAAAAAGCTGCAGGAAGATAAGGACAAAAAAGTTGCTGAATTGAAAAAGAAAGGCATTGGCGAAGGTAGAATTACTGAAGCTACGTGGAAGGAGAAGTTTCAAAAGTTGGCTGAAGAAAACCCGGATGCGTTTGAAGCATTGCTGCCATCGCTTGCGGTTGATCCGCATTTCAAACCCGGCAAATCACAATCAACCGGCGAAGGTAATGAACAGGATTCTTATCGCGGGCCGCTTAACGGAGCCGACAAGGATATTGTAAAAGCAATCGAAGAAATGAACAATTAACAAAAATTTTTTTAAGGAGCTGTTATGAAAATAAATCAAGTTTCGAGAGCTGAGAATGGACAAGATAAATTCAACAGAATACTTGCTTTCATTCTAAGTTCTTATCCATTCTTTCAAGTAGCTGAATTTTCATTAGAGACTTTCAGCTATGATACATATCCTCAAAAGCCGGATGTTGGCGACAATCGCGGCTCAAGACGTTCCATCAATGGTGATCTTAAGAATTTTGTGTACTCACCGAGCAAAGGTGGAGCTACTCAAAAAGCATACGGATACGAGTACGTGGTTGATAGAGCATATACAGAAGACTTGAACGTTGGCAAAACGCCGGACGGATTGAGAAGGGAATTGGAACGAGAACAGATACGGTTAGCAAAGCAAGTTGTTGATGATATCATATATGACATGATCAATGGAGATGGCAACGATCAAATTTTAGGACTCGCAACTTTAATTAAGGACGCTGCAGATAGCTCGGGCCAGGCAGAAGCATTCGGATTAACTAAGGCTCAAATCCACACATCGCTAAAGCAGATGAATGTTACGCTTGATGTTACAGATAAAGCTTTGCTGCGATCTTTCGAGGAAGAGCTTATAAAAGTATTTACGAAAATGTCTACCAATGCTGTTCTGGTAATGAACGAATCAGTATATCCTAGGATGTCAAGTGTTGCAAAAGAGTTGAGTGCTTATACTGAAACCAAATCCGATTTTTCAAAACCAATAAGTCAAATAGACGGCAGGAAAATGGTTCCTGTTCCTGACGTTGCTCTGCCTCAAACTGAATCTGACACAATCGATGGTAAAAGTTCATCTATTTACATAATCGACTTCAATGAAACGGATGGATTCAGATATGCAACTAACTCCGGCTTCTTTTTTAAGGACTTTGAGAATATTGAAGAAAAGCCATCCGGTAAATCGAGATTCGAGTTTATTGGTAACTCAAAGCTCGAAAACGTTAAGTCAATAAAAAGATTGTCACGAATTAGAATATAACAAAACCAGTAGGCGGGCGCATTGATTCATGTACTCCATGCGTCCGCCGATTGTAAAAAACTAGGAGGTGAGTTTTGAAAATGTTATCAAGAATTCTTTTAGTTAAGACACTGATGTTGATTACGTGCACCCTTACCGCACAAACAGCTTTATATACAATTGAACAGAAAAATATGTACCCGGACAGAGTAATCGTCGATATAACCGACACACTTTCCGGAGATACTACTGGAGCTAGCGCAGCTTTTTCCTTGCCGCATGTAAAAAATGTATACGAGCTATACCGCTCTTATGATCAGTTAAATGACTCAGTTCATATAGGAGTTAAACTTCAAAGACTTGGACAGTTCGGCGAGTGGATAGATCATAAAAATTTCGGAACAGATTCGGTTGAAACTGCAGTGTCGAGCAGCGATACACTTAAAGCCGCATTGCTATTTAGAATGTTCTATACCGGTAATGCAAAGAACGGTAAAAACACAATCATTAAGAATAGACTAGTTTTTATAAAAGATTAGCTAATTACAAATTTTAACGGAGGCAACATGTTAAATAAGAAAGGCGACTTAAAAAACACAGCAACGAACTGGCTGGGAGTTGTTATAAATGTTTTGCTTAACCTTCAGAACATTGTCGAAGCAGTCGGCGGTAATTGGGGTGAAATCAACTGGGCAACATTCGGACTTGGCGTAGTTCTTAACATTACAATGTACTTGCAGGGTAAAGATAAGGACGGTAAAGCAAAGAAGTACAACCTTGCGGGCGATAGATTGCCGATGATACTAATGCTTCCTTTTGCTATTGTGCTCATGGCATGTTCAACTCAAACAGTTGTTAAGTACGATGCGGAACCGGGGCAGGTGTACGGCATAGATCAAACTACTGAGATTGTTGATGCATTGTATTCGAGCTATGCAGAAATAAAACATAGCGAAGGAGACATTAACGTTCTCGATTTAGCCGTGAAAGTGATTCCCAAATTCATTAATGCATTTCAGGATGCTTCTTTAGCTTTAGAAGAAATCAAAGAGCTTAGCGATACAGAAATTTCCGCACTCGTTTCTATAGGCGACAAGTACAATATGTCTGCACAAATCAAACAGGTTTTTAAAGTAATACTAACTATAGTTCAAACGAACTATGTATTCAGGCAAAAGAATCAGCAGGCTATTTTCTATGACTTGAGACGAGAACTTGAGCAACATTTTACTGTAACAAAGTTAAAATACGCTGCTTAATAACTAATTGAATAATTATTATGACAAATGAAGTGAAAATAGTGTTGGAATCAATTCATCTTATCATACTCGTTGCCGGATTTCTTGTCGCTGTTGGAATTCAAATTGGAATAATTCTCTATTGGAAGCACACAACCAGCGTAAAGCTTAAGGCACATGAAGAACGAATAGGAAAACTTGAGGAGCATGACAGAAAAGAGGGATTGGTTCTCACGCGCATCGATTACAATTTACGAAATCTTTTCAAGCAGCATCAAATCGATTACATCGACGTGAAGGATATAAACGAGGATTAAAATTTTATGGCACGTTCTTTCGTAAATCTCGACAAAGTAATTTTTAGCAAAATGGGGAGTGACGGAGCAACTAACCCGCGTCCTATTGGTCTACGTTACCCGGCAAAGCTTACCATGGAAGATGATCCGTTAGAAATTGAAAAAGGCATTGAGCTCCGGAACTGGTTTAAGTTTATGCTCGAAGCAGAAAGTGTGCAATGCGATTATGATTTTCTAAAAGATTGCTTTGAAGTATTTATTATTGATGGAATGGTTGATGCGCATGTTGTTACATCGGCGCAGCAAGCAACAGTTGACGCGCGCGGCTTGCGTGGAAATGAGGTTCTTAATTTTGGTGACTTCCCATCGAATAACGGTTATCTTAGTTTTGGAATGGTCTATACTGAAGAGTACACCAATAGCGTTCATAAAACAAGCTGCGTACTCAAAGGTGATTTGACAATTGAAAAGTTTGACGCTGATTTGATACTCTCGCAGAATCAAACGAACACCAGTACATTAACGGATGATCAAACGCTCCCTGCTGTATCCCCAGGTCACATTTCCGAAATAAGCACTCAGAACATGCAGGATATTTTTAGTAAAGGAGACATAAAAGGTTACAAGTTAACTCTTGAAACTGTTGGCGATGACCCCGACTTGCATGGAAGAGTTGACCCGCAATACATAAGAGCTACGATTGAAATAACATCTTCTCGCA
>JANQLA010000473.1 GCA_028280855.1 Melioribacteraceae bacterium
TTTCCTGTGAACTTAGAGAAGACGATACATCAACCGGCGGAGATACAGTTGACCCGACGGAAGAAACTATCACTGTCTCATCACCCGCAAGTGGAGATACTCTGCTTATAGCCGGCAGTCATGAAATAACATGGACAAGCACAACAAGCAGTAACTTGAATATTGAATACACTACTGACAACCAGAAGACTTGGAATCTAATTGCTACCGACATTGAAGACGTTGGAAGTTTTATCTGGAGCCCAATCCCAAACCAGGTTTCGGATATTTGCAGAATAAAAGTTGTGACGGTTGACAGCACTACCGAAGGTATTAGTAGCGGCTTTTTCAGTATTGTTGAACCGCCAACGAAATCCATAGAAGTCAAAAGTCCAAACGGTGGGGAGTTTTTAATAGTTAGCGAAAGTCATTTAATTGAATGGACATCTACTTCTGTTAATAATGTTAGTATAGAGTTTTCCAACGACAACGGTGAAAACTGGAGAAATATTATAGAAAGTTATCCCGCGGATTCTGGCAAGTACAATTGGGACCCGATACCTAATTTTACTTCTGAAACTTCGCTTATCAGAATAGCAGATGTGAGCGCAGACACTGTCTCCGATGTTAGTGATAATGTTTTTTCAATAAGCATACCTAGGGAAATTATTGTTACATCACCAAACGGCGGTGAAAACTGGATCGGTAACACTTCGGAAAATATTACCTGGTTCAGCTCCGAAGTCAGCAACGTAAAGATTGAATACACTTTGAATAACGGCGTTACCTGGCAGACAATTGTTGAAAGCACTGAAAGCGACGGATTCTATACATGGGAGCCCGTACCGAATCAACCTTCGTCAAATGCAAAGATTCGTATCACAAATGTAGAAGACGGTTTCCCTTCTGATGAAAGTAATTCTGTATTTAGTATTGAGCCTGAACTATTTATTACAGTGCTTTCACCAAACGGCGAGGAAGAATGGCTATCTGGTTCGGGGCACTTCATTCAGTGGACTACTTCAACTCCTGATATTACTCCCGCTGGTGTTGTTACTTTACCCCTGAATGAATCCAGGGAGGATGTAAAAGTCGGTCTGAAAAAAAGTAAGTTAAAAAAAGCCGGAAAGTTGCCGGCAAAAGCGCATAAGTTATCCCCAGACGTTACTAGGAAAAAAGGCGCTTCCGGAAACTCAATTCAATCGATATCGCATGTTAAAATTGAATTTAGTACAAATAACGGCGCTGAATGGACTACGATTACCGAAAGCACACCAAACGACGGTAACTTTTTGTGGAATCCTATTCCTCCTCGTAACTCTGTGCTTTGCGTTGTGCGAATCAGCGATGCCGAAGACTTTGTGCCGTTTGATATTTCGGACAATAGCTTTACAATCGTTGAGAACCCGACAGTTGAAATTATAGTTACTTCACCCGATGGTGGAGAGGAATGGAGTTCCGGATCATCGCAGACTATTGCATGGACATCTACAGGGGTTGAATCTGTAGATATTGAGTATTCTACGAACAATGGTGTCGATTGGATACTAATTGACGATAACGTGCCGAGTTCGGGATTTTATACCTGGGCTCAGGTACCCAACACTGCATCGAACAACTGTAAAATAAGAATCTCAGGTGCCACAATTGGTGTCCCTTTTGATGAGAGTAATGGCACATTCTCCATTTTACCTGAACCGGATATCAAAATTTTATCCCCCAACGGTGGTGAAACTTTGCAGACCGGTACAAGCAACAATATTACATGGACTTCTGAAAATATTGAGAACGTGAAAATAGAGTTAACTACTAATAACGGTGCGAGCTGGCAGGTTATTGAAGCAAGCACACCAAGCGACGGTAATTACAATTGGACAACAATACCGGACTTAAACTCTACCTTGTGTAAAATACGGGTTAGCGATGCCAACGATGGAATCCCGTTTGATCTATCCGATGAAATTTTCAGTATTACCAATCAGATCGAGCAGACAATTCAGGTATTGGTACCAGACGGCGGGGAGCTTTGGGAAGCCAATACTTCGAAAACAATTACTTGGGAAAGTAACGGAATTGATTCGGTTAAAATTGAATACAGCTCGAATAACGGAATTGAATGGGTAACAATTGAGAATTCTATAAAAAGTCTTGGTTCGTATGATTGGTCTGTTCCCGATGTTAGTTCAACTCAATCGAAAATTCGTATAAGCGACTCACGCGATTTAACTCCTTTCGACGAGAGTAATTCTACTTTTACACTGAAGCAGCCGGGGACATTAAGTCTCACAGCTCCTAATTCCGGCGACGTTTGGGTTTCCGGGGATCTTAACAGGATTGAATGGGTATCGGAGAATGTTGAGAAGGTTAAAATTGAATATACTACAAAACCGATAGATTATAACCCAAATTCAATAACATTCGAAGAGGACTGGTTCTTATTGTCAGACGGCACTCCTGCCGGACCGGGCGTATATGAGACAAGATTTACTACAATCTCGGAAACTTACAAGATTCGATTAAGCGATGCCGAATTAGGCACACCCGAAAGTTTTAGCGGGTTCTTCAGAGTAAAGGAAGCGGTTTCGAAATCTATCACAGTTGAATCACCGAATGGAAACGAAAGTTTATTTGCTAATGCAAGTTACTCGATTAAATGGGTTTCATCTAACGTGCAGTATGTGGATATCGAGTTTACAACGAATAACGGCGCTACGTGGCAGCTAATTGCCGATAGTACTGAGAGTGACGGTATTCATACTTGGCCCGCGGTACCCGACATTAGCTCGTCTTTATGCAAAATAAGAATTTCGGATAACGATGACTCACAGTTTTTTGATGAATCGGATAATGTATTTGAAATTGTTAATGATAATCAATATTTGCGAGTTACCCTTCCGAACGGAGGAGAAGATTTTCAGGCAGGTACTACACAGGAAATTACCTGGACCACAACAGGTATCGAGAATGTTAGAATAGAACTTACTACAAACAACGGACTGGATTGGTCTACGATTGTTAGTTCAACTCCATCGGATGGTCATTACACGTGGAACCAGGTGCCTTCGACATCTTCAACAAATTGTAGAATTAAAATAAGCGATGCGGAAGATGGAATGCCTTCTGATGATTCCGACGCTTTATTTACAATTTCGCCTGAACCAAACGTTACGGTCCTGTCACCAAACGGCGGGGAAAGTTATCTTACCGGAACCAGTACAAATATTACTTGGACTTCGGTAAACATTGCTAATGTAAAAATTGAATACACTATTAACGGCGGGGCAGAATGGATTGTTATCGCTGACAATACAACAAGTGACGGAAGTTTTCTTTGGGAAAACATACCGGACCTGAATTCATCTTTGTGCCAGGTGCGTATTAGCGATGCTGTTGACGGCGCTCCTTTTGATATGTCCGATAACTTCTTCAATATAACAAACCAAGTTGAGCAATCGGTAGAAGTGGTATTGCCAAACGGCGGTGAGGTTTGGGATGCAGGCACCTCAAAGTTATTGTCTTGGGCAAGCAATGGTATTGACGAAGTTAAAATTGAATACACCTCCAATAACGGCATAAGCTGGGAACTGATTGCAGATAATGTTGCGAATACAGGCTCTTTCGATTGGACTGTTCCTAATATTAACTCAACGCAGGCAAAAGTACGTATTAGTGATTCCGATGACAACCAGCCGATTGACGAAAGCAATGCTACTTTTACAATTAAGCAGGCGGGCTTGTTAAAGATAAATAAACCTGCAACTGGTGATGTATGGATTTCCGGTGATTTGAATAGGATTGAATGGGAAGCCGAGAATATTGAGAAAATAAAAATCGAATTTACAATGACCGATGCGATATATGATCCTAACGCCGAGTTCTTCGATGACAGTTGGTTTACTTTAACCGAAGATGCACCTGGTGCTGCGGGATTTTATGAAACAAGGTTTACTACTCCTTCAAATCTTTACAGGCTTAGAATCAGCGATTCGGAACTTGATTCGCCTGTCGACTTCAGCGGTTTGTTCACAGTTAAAGAACGTCCTGTTAAGTCTATTACAGTAACTTCTCCAAACGGAGGCGAAAGTTTGTTCGAAGGAGCCAGTTATTCGATTCAATGGATTTCGTCTAATGTTGAATTTGTTGACATACATTTCTCAACCAATAACGGTGCATCGTGGGAGCTTGTTGCCGATAGAACTGAAAGCGACGGTATTTATACCTGGGCTTCAGTTCCGGATATTAGCTCATCGTTGTGCAAAATCAGGATTTCCGACGACGAAGACGACCAGTTCTTCGACGAGTCCAATGCAGTATTTGAAATTGTTAACGAAAACCAGCTATTAACGGTATCAGCTCCAAACGGCGGTGA
>JANQLA010000568.1 GCA_028280855.1 Melioribacteraceae bacterium
TGAGAACATTGCTGTCAACGTTAGTTAGCTTAACTGCACGCATCTCTACCGCAGTTTGAGTGTACGAAGCATAATTAAAGAAAAATGTGATAGCCAATAAGACTTTGCAACTGAAATGGGTTTTAAGAAAATTCGTTTTGGAAACAATCGCAATGATTGATCTAAAGAAGGATTTATTTATTAACCCATGACTTAAGCTTGCCCGACGTGATTCCTGCGGATCGTGAGTTAATAGCAATAAAAATTTCATAAAAACTGTTTCAACAGTTTACAAAATTATTAGTTGTAGCTGTTTTCCAAACCATCACTTCAGTAACAGCATTTTAATTGAATCGGAATGACTACCGGCATTTATTTTAAGCATGTAAACCCCTGAGCTTAATCCTGATCCATCAAACTGTATCTTATATCGTCCCGCAGGTTGCTGATTGTTCATCAGTTGTTTCACTTCTCTCCCTAAGGAACCAAATACTCGTATATTTACATGCTCCGCTTCGTTCAGATTATATTCAATTATTGTTGATGGATTAAACGGGTTAGGGTAGTTCTGACTAATCGAGAAACTAGCTGGAGTATTTATAACATTATTCGTTTCTTCTTTAACCGAAACAACAACATCGGGAGAAAGCTTCCTGTTTATCATTATCATTACAGCGTCGCTAACCAGGTATTTACCGTTCTCATTGTTTTCGTTATCAACCTTAACAACTTTTTGTTTGCCGCTTTCAAGATTAACGGTTGCAAGCTTATGCCAACCTTTTTTGCTCAGATCGCTTTGATCAACAATTACCGTAGTTGAGTCATCGGAGGAATATACTTTATAGTTTGCCACGTCGGTCCAGGGAGTATTCGGAGTACGGAATGTGTAGACATCATAGTAAGCCGGAGTTGAGACGTCCACGTAATATTCAATAGCTCTGTAGTTTTCAGCTTCATCCGTACGAAGTATCATGCCTTCAAATCCTTTTTGAGGATATTCTTCCCATTCTCCGATAACATTTACCAGCGAAGAATCTTCATTAACTATATCAGCAACTGGGCGGAATGCTTCACCTTTCCTATAAGGCAGTAAAGCAGGTCGCGAATAAGGACCATCTTTCAGTATCTCGCCGTTTTCATTCCCGTTGGCTCTTAGCGCCTCATAAAAAAAGAAACATTCGCCCCAGACTTGTCTTGAACGGTTTTCGGCAATCATATCGTTTAATAACGTAGGAGTAACAACATACGAACCCACCTTTGCCAACACACCTGCAAAATAAATTTCACGATTTCCATTGCCCACCTGGTTAAGCGAATTGCTAAGCTCTGTTCTGTAACTTGAAAGCGATTGACGATACAACTGTGGCACAATATTATCAACAAGTCCTTCTGCCGCCCATGTTTTCGAATCCTGCAAATACTCGTTATACCCCCAAGGAAAAACAGTTGGAGAAGATGACAGTATTAAATAATCCCCGCGAGCTTTTACAGAATCTCGAACTCTGCCCAGGAATTCATTTAGTTTATCCGCTCGCCATCTTCGCCATGTAGTATTTGAAAATTGCGCCGGCGGCTCAGAACCGAAATGCTCCGATTTATAAATACTAACAGTAACCGAGTCGTATCCGCCTTCGGTTGGCATTGCCGGAAGCCTGTCATCTCCCTGCACACCGTCTACATCGTACTTATCGATTACTTCAAGCATTAGTCCAAGCATGAAATCCTGCACTTCGGGATTTATACCGGATAACCAATCGAAACCGTTCTTAACAACAAGTTCGCCCTGGTTGTTAAGTGTAGCCCAGTGCGGAAATTTCTCAACTATGTGTCCGCCGTTCAAGCTGTATGAAGAAGAAAACCCGAATTCAAACCATGGAATCACTTCAATTCCGTTTCGGTGAGCTTCGATTATAAGCCGTTCCAGGAAATCACGATTCCCGAAGGACGAATTCGGGAGTACAGGTTCGTTGAACAAACTATCCATAATTGCCGAAGGGTATAGTGTATAGCCTTTGTTATAAACTACCGGGAATACAACATTAATTCCGATAGATCTAAGGTAGTCCATCGCTTCAACAATGTTATCATCGGAAAACAGAACATTGCTGTCAACATTCGTTAGCCATACTCCCCTGAATTCATTAAGCTGAGCGGATGTATTTATGAATAGAACCAGTAGTAAAATGTATATTAAACGTTTCAAAATCTTCCTCTATTTAATTAGAGCAGGAAATTCAGCTTTTTCTTTGTAAACTTCCATGAAGAAATCTTTGAACCTTTTTAGTCCTTCATAAAAGAAAAACACTTCGCCGTTAATACCAAGCGCCCTGTTTGATTCGATCATTTGTCGTAAGAATTTTTCTGATGGGTAGTATTTACCAACCTTTAACAAAACCCCGGGATAAAACTTATTTAACTCGTCAACTCCTACCTGCTCGTCAAAAACAAGATTTAATTCTTCATTATAGTTTTCAATATCGTACCGGTAAAGCTGCGGTATGATGAGTTCGACCCATTTCCTGTTTACCCATGTCGGCCAATCCTGCAAATACTCCTCTTCGCTCCAGGGATAGATGCTTGGAGCCATCGAAACAAGCATGTCGGGTTTTGATTTCTTCACCTCGTCATGTATCCGTTTCATAAATTTATTTAATAAACCCGAGCGCCATTTAATCCATGCATAATCTCTCTCGTATTCAGGTGGCTTGTTTCCGTTATGTGCATTCATGTAAGCGTTTATTGTATAATCCTCGTACCCAGCTTCACACGGCATTGCAGGGAGCCGGTCGTCACCCTGTATCCCGTCTATTTCGTAATTCTCTACAACTTCCATAATTAACGAAAGCATAAAATCCTGCACCTCGGGATCAAAGCCGTTCATCCATTCGAAGCCGTTCTTTTGAACAAGTGTACCATCTTTATTTCTTGATGCCCACTCAGGCTTTTCACGCAAAATCTTTCCGCCGTTCTCCTGGTACGAAGATGAGAAACCAAACTCAAACCACGCAATAACTTTTAAGTTCCGTGCATGAGCTTCTTCAATCAACTCCTTAAGCGGATCACGCCCAGTAAACAAAGTATCTATTTCAACCCCGGTAAGCTCTTTCATTA
>JANQLA010000047.1 GCA_028280855.1 Melioribacteraceae bacterium
TTTCGTCCTTCAAGGTTGTTGTGTACGCTAAACAAATTAATCAGATGAAGCAAGAAGCCTCTTTTTTACGCTAGGCATCTCCTTCATCAGATTCATTAAAATCTCAACCGGTTTCGGCATAGGAGAGCGCCCGAGTTCCCAATCTTGCAATGTTCTCAGCTTAACACCTATAACATTTGCTAATCTACTTTGAGTTAAGCCTAGTTCTTCTTTTCTAATTTTTTGCAATCGTTTTGCACGCAATTTCTGAAGTTCTTGTTCATCCAAATGTGAGATCTTGCGAACTCCATTTTTGGACAGTTGTGTAACACGATATTTATTTGAATGAGCCATGGATTTTCTCCTTAATAAATTTATATAACTTCTTCTTTTCAGTATCAGTTAAACTTTCTTTGTGTTTTTTTGCGTAAATATCCAAAAACCATATTTCCCCATACAAGTCAATGTAGTAATAAATAACGCGGGCTCCACCGCTTTTACCTGTTTGAGGTAACTTAACTCTTAGTTTCCTTGCGCCGCCGGTACCTTTAACAAGCGATCCTTTTTCAGGGTTTTGGATTAATTCATTTTGTAACATCCTCATCTCGGCAACGGAAGCCAGTTTATCAAATTTGTTCGCAAAGTCAGGAGTTTCTATAAATAAAATTTCCATATACAAATATACGGAATATCCGTATGAGTGTAAAGAAATTGCTTATATGCTTTCACCCTCTCTTATATAATGTAGTTAGTTCAGAGTTAGTGAAAGACTTAAAGAAGAGTAAAATTGGTCAGTGGCTAGATCACCGGGATTTATAATTGTAAAACTGCAGCGTCTATAATTACCGGTTGTTTAATAAAGACGTGCGCCGTGCTTTTTCGCCGTATATCGCATCCTGGCAAGAATTAATTTAGTTGTTGCTCTAAAAACCAAATCCATTGAAAAACGAACAAAAGCATTTTTTGAATACCCGTAATGAGACCAAAGCAGGGGCGTCCAGTTTAGATTGTGTTCCCAGCATGCGGTTATCAGTTCATAATGCTCGGGCTTGAAATCGGATTTATAGAGGCCTTTTGAATATTCAAGCCGGGTTGTTTCAAGAGGTGTAAACAGCATCGGTACAATTAAGCTTTTATATTGTTTTAGCGAACGAACCAGGTCAATTGACTGTTGAATGTCCTCTTCTTCTTCGCCCGGCAGGCCTAAAATTAATGTTGTGCATGGAATAAAATGATTCTCGTTCAATATTCGGAAACCGTCGCGAACCACATCGGGCCATTCTTCTGCTTCGAAGGGATATACCTTTCCTTTCATATGTTTCCTGATTAGCCGTGGGCTTCCCGATTCTATACCAACCTGGAAATAGTTTACTTTGTTATTCTTACCTGTAAGATTCAGTATTTTGGAAATTTCTTCAATTGTTCTGGGCGAGCTTACTACAGATGAAAATGATGTATGTACGCCGTAAACCCAGTTAATCCCTGCGTAATTTTTAACTTCCCTGAACAGGTTAATTACCGCCTCGGAATTTACTTCCAATCCATCCGATTGGTATAAAAGTATATCCTCTCCGTGCAATATTATTCCGTTCTCGCCCGAATCAACATTTACTTTTACTTCGTTCATTATCCGGTTTAGCGGCATTGACCTGACTTTACGAACCGACGGTACGCAAAACGCACAGCTTCTTGCGCATCCTCGTGTTGCTTCAACAAGACCAATGATGGATGGATTTACTATATCCGCTATGTTTTCCTCGTAAGCAACTTCTCCGTCAATTATTTTCGGATGTGTACCGTTCTCCCCGTTAATAATTTCTTTAATCAGCTTTGGAGCAGTAATATCGCCTTCGCCGACTACAACGTGATGTATACCTAATTCATCCATCCTTTCAGGATGAGCGCTTAGCTGCCATGATCCGGGCCCGCCAAGTATTACGGTCGGTTTGTATTTGTTGATTGATGGGCTGTCCAAAACTTCTTTTAGTTTCGCAGCCATTCTTCCTTTACCGTTAAACAGCTCGGTGCAGGTTGATGTTAAAGGACCGATTCCAAGGGGATCGATTGAGGTTATTGCTACAACTTTCGTATTCTCATCAACGGCTTTATCGATATAGTCGGGGTGTACAACCGCTACTTCATCCCTGCTGAATCCGCCGGCAATAAGCGAGCCCTCGATTTTTCGCATCCCGTAATTGGCGTGTTTTAGTCTTCCGTTTTCATCAACCTTAACGCTCGGGCAGAAGAAAGGATAATAAATCCAATCAGGTAAAATCGTTTTGGGCATGCTGGCAACAAAGCCGAAAAACAACAACCCGTTGTACCTTGAAACAAGGGTTCTGTCGCATGTAATTACAATTTTATAGCCCAAACTTTTCTCCTGTGGAAGCCGGGTGTTAAAATATGAATTTTGTAATTAATATAAAGCCGCAGAAGCAGATTCTCTCTTCTATACATACAACAAGAATGTTCTTCATGTAATTTAGGAGCTGAACATTTATTAAAACCGGGTATATGTTGTTAATCTATTTTCCTGATTGATCAACCGATTTTAAATCTTCTTCGTAAAAAAGTATTTCTCTGAGTACTCCATTGTTTAGTAATTCCAACTGTTTGTCGTCGGGACTTTCTGTAGAATTACCATAGGGTAAAACAGCTTTGGCTTTCACCTTATCTGCAAATTCAACTATAAGTGAATATGCAACACCGCCAAGCAGCATAAATTTACCTTCATTACCCGGCCTGTAAAAGCCTGCTTTAAAAGATCCCAATTCGTTCAGCCCAATACCGGACGGGTACAATTTACCGGCGTGGTATATTTTATATACATCGCCCCATTTTATGTCTAATCTTCCATACTTGTTTTTTAGTATCTCTGCCGCCGTTAGAATATTTTCCAGCGCAAAATCGGTTAAGTCGTTATTTCCATTAAACGGCTCATTCGGATTTGACCCTGATTGGAATAAGTTATCTTTGCTTAAAAAGTACCACTGGGCAAATAGAACTGATCCTTTGCTATCAATACTTGTGGTTTTATCCCAGCCACGTAAAACCCTGGCAGCTTCTTTTAGAATCTGTTTCCCTGAATTAGATGAATAGTAGATTAGTTGATCAATACATTTATTTGCTAATTCCGATTGCGAATCGTTCTGAATTCTTTCCAAATCGTCAAACGATAATTTTTCATTTTCAACCAGTATCCTAAGTGATCGTTCGGTACGATTATCAAAGAAACGGGGAGCGATGTAGCCCGGGTAATCTTCCGGCTTAAGAACGGGCGGGTAAGTGGAAGTGAATGGGGGATTATTTGTGTTAGATATAAATCCTGACGCAGGATTGGTAAATTTCGGCAGCTCTTCATAAGTCAAATATTGATCTACCAGGTTTTTTGATTCATTGCCGTTCTGTATTTGCGTCCAATAACCGTAATTATCGATATTGCGTTTGGGAATAATCCCGTTATATATGTACCCAATTTTACCATATCTATCGGCGTAAACTATATTTTGTAAAGGGAGCTGTAATTCTGAAATTGCATTTTCAAAATCATAGCTGTTTTTCGATTTGGCCATTTCCAAAAACTGGTTCATCATGTTTGGTCTGTCCAAACCTGATAGCCGCAACGCTATTACTTTTTGATCTTTTTCTTCAACTACATATCCATGAATTGTTTTCTTACAAATAATCGAGCCGGTAAATAATTTTCCGTTTTCTTTGTAGGAATACTCTTCTCTGCGGAGTTCTATTTCATACTTTTTTCCCTCTACCATGTATGTATTGTTTTCTACTTCAATTTCATAGAGGTCGTATGTATCGGCCTGGTTGAAGGTAAGTCCCCACCCCATGTATTCATTGAAGCCCATAGCGATAGTCATCGACCCGATCAGTGATATACCGTATATATTAAAGTTGTTTGACTTCATGTGAACTTCGAAAAACTTGTAATCATCCGTCCAGGGAGGGTGCGGCTGAATCAAAAGCATCGAATTACCCGATTCTGATTTGGAAGGCGCTATTGCCCAGGCGTTTGATCCGGCGTTTTTCCACTGTTCCAATTTTGATTGTAGCTGAAACGCGCCGACTTTGTAATGATAAGAATACTGAAGAAGTGAAAGCGGGTCTGTTTCTACAACCGGCAGTACTACTTTGTTATCATCATTTAATTGGTCTGGATTTTCTTCGGCAAAATCATTTATTCCTTTTATAAATGCTTTAATGTTCGTCTTATTCTGCTCATCCTGTTCTTTTAACCATCTCTTTGATCTGTTCGGAATATCCAATCGTTTTATCATAAGATCGTTTGATAAATATTGTTTACTCCAATACTCCGCACCTTTACCCCTGGCTTCGCCATATTTTTTGAGTAATAAATTTCCATGCAGTTTCATCTGAACCTTACCCAACAAATAAAACATCACTGAGTCGTTTTCGGCAATAATGTGCGGAACATTCCACTCGTCCCAGATAACTTTGCTCTCGTTAGATGTTTCTGCATACAGTGATAAATGAAGAATTAGATAAGCAAGTAAGAGATATTTTTTCAGCATTATTACCGCGCTCCTTTGGTTGAAATTTTGGAGCTAAATATTGTTGAAAAAGAAAGTGTTTTCGACCTAAATCCCGATTTAGTACTTATTAATTATATCGTTAGCTCTTCAAAATTCTTCGAATTTAAGAGGCGGTATTAGCTGGTTCCAAACTTCTACTGCGTTTAAAACTTTTAGTTGTATTAGACTTTTAAGGTAGCCTCTGAAATCGTTGAATAATAATATCTTTTGCTATTCAGGTCTGATCTTTATAGAACTTTGACATCAAAATGGTTTAGCTGCATGGTTGCTATTTTTTATTTACCACAAGGAGCACAAAGGTTTCACTAAGGTCACAAAGACTTATATGAATTTTGACTTGTGAACTTTGTGCATTCATTGCGTCCTTTGTGGTTTTATTATAGTAGAATAGTAACCAATATCTTTTATAAACTATTAACCAATAGGTTTACCTATTTGGTTAGTAACACCAGCAGTACTTTGTATAACCAGTTTACTCGTTTATACGTATGTATCTTTCAACACATTTGAGCTATCCCAAAAGCATGACCAAGATTTCTACGGAGTTATGTATATAATCATATAGTACTTTTAAGTGCGGTTTGATATTTCCTTTTTATATTGACTTGGGGTGAAAGAGGTAAATTTTTTAAATGCCCTGTTGAAATTGGATTTTGTATTAAATCCGTTTTCGTACATTAATTCCAGTAAAGGTTTGGAGCTATATTCAGGGGATTTCATTTTTTGTTTTATTTCTTCAATTCTAAAGCGATTTACATATTCTGAAAAATTAAGATTGGAATTTCTATTAATGGCTTGAGAAACAAGTTTATAAGGTTCTTTCAGTAACTTAGCCAAATCCGTTATAAGAAAATCAGGATTCAGATAAGGCTTATCCTTCTTCATAATTGACTCTATTTTTTCAAATAGTTCCGCCAATTCCTTATTACCGGTATGCGTTGTATTATCTAAAGCGGCAAGGCTTTTTATTTTATCGTCGTCAATATCTATAAATATATCGGGGTGCTTAAGCGCCTGAAATACTATTGAGTTTATAAAAAGCAGCAGTAATGCAAACAACAGAATTACGTCAATTGGAAAGGTTAGTTTGCCGTAATAATTTTGGATCATGAAACTGGTAATATTCACAAATAGAATGAGCAGAATAAGAGAGAGCATTTTTTTGAACCAGCCGAGTTTTAGCCTGTCCGTATTTGAATCAGCTTGGTTGCTCAATCGTTCGTAATTGGCCAATTCTTTGAACGATAAAATATCGTACAGGGTAATACTAATAAAGATCAATGCGGCATAAATCCAAACCGCAATAAAATCGGTAAATATCGTTGGCAATAATATTATAAACGGCAAAAAATTTAATTTATCGCTGAAGGTAATTTTGAAATTCTTATGCACTAATGATTTTGTAAACAGATAGATCAGCGGGCCAATAGTTAAGCCGAGAACCAGGTTTAAATTTGGTATTTGATTATCTAAGACGGATATCCAGTTCATTATCATTATCAATGCGGTGATGATCATTTGCGCTGCAACTATTTTGTTTCTTAAAAACTTTCTATGTCTCCCGCTAAGTAGGTAGAAAGCGAAAAACAAGCATTGCGATGCTATAAGTATTTGTAATATTCCTATAATATTGAGCGACATTAGATAATAAACAAGTTGTTAACCAGCTTTGATTGTTAAGGTATTTTTGACAGTACAATAGTTCAACTGCATTTTTGCTATTTTTCATTTACCACAATGAACACAAAGGTTTCACTAAGGGCACAGAAAAAATAATTCCGCTTTTGCAAAATAATACAAATGAGTTTATGATTTATAATTATACTGAGACTCAATTTATGCATGAATACAAGCGGGATGAAATACTGCTTGAGCAACATCAGCAAAAAGTGGAATAGCTTTACAATCGCAATTCTTTACGGACCTCTTTTTGAGGTTATTAAAAGGTTTCTAATAATCAAGATATTGCTAAATCAAAAAAGGCAGCCCTTTACTGAGCTGCCTCTTAACTTAATTTTGTTCATGAAAGATTGTGCTAAAATCAGGCGAGATCAAAGCGGTCAAGATTCATCACTTTAGCCCATGCTGCCACGAAGTCCTGTACGAACTTTTCTTGAGAGTCAGCGCATCCGTATACTTCGGCAAGAGCGCGAAGCTCTGAGTTTGAACCGAATATTAAATCGACGCGTGTGCCGGCCCACTTCACTTCTCCAGTTGTACGATCACGACCTTCAAAAACATCTCCTTCTTCAGAAGTTGCTTTCCATGTCGTGCCCAAA
>JANQLA010000575.1 GCA_028280855.1 Melioribacteraceae bacterium
GACTGGGTTCTTTGTTCGGAGGTTACTTGTCTAAACGGTTTAGTAATTCTCTACCCATTGTGTTTGTAGTATTAGAGATATCAATAGGTGTTTTCGGAATATTCAGTTTGCAATTGATTCAGATAATCGGTTCCGTAACAAACGGTAACTCGCTTTGGGCGATCTCGTTGGCTGTATTTTCGCTGCTGTTTCTACCAACCCTTTTTATGGGTTCGACACTGCCGGTACTTGTTTCTTATATCAACCGTTATTATAAAAATGTCGGCTCCTCGGTAGGATATCTTTATTTTATAAATACATTGGGTTCGGCGCTTGCATGTTTCTTTACCGTGCACGTATTCTTTGTTTTATCAGGGCTGCAGATTACTTCGTACATAGCTGTATCGGCAAACTTATTTGCCGGCGTCTTTGTCTACTTAAAATTTGTCTTGAAATCCGCCAAAGTAAAACGATTTATTAAATCAGCACTTGTACCGGATAAGGATCTTGAGTACCCTAACAGTTCAGGGATTGTTCAAACTAAAAACTAAAATTGAAGCCAATACTATGACCAGAATTGTTATAATTTTATTATCTGCTTTAACGGGTTACATTTCTTTAAGCCAGGAGATTCTTTGGGTAAAACTTATATCGTTTGCTACCGGCAGTGCGCCTGAGACTTTCGGTGAAGTATTGGGTTTTTTCCTGCTGGGCATCGCTTTCGGTTCACTGATTGGAAAACAAGTTTCAACAAAACATTCAAAAAAAATTAAAGAATATTTGGGTGGAGTAATTCTTGTCTCGGCAATAATATACTACATCTCTATTCCCGTCATTTCTTTGTTTACTGAAGCCGGTTTTGGAATTGAAGTTTCGTACTTATTAATCTTTATTATTGCGCTTCTACAGGGAGGGATTTTTACCACACTATGCTTTATCGGTATTAAAGAAGGCGAAAATGTAGGGATTGGAGTTTCCCGGATTTATATGGCTAATATAGTCGGATCAATAGCAGGACCATTGATCACGGGTTTTGTAATGCTGGACCTGTTTACAATTGAACAAAACGTATTAATAATTACTTACATCGCTTTGCTGCTTTCATTCGTTGTACTTATGTATTCTTCGATTAGAAGAATGTATAAATACGCGTTATTAAGCCTCATTGTTTTTTCCGGTTTCAGCTTCAACAGTATACATAGCTCATTCTATAATAGAACTCTTGAAAAACTGCAGGGATTAAACGGAGAAAACTTTAAACACAGCTTTCAAGGCAGGCATGGAATTATTACAGTGAGTGAAGAAGCGCACGGAGATATAATATACGGCAACGGGATGTACGACGGGAGATTTAACGTTGGGCCGGAAAGTAATTCAAACGGTATTGACAGGGCTTATCTTGTTGCTTCTTTACATCGAAGACCGAAAGATGTTTTGCAGATAGGGCTTGGCTCCGGTTCATGGACTAAAGTTTTAGCTGATTATGAAAACATTGAGTCGTTGACTGTAATAGAAATAAACCCGGGATACGCGGAAGCAGTTTCCATGTACCCCGAACATGGAGAAATTCTAAGCAACCCTAAAGTAAAATTAGTAATTGACGACGGCAGGCGTTGGCTGAAAAGAAATCCTGATAAAAAGTTTGACATGATAATCATGAATACAACGTGGAACTGGCGAAGCTTTAGTACCAGCCTTCTTTCAATTGATTTCCTGGAATCTGTAAAAGAACATCTTAACAATGACGGCGTAATCTACTACAATACAACCGGCTCACATGATGTGGTAATTACTGCTGCGCATGTGTTTAAACACATTGTAAAATATTCCAATGTTATTGCCGCCGGAGATAACCCGTTTAACCTTGACGATGCAACAAAGAATATAAACTACCTGAAATTTTTTCGTAACGGCAAGCCCGTACTTGAGTACAAATCAAACGATGAAATAGATATTAAAAGACTGATGCATGTTCCGCTTGTTGATATAGGAGAAACGGTAAGAAAACAATATGAAGAATATCCTTTAATCACCGACGATAACTTACTTACCGAGTACAAAAGCAGTGTTCGCCCCGTAGGAATTGGACAAATAATCAGTTCCGACAGGGTACAGCAATCTGAAGCTGTTTACGATCACCGCAAATCATGGTTCAGATTATTTGATAAATTGTTTTGACTTTTCGCGATTGGATGGGGACTCATAAGGAATTGTCGATGAAAAAGAATCTTCTGAAAAATCTACAGCAGTTTTTGTTAATAACATTATTAACCTATTTAGCACTCCTGTTAATTAGAGTATTCGAATATTTTTTCCTTTCGGATAGTTACGGCTCATTCCTTTCATTTGGCTTATTTTTAACAAGCATTCAATATGATGCGCATTTAATAGTTTTTGTATCATTCTTGTCTTTAATCTTTTTCGCGGTTTACTCTTTTTATCGCAAGGAATTTATTCTGAATCTTTACAAAATATTTCTCCTTCTTGTTTTGACGATTAGTCTCGGTTTGACTCAATACTTTCTTACCAACAAAGATTTGCTGGGAACAGCTTTGTTCAGTTTTTCATTGAGCGACATCCTCTCTATTGCTGTTTACGAATTTTCATCTAATAGAATCCAAATCTGGCTGCTTTATTTAATTCTTCCCGGGTTTGTAGTAGTATCTGGTCTTTTTCTAAAGATAAAAAACGTAAGCACCGTATTTACAGGAATATTTTCAACTGTATATGTTACATCAATAATACTGATGGTAATCAACGGGAATTTTCTTTTGAGTCATCCTGCTAAATACCAGGAAGAGATTCAATACTTTCTTGCCAATAATAAAATCCTGTTTATGATCAAGATGGCTAATGATAAGTATTTTCACAAAAGAAAATATGATTTGAAAACAAAAGAAGAAGTAGAAAAAGCAATCGAACAATACCAAAAGGATTTATCGGGCTTTGAGTTTGTTTCAGAAGAATATCCTATGCTGCATAAGGATAATTACCCGAATGTACTCGGTAAATACTTTCACCGGTCAAATAAAAAACCTAATATTGTCTTCGTAATTGTTGAAGGTCTTTCTTCATTATTTGTCGGAAGTAATGCGCGAATCGGCAACCTGATGCCTTACCTTGATTCCCTAATTTCCGAAAGTCTTTACTGGCGAAACTTTTATAGCAACTCCAAAGGCACCTTCGGTGTATTGCCTTCTGTTTTTTCCTCTTTACCTAACGGGTATTACGAGAGGGGATTTATCAATATTCCTTATAACTACCCGAAGCATAATTCGCTTATGAATATCTTGCACAAAAATGGGTACGAATCTTTATTTTATTATAGCGGGGATGCTTACTTCGATCAGATGCATAAGTATTTGAGGTATCATGGAGTACAAAAAATTTATGATGCCAAGATACTCGATAGGGAACACTTTAATACCGTGGTTAACTCTTATTGGTCAAGTTGGGGTATAGATGACAAGCTTTTATTCCGCAGGTCTTTCGAGTTTATGGAGGACGAAGATTACGGAAAACCAACCTTAAAAATTTACCTTACTCTTTCTATTCATTCACCTTACAACATAGTACCTCCGGAATATTTATATGATGAGACGGTTCGAACGAGATTGGAAAAACTTGATATTGAAAATGCTGAGGAATTAAAAGCAAAACATAAGAACGCTTTGGGATCGATATTTCTTGCCGATGGTGCTCTTAAATTGTTTTTTAAAACTTATTCGAAGCGAAGTGATTTCGAAAATACGATTTTTATTATTACAGGCGATCATCCCATGAAAGAGTTTCCGTTTGAAAATGATTTGGAAAAGTATCACGTACCGCTTATTATTTATTCACCGCTTCTTAAGTCGACCGGCGAGTTCCAGTCGGTTTCCACTCATAATGATATTGTTCCGAGCCTGCTGAGTTTACTTAAACATCATTATGGATTGAAGACTCCCGCAACAGTTCATTGGCTTGGCAAAGGCTTAAATACAGCGCAGCTATTCGAATCTAAAAGTCTGGCTGATTTGGGAAATTTTTCCGGTGGTAATTTTAAAAATGCACTTTACAATAATTTGTTTGCTTATAACAATAACCTGTTTCAGATCAATGACAAAAACTCATTGATTTTAATTCGGGATTCGTTAGTAATAGAAAGGGCAGATAGATTAGTAAGTAATGCAAACTTTATTTGGGAATATGTAACTATCGAAGATAAATTATTACCAAACTGACCGCGCTAAAAGTTGAACGAAATAGTAAGAACTTTAAAGTCGTCACCAGTAACCTGTCTGCTATAAAAGAATTACTCCTGGTGTGGAATCATATCTTTTAAGAAACTTTCCACTTGGAAAGTTCGTTACCTATATAAATTTCAATCTTGACTTTTTTTTCCAGATTGAATAGGTTTTCATCTCTAAAATAAAAGGATTCGTGAAATGAGTGATGAAATGAAAGTTGTTGAAGATTTAACCCAATCGGAATATAAATGGGGTTTTGTTACTGATATAGAAGCCGACGAAGCGCCAAAAGGTCTGAATGAAGATATCGTACGATTTATTTCTGCCAAGAAAGACGAGCCGGATTGGATGACGGAATGGAGGCTTAAGGCTTACAGGAAATGGCTTGAAATGAAAGAACCGAAATGGCCAAAAGTTGATTACCCCCCTGTTGATTTCCAGGATATAAGATATTATTCGGCTCCAAAGCAAAAACCCGAACTTGAAAGCATGGACGAAGTTGATCCTGAACTTGTCAAAACATTTGAAAAACTTGGCATTCCTCTGGAAGAGCAAAAAAAATTAGCAGGTGTTGCAGTAGATGCTGTGTTTGATTCGGTTTCAGTTGCCACAACTTTCAAAGAAACACTAGCCGAAAAAGGGGTTATTTTCTGCTCAATTTCAGAGGCAATTAAGGAACATCCGGAACTAATAAAAAAATACCTTGGGTCGGTGGTTCCCCCGGCAGATAATTATTATGCCGCGTTAAACAGTGCTGTTTTTAGTGACGGCTCGTTTGTTTACATTCCCAAAGGCGTGAGATGCCCAATGGAATTATCCACGTATTTCAGAATTAACGCGATGGATACAGGTCAGTTTGAGCGTACTTTAATTATTGCCGAGCAAGGAAGCTACGTAAGTTATCTAGAAGGTTGTACAGCGCCTATGAGAGATGAAAACCAGCTGCATGCTGCTGTTGTTGAGCTTGTAGCATTGGATGATGCCGAGATTAAATACTCAACGGTGCAGAATTGGTATCCGGGAGATAAAGAAGGCAAGGGCGGTATTTATAATTTTGTAACGAAGCGCGGTGCATGCAAGGGTAAGAACTCTAAAATTTCCTGGACACAAGTAGAAACAGGTTCGGCTATAACCTGGAAGTATCCAAGCTGTATTTTACTGGGTGATAACTCTGTTGGCGAGTTTTATTCAGTTGCTGTAACAAACAA
Source organism: Melioribacteraceae bacterium (assembly GCA_028280855.1). Lineage (GTDB taxonomy): Bacteria > Bacteroidota > Ignavibacteria > Ignavibacteriales > Melioribacteraceae > PGYT01. The sequence continues at coordinate 5,417 of JANQLA010000575.1, forward strand.
TCGCCAGCAGGCCGATACAGGTACAAAGATGGTGCATTTAGGCAAAAACACGAAGAGTACAATCATATCAAAAGGTATTTCGGCAGGGATGAGCGACAATTCTTACCGAGGTCTGGTAAAAGTTGGGAAAAATGCAAAAGGCGCACGTAACTTTTCGCAGTGTGATTCCATGCTGATGGGCGACAAATGCGGCGCACACACATTTCCATACATCGAAGTAGATAACGACAGCGCAATGGTTGAGCATGAGGCCACAACTTCAAAAGTTGGCGAAGATCAAATTTTTTATCTTAACCAAAGAGGCATAGATACTGAGGATGCAGTAAACTTAATCGTAAACGGTTTCTGCAAAGAGGTATTTAACGAACTCCCTATGGAATTTGCCGTTGAAGCTCAGAAACTTCTTGCAATAAGTCTTGAAGGAAGTGTTGGCTAAGATAATTAATAATGAAAAATCTGTTTTAAAAAGTTTAATAAAAGTAGGTGAAATAATGATAAAGATAAAAAATTTAGAAGCACAGATTGAAGGGAAGCAAATTCTAAAAGGCCTAAACCTGGAAGTAAAAGCAGGTGAAGTTCACGCAATAATGGGCCCAAACGGGTCAGGCAAGAGCACACTTGCAAATGTATTGGCAGGACATGAAGGTTACGATATAACCGGTGGTGAAGCTGAATTTGAAGGAAAAGACTTATTGGATATGGCTCCGGAGGAGCGTGCACGCGAAGGATTATTCCTTGCCTTCCAGTACCCAATAGAAATTCCGGGAATATCAAATTCAACCTTCCTGAAAACAGCTATCAACGAAATCATGAAATACAAAGGCGAAGATGAAATAACCGCTAAAGAATTTTTAGCATTGATTAGAGAGAAGGCTGAAATTCTCGGGATGAATGAATCATTGATAAATC
>JANQLA010000022.1 GCA_028280855.1 Melioribacteraceae bacterium
TTATATTAAGCCAGCCACTATTTAATGCTGGCTTAATTTTTAACAAAAAAATGAAATCAAATAATGGTGGAAATTTTTATAGGTTCTCGGACAGACTCCCATTCCTTGACAAGAAAGTTCTAATACTGTAAAAAAATATTTGTCTTGTCGAGGTGTGGACCTCGACTGCCCGGCTTTTGAGTTATGCAACACAACATCAAGTTCATAACCTAGGTTGATAATCAGCCGACATGCAAAGGAGAACGGTTTCGACGGAGTGAATAATAAACAAGTTTACAAAGAAATAAGACATTCTATATGGAAAAAGAAATTATAAAAGATATAAACGGAATGATAGAAGTTGATCGCAAGGTGATGGAACGCGCTATTCTTGTTGCGGTAAAATCGCGTGTTGAATCTAAAGAAGTTGTCGAAGAACATTTGGACGAACTTGAAATGCTTGCCGATACTGCAGGCGCTGTAACAATCATAAAAATGATACAGGAACGTAACAGGTTTGATCCGGCTTATTTTATCGGTAAAGGGAAGGCGGAAGAATTGGCGGAACTTGCCGATCTAAATGATATCACATTGGTAATATTTGACGCCGATTTGAATCCAACGCAGGTAAGAAATCTTGAAAAATTAGTAGACCGGAAAATTATTGATCGAAGCGGTTTAATACTGGACATCTTTGCATCACACGCAAAAACCAGGCAAGCCAAAACACAGGTCGAGCTTGCACAGCTTCAGTACATGCTGCCCCGTTTAACACGCGCCTGGACACACCTTTCAAAACAGTATGGCGGCATCGGAACAAAGGGTCCCGGTGAAACGCAGATAGAAACCGACAGGAGAATCATTCGAACGCGAATAAGTAAATTAAAAGATAACCTGAAAAAAATTGAATCCCAGAACATAACAAAGAGTTTGAAACGTAAGGATTATATCAACGTATCGCTTGTGGGTTATACCAATGCCGGCAAGTCGACTCTAATTAACCTATTGACTGATGCAAATGTACTTGCCGAAGATCAACTCTTTGCAACACTTGATTCCACTACGCGGTCTTTTGAGCTTGATAAGAATAAAAAAGTAATGATCAGCGATACCGTCGGATTTATTCGCAAGCTGCCGCACAATTTGATAGAGTCTTTTAAAAGCACTTTGCAGGTTGTGAATGATGCGGATATAATTCTTCATGTTGTTGACATCTCTCATCAGTTTTACGAAGATCATATAAAAGTTGTAAACGATACATTGAAAGAGCTCGGCTGCGAAAAGAAAAAACAGGTGCTGGTGTTTAACAAAGTCGACGCGCTTGAAGATAAAGCCAAAATAGATTTTATTCGAAGCGAATATGAAAATGCAACTGTAATATCGGCAAAGCGCGGAATAAATATCGGGCAGCTTAAAGACGGACTTGTAAAGATTTACGAAGATAAATTCGGTGAACACGTTGTTCGGCTTAGCATAAATGATTCGAAAAAAATCGCCCAAATTCATGGGCTTGCAGAGGTTCTCTCAACAAATTATGAAGACAGCTACGTTGAAATCAAATATAGAGCAAATGCGGAAAATTTGAGTAAGATAGAAAAGCTGGTTAAAACCGGATACTAGTTTAGGACGGGATAGTTTGGCTGAAACCTTCGAGAGGCTACCTTGTTTTCCCTCGAAGTTTAGCAAGCGCTGTACAAACTGGCTTTAGTAAAATAATATTGCTATTATGCTACGAATTTTTAAAAGAACAAAAAAGAATAGCTTATGGAGACATCAAAGAAACAAATAATAAAGATGATAGAGGATTTACCGGAAGATGTTTCAGTAGATGATATAATCGAAAAATTATATTTTAAAACTAAAGTTGACGCAGGATTAAAAGAATTAGATAATGGTAAAGGAGTTCCTCATGAAGAAGTAGAACAACGAATTTCAAAATGGATAAAAAAATAATTTGGTCACCCCGGGCTGCTGATGATCTTGAAGATATTTGTTCATTCATATCAAAAAATTCGGAATATTATGCCTCTCTAGTGGCAGAGCGGATATTGGATATTGTTCACAAAATTCCTACTCATCCTTATTCTGGAAGAAAAGTACCGGAATACAATTTGGAGAATCTAAGAGAAAAGCTTTACAGAAATTATCGTATTGTTTACCGAATTAAAAAAGATGTTGTTGAGATAGTTACTATATCTCATTCTTCCAAACTATTAGTAACTTAGCTTTAGTCCGAGTTCGACCAACAAGTAAGTATCTAGAAATTACATGTCAAATTACAAACTCTCCGAAATTCACATTTACCCCATTAAATCACTGGGCGGCATATCTTTGCAAAGCGCTGAAGTAACGGACCGCGGTTTAAAACATGATCGCCGATGGATGCTTGCTGATGAAGATTATAACTTCCTTACTCAGAGGACATATCCGCAAATGGCGTTGCTGCAAACTGAAATTGAAGGTGATGAACTCGTTGTTTCGTACAAACATGATCCTGCGAACGCAATCTCTATTCCACTTGTGCGAAATCGTTTTACCGATGAATTAACCCAGGCAGTTGTATGGGATGATCAGGTGCAAGTAAAAGTTTACGGCAATAAGATTAACGAATGGTTTTCCGAACAGCTTGGTATCCAATGCAAACTTGTCTACATGCCTGAAACTACGCGGAGAAAGGTCGATGCCGACTATGCAAACAGAGGCGAGATAACCAGCTTATCGGATGGATACCCTTTTCTTATAATCGGTCGGGAATCGCTTAACCTGTTAAACAGCAAACTAACAGAAGTTTTGCCAATGAACCGTTTCCGCCCCAACCTTGTATTTACCGGCGGCGCAGCACATGATGAAGACAATTGGCGTGAATTCAAAATAGGCGATATAACTTTTTACGGCGTAAAAAAATGCTCACGCTGCGTTGTAACAACCATTGACCAGCAGACAGCAGCCAAAAACATAGAGCCGCTAAAAACACTCTCTACGTACCGAATATTCGATGGCAAAGTACTGTTCGGTATGAACTTGCTGCACGAAGGAAAAGGGAAA
>JANQLA010000061.1 GCA_028280855.1 Melioribacteraceae bacterium
TTATTATACGTACCATAGTTCGAAATTATTTTTCCTGCACCGCTAAGTGCAAAATAAACCCGTTCGTTAAAATCAGAGCATACATTGCCGTTTTTATCAATCACAGTCGCGATGATTTTATAATTAGCATTGGGCAATCTTTTTTTAGTTAAAATTATTTTTTCAGGTTTGCCGTGGTTTGTTGTAGAATAATTTACTCTCAATGAATCCTTAACATTTTCGGTAGTTGTTTTACCAACAGCTATTATTTCATTTGCACCTTCCTGAAAATTTACCTGCCATGATAATCCACATGCAGGGAATTTTGTTATATCCTTTGTTAAGCTTCCCTGGCTTTCGCCATTAATAAATAATTCTACTTCATCACAATTGCTGAATACATTTAATTCTCTTGGGCTATTAAACGGCCCATATCTGTCAGTCCACGAGTGTGATTCTATGTAAACAAACTTATCTTCTTTATTCCAGTAAGACTTGAAAACGTAATATGCATCTTTCGGATTCCCTTCTCTATCAACCAGCCCTTTTTGATTCATATAGGGCAGCGGATTTTCCGGTCTAAGCGGTGTTCCAAAATCTTTAAACGCCCATTGAAGGTTTCCGGTAAAATTTTCTTTCGACTCTGAAGTCATCAAATGCCAATCAAATAAGTCTACAATATAGCTTTCACTCCAATCACCAATTTTGGCAATGTTTCTTACTTTTACTTGATTTACAGCTTCGCTCCATTCATCCGGATTTACTAAGCCATCACCGTCTATCGGGAATTCAGTATGTCTACCAAGATGACTTGAACCGCCATATTCCGCATGTAAGAATTTAGGATACTTGTTGATTGCATCGTCCAAAGCTTTTTCATATGATTTGTACACGCCGGAGTACCAGCCCGCCCATATTGATGGCGAAAATAAATCAACAATATCGGCGCCTTCATAAAACTTTCTAATCGATGTTAATCTTGACGGATCCATTTCCTGTGCAATTTCGTTCAACTCAGCAGCAAAATTTCTCAAGCGCTTTAAATCACCACCATTTTCATAATCCGGCAGCCAGTAGACTTCGTTTCCAATTGACCATGTAATTATAGAAGGATGATTGAAATTCTGATTTATCTGCGCACGGAATAATCTCTTTGCATTTTTCTGCCATTCATGGTCACCAACACCGCCGCGACACCAGGGAAGCTCATCCCACACGAGAAGACCTAATTCATCACAAGCTTTATATACTTCAGGATCTTGAGGATAGTGCCCCAAACGAACAAAGTTTGCGCCTATATCCTTGATCATTTTCATATCATTATAGTGCAACTCGTTTGATAATGCATTCGCCAAACCGGCATGATCTTCGTGTCTATGTGTACCTCTAATTTTGAGTCGTTCGCCATTCAAATAAAATGCACCATTGTCCTTAAATTCAAACCAACGAAGCCCATAACTTTCCGAGATTTTATCTTTCACTTCATCGTCTTCAACCAAATTTATCTCGATTGTATATAAATTCGGATTAGCAGGAGACCATAATTGAGGTAATGTAATTTTAGGTATGAGAATGTCATTTTTATTCCTTGCTGTTCCAATTTTGTGTAAAGTCTCTTCACCGTTCGGGTCAATTATTTTAGCAGTTAATTGCATTTCAACAGTAGGAGAACTAACGTCAAATAATAACTTTAATTCAGCTTCGTTTTTATTTAGAGTTTCAGTAGTAATTTTAAAGTTACTTATGTGCACTTCAGGTATAATATTTAGCCATGCATCCCTGGTAATACCGCCGTAAATAAAGAAGTCGGATTTCTGCGAGGGAATGATAGAACGATCAATAGAATTATCAGCGCGAACAAAAATAAAGTTTCTGCCTTCAACCAAATACGGAGTAATATCGAATGTAAAACCTATATATCCGCCGATATGCTTCCCAACAAAATTTCCGTTTACAAAAACCTGGGAGCTAATATTAACTGATTCAAATTCAAGCAGGTATTTTTTATTGTTTTCTATTGAAGGGAGGGTAAATTGTTTTTGATACCAGCTCGCGCCCCTCCTATAGCCCGGCTCCTGATCAACCGCATCAAAGGTATTCCAGGAATGCGGTAAGTCGATTAGCGTCCATCTTACAGCAGATTTGCTTAATTGATCGAAATTGCAATTATCTTCAAGATAAAACCAATTGCTGTTTAAATTTATTTTTTGCCTAACGGACTTGGGGTCTTTTTCAACTAATGAATTCCTTTTGAGGTACTTAAAGAGGGCTTCGATAAAGTAATAATCACCGCATGGAAAAGATTCATCAACAGCATAGTTACTATGATAATTGTACACTGAATGAATAAGTATACCCTCTTCTACATCACGCTTTGAGTTCAGAAAAGTGTAGTTGCTAAGCAAACTTTCAGTAATGGCATCCGCGGCAGAAACATATTTTATGTAATCTTCTTTCCCCTCGCTTAACTCCGCAAGTATTTCCATTCCTGATGCTGCAATAGCCCCGGCGGAAGCGTCTTTTATCACATCGGTTCCGGTAAGATCCAAATCCCAATACGGGACTTTATCTTCCGGTAAATTAGCGAGGAAGTAATCAGCCATTTTTTTTGAAGCATTTAAAAATCTTTCATCGCCTGTATTTTTATATGTTTGTGCAAATCCGTAAATGCCCCATGCCTGACCTCGCGCCCATGTAGAAGAATCGGCATAACCCTGGTGGGTAAATTTTTTAATTAAATTACCTGTTACCGGATCAAACCGAACTACATGATACGAGCTGAAGTCATTTCTAACATGTTCATTAAGACAGGTTAAAGCGTGCTTATACGCAATGTCATAATACTCAGGGATTCCAAATTCTTTAGCAACCCAAAACAACAATTCCAAATTTAGCATTGTGTCAATGATCATAAGCCCTTCACGATCATCCGATCCCAGTTTGCCCCAGGCCCTGATAAAATTACCTTTTTCATTAAACCTTTTTGCAAGCATATCAGCTGCTTTACGTGCTGCCGTTTTATACTTTTCATCACCCGTATATTCGTAGGCTTTTACCAGTGAATGAAGAAATATAAAGCCCATATCATGAGTATAATCTATACCGACATGGTTAAGTAATTCATCAGAAACCTCCAAGGCTTCATGAATTAGTTTCTCGTTCCCGGTTAGGCGGTTCATTAGCCACAGTTCACCGGCAATAAAGCCCGAAAACCAATTAACATTCTTACGGAATATCCATTTACCGTTTTCCGTATACTTAGGCCATCTTCCGTCAAAGATTTTTGTTTTAGTAATTAACTGTTTTTCGATTTTTCCAATTATCTCTTGGTAATCCTTTGTATAAGTAGAGCTATGAATTGCCATAGAACTAGTTAGCACAAAAATGACACAGAATATGTTTGACTTGAGTTTAAACATCAGTTTATCCACAATAGAGGTTGACGAATAGGATAATTTCTAAGAACTTCATCTTTACTTGGATCAGGATTTAGTTGGTTCCATAGTTCAAAATATTTATTCTCGTTAAAGTGTATTGAAGCAAAAAGTAATGACGGTTGCCTAACCGGCCAATCTTCCCAATACATAACGTCTTGTTTATACTTCCAATCACTTTTATTCTTTAGATACGGGTATAAAAACTCCATACCCTTTTGCATTCCACGGCCCCCGGGTGTTACGTAGTGCCACAGATTGTTTTCATCCGTACCGGCAATCTCACATACCATTGCCATTGCATCCAAATTAAATATGGAATATCCATATGGTTTTGTTCGCGCTAATTCTTTTGGGAAACTGCCGTCATCTGCCATTTGAGTCGGTAGTAGGATTTCCTTGTAAAAATCCTGAACAAACCTTATCGTTTCATCATTGCCAGTCAATTTTGCGAACATGGCAACTTGCATAGCCCAACAGGTACTGTGATTATTGCCGTTATCCCTTTCCGCTTTGCCGTATTCATGTGTTGTAAGCCAGGTCTGATACTCCGAAAACCACGCCTGAAGTTCGCGAAAGATATTTTCGTTCATTCCTTTCAATTCATACAAGGCCATTATTGCTTTTGCTACTTCCACCAAATGAATTGTATCTATAATACCAATACCGCGCCCAGTAACTCTCCCTTTTATCGCCTGTGCATAAAGCAAGTTCGGATTCATTCTTGTATTACCGGTAATAAACCATGCAGACAAATGTTTAATTGCATGATCTGCGTATTTGCTGTCGCCTGTAATTTTGTACGCTGCAACCAATGCAGGAACAATCAATGACAATCTTCTCATAGCCTTACGATGCGCCGTGAAGTTATTCGGATTTGTCAAGCCGTCTCTTCTAATGTACGGACCATCGGGGTTCTGCGGATCAGGCCACCAATAGTCTCCTTCACTATAAAAATCGTTTCTTCCACCCGCGCTTCTTTCGCAGGATGAATCGGTAATAGTTATCGGCTCCTCTTGTAAATACTTATCGGCTGCCTCAATAACTCTTTTTTCTTCACCTTCAATTTTAATTTTATTTCCTGCACTACAATTAAGCAGGAAGACTAAAGATCCAAGAATAAACGCTATTTTAAATGTTCGCAGCAATTATTTCACCAATATCATTTTTTTAGTAATTGTACCAAACGATGTTTCTATTGAATAAAGATATAACCCGGAGTTCACATTGATTCCGGAGGTAGTTTTTCCGTCCCACTCAACTGAATGCATTCCTTTAGTTTGGAAAGTATTATTCAGGATTCTTACAAGTTGGCCTATCGAGTCAAATACTTGAACTACAACTTTACTGTTACCTGGTATCTCATAAGTAATAATTGTGGATGGATTAAACGGGTTCGGATAATTCTGATGCACAACAAAACGTTCCGGTAAAATCACGCTGCTTTCATTTTTAACCGATACAGGATTCTTCTTTCGATCATTGAGTTGCGCCTTGTATAAAGATTGCGGTACTAAACCCGGTGTGTTTGTGCCTTCAACAAATCCTTCGGGCTCGTCAAACGTGGATTGACCGGACCCGCTTACATTTTTACCTGAACAGCCTATTGCATAATTTTGCGCTGTCGGCGGTTTCTGAACTATTAATTCTCCGTCGTGAACATCAGCATTCCAGGCTGCGGAATGCGCAGCAGCCCAGCCATGACTGGTTCCATAATACCCCCGATTGTATAAGCCGATAAGCCTTGGATTAAAACCTGCTCTAGGACCATCTAATTCTCTATAATCATCAAAGAGTATTCCCATTGACCATCTTCTGTGGCCTTCCGACGAAGTATAAGCGCCTTCGGAAGTGCAGCCGGTTATAACTATGCCTGAGGTCCAGCTCATTCCGTTGGATACATAATGATGACGCCCGTTGCTCGCATGACAGTTTTTAAACAATATCTGCTGCGAAGCTGTATAGAAGTTAAAGTTGTAGCGTTGACCTCCAACCACTCTCGATACCGGGTCAAGCGCATTAACATTTTCAATTGTAATCCTGGTAGCAGTGTTTGTACGAATACCGGATAATCCAAAATGGAGTAACGTACTATTTCTAACCCATGCATCTTCAATAAGATACATGTCGATTGCATTCCAGGCATGTTCTTCATCTATTTCATTACCATTGTATTCGATATCAATTCGAATATCTTCAATACCAATGTTGGTCTGCAAACTTTGACGTTTGTACTTATATATATATGATTGCGCTAAACTTTTAATGAGATGATTATATACGGGTACATCTATAGTTACCCGGTTTCCGTCAATCGCAGTAATGTACCTGTTAAAAACAATTGGCTGGCTGCCAACCGACCAAGGTACGTCGACAGGTTCCGCACCGCCTTCGCCCGAATGTGTTCCACCGTAGTCTATTGCTTTAAGCCACTCTTCAGTGCAGGGATGATAAATTATAATATTATCTCCAACACTAAAAAATGAAACATCTTCGATCTCAAAACTGTTCTCACCAACTAAAACAGTGTCAGTAACAATATTTTGTTGGGATCCAAAAAATTCATCCTGCCATTTGGTTGAAGCTCCGCCGCCTGCAAGAAGAACCGTTCTTTGATGAGGTGTATTCCCAACTGCCTTAATAATAGTGTTTGATGTAGAATCATTTCCATCGCCTGAACCTCTTAAAATAACACCGCTGTACTGAAGCTTAATAGTTCCGTTCACCTGATAAATGCCCGGTTCAAGCAGAAGGGCGCCTCTAAAACCATTGTCGTCAGCAGGATTTAGCGCGACTTCAAACAATGCATTATTAATATGAGTGGTATTGTCGCCTTCTATTGGGCCGATAGTTTTTTTTGTATCAACAAACGGAATTCCCTCATTGCCGTTTTTATACCCGGCGTAGCTGAAATCAGGGATAGCATTTCCAACTGAATCTCTCACATAAACCAAGGAACTATCTACATCGTAATACACGATTGAAGATTGCCACGTTTGCGCATTAAGATTACACAAAAGCACTACCAGACTAATATTTAACAATATGTACTTATGCATTACCAGCATAGCCTTAACGCATTAAATTCATTTTAATAACCGATTTATACTCCCCTGCTTGCATACTTACAAGGTAGATACCTGAAGGTAAATTCAAACCGTCAAAACTAAATTCATAGCTACCCGCCGGATAAAACGAAGAAACAAGTTGTTTTACTTTTTCTCCCAATACGTTGTATACCGTTAGAATAAGATTTTCACTATTCGGCAAATCAATTCGAATTTTCGATACAGGATTAAACGGGTTCGGGTAATTCTGGTGTAATTTAAATTTCGTTGGAAGACTGCTGCTGATTTGTATACCACTGACCAGATCAAAAGTAGCCGTTATTTCAAGAGCACCCAACATCAAAACAGAAAGAGGATTACTGTTTGAATTTACATCTCCCGTGAATCCTTTAAACTCATTTCCTTCGCCCGGGATACCGTTTAATTGTATCGATGAACCAAGGTCATACAAATTGTATTCGGCTTCCGGCGATAATCGTACTATTCCTTCACCTTCGACTTCAATATCAATAGGATATTTAGTTGGCGAATTAGTCGCCCATCTTAAATCGCCCATTGCGGTTTTACCTGTAGCTCTTAACAGCACCGGTGATTCCGATGAAAGTGTGAAGTCGGCGTTGGAAGCATCACTAAACATTGGATCATAATCAACGACTCGTTTGCCCATTACAGCGCTTCTATCTAATGAGTAATTGCCGCTGTTATATATTGTCGTATACTCAACTGTACTTCCTATTCCCCATAACGAAAACACTTCAGAATTTTGAGAACAGTTTGAAAAAATCGTGTTCTTGATAATTGAGCTGTCCGCTTCTTCAGGGAGTATAGTGTGGGTGTTGTTCATACCACATTGATAAAAGGTAGTATGATCAACAATCAACTTTGTACCGGGTGTAAACGGTATATTATCGCCGGCATATATTTTAATTGCTTCGTTAGGCACATTATAAAATGTTGAATTCTCTACAATCAAGTAATCTGCGTTGTGCTTTGCACTCCCAACGTCCTCGGCGTCTAATTTAATTCCTTCAGCTCCGGCATTAAACAGGGTTGAATTACTTATTTTAATCCGGCGTGCTTTTGTTCCGGGAAATGCACGAAAGAAATTGCCCTGGTCTCCAATGACGACATTATGAAGTACGCAGTTATCAATAGTTAATGAATAATTATAATCAAAGGAATTCTCATCAGTTGCTATTAAATAAGTTGCGGGAGTTGATGACCCGGCAAGTCCGTCCAGATCGACACCAGAAATTTCCAGGTCACCGCCGTCGGTTATTTCAAAAATAGTTCTGGTAGTTTCGCTCGTACTGTTATTGGTTATCTTTGGTTTCGCAGATAATGAATCACTTGCCTGTATGTATAAATTTTTATCAATAACAATTTTTTCGGAATTTGAATAAACACCGCCGTCTGTTACAAGTTGAATCACGGTTCCTTGTTCAACTCGTTTAACAACATTTAGTAATGAATCCTGACCCGCGTTTACATAAACTATAGTAGGCGGAATTTCAGGCAAAGGAAACCACTTGGGACCTACATCATCTGCAAATACCGGTTTTCTTAAAACAGGTTCAGTTGAATACTCATCCGCACCAATGTCAATTGTTGCCCTTTGATGGCCGTCAAAATCATCTGTTACATAATTATATGAAGTGCTTCCGGAGTTTATTACCGGACTATTTTCCGCTGGTCTATGTAACCCGTCACCTGCCAATTCAAGCTGAGAATCCATCACAGTTATGCCATCGGGAATCGGATCAAGGTTTACCGGCCCGCTAAAAATATTATTAGAATAAAATGGGTTTATAGGTTCTATGTAATATCTAATATTCTCTGATGATGAAGAAACAACATTGTTAACTATTTGCATATCTATCGGCGGTAACGTTTGATCACTGCTGGAACCGGAGCCAATTGCAAATCCCTGATCGCAATTAACGATTGTGTTATTAATTACCTGGGCGTTTTTTACCTGGAAATACCTGTTGAGTGGTGAATTTTCTACTCCCTTTACTAAACTAATAGCGGCCCGGAAGCCATCGCCTTTCAAGTTCTCCAGATAGTTGTTATAAACCTTATGGTTTTCACCAATAATTCTTATGCCGCCGGTTGACGACTTATTATTTCCAAAAAAGAAGTTGCTGTAAACATCACAATCATTGCCGTGCCTTAATGTTAGAGTCCCCTTCGATTCGAGAAAAGTGTTATAGCGATAAATGTTGTGTCCGGATTTATTCGATATTATTTCGGTTTCACCATCGCATTTTTC
>JANQLA010000092.1 GCA_028280855.1 Melioribacteraceae bacterium
AAACCGGATCGAATTTTACAAAAGGGTGGAAAAATTCCTAGACCTGCATATTCACGGAAAAATAGTTAATTGATTATTATCAATTTTTGTTGATATAAATTTACCCCACTTTCCCAAAGAAACTAATCCACTATCTTTTTATATTTATTGCAACACCACACAATTTACATGAGAAAAATATGCTCGCTATTTTTAGATACAAAAATGTATTGCTTACTATATTTTTGATTATACCCTCGATAAAAATTTTGGCTCAGGTTGAAATTGTAAACGCGTTCCCTAACCTGGAATTTGAGCAGGTGGTTGATATTCAATATGCCAATGTTAACTCTAACCGGCTTTTTGTTGTTAGTCAGCCCGGTGTAATTTATTCATTTGTCAATACACAGGAAGCAAGTGAAAAAAATGTTTTCCTCGATATTACATCGAAAGTTTTAAGCGGCGGTGAACAGGGTCTTCTAGGATTGGCGTTTCACCCGGATTATGCAAACAATGGATTATTTTTTATTAACTACACGGTCGCTAATCCAAGACGCACAATCATTTCACGCTTGTCCGTTTCAAACGTAGACCCGCATAAAGCCGATTTATTAAGCGAGACAATAGTGATGAGTGTTGAGCAGCCCTATTCCAATCATAACGGCGGGCAGATAGTTTTTGGCCCTGACAGATACCTCTATACATCATTCGGCGACGGCGGCTCGGGCGGTGATCCCCAAAACCACGGGCAGAACAGGCAAACACTTTTAGGAACGATTGCACGTATTGATGTTGACAATGTTCAGGGTGACTTAAATTACAGTATACCGGATACTAATCCGTTTAAAGGCAACAGTTTGGGATACAGGGAAGAGATATACGCATATGGAGTACGCAATGCATGGCGCTTTAGTTTTGACGGTAAAGGAAATTTATGGGCTGCCGACGTTGGTCAAAATGCGTGGGAAGAAATACATTTAATCGAGAATGGAAAAAACTACGGATGGCGCATAATGGAAGGAAGCCATTGCTTTAATCCGTCCTCCGGATGCGATCAAACCGGCCTGGAGTTGCCAATATGGGAATATGAACATGGTAGTGCTTTTGGGTTTTCTATAACTGGCGGTTTTGTCTATGAAGGAGATCAGGTCGCCGGGCTATTAGGGAAATATGTTTACGGTGACTTTGTAACAGGTAACATTTGGGCGCTTGGAATAAATGAAAGTGATAAAACTAATACACTGTTAGCAGATACGGAATATCGAATCTCAACATTTGGCGTTGATCAAAACAATGAATTGTACTTTGCTGATTATACTTCGGGTAATGTCTTTAAATTCCGAAGTGAGCCAACATCGGTCGGGCACAATGAAGCTGCATATAGCTACAAGCTTTTTCAAAATTACCCGAACCCGTTTAATCCATCGACAACCATAGAGTATTCCATCCCCGCAGTCGATGTCCCGAGCAGAATCGAGGGGCATAAAGTCGTACTCAAAGTCTATGATGTCATCGGCAACGAAATAACAACCCTGGTAAACGAAATCAAAACTTCCGGCATATACACTGTTAAATGGGAAGCATCAAATCAGCCGAGCGGTATTTATATTGCAAAGCTGCAAGCAGGCGGTTTTCAATCCTCAACAAAAATGATTCTCGTAAAATAAAAATGACAAACTAATTGATTAAATTTCACAAAAGAAAATTCTATAAGAACACCATGCTAAAATATTTTTCGATAGTTTTATTGATATTGAGCGCTTCGTTAAGCATTGCTCAAAACGATGAAAGCTGGAAAATATTTGATGATTCAGAAGTCGGCACAATCAGGATTTCAATTGAGCCTGAGAGGCTGAATTGGATTTATGATAACGTGCTCAGTGATTCGCTTCACCCTGCCGGCTTTCAAATTGAAAATGCTGAATTGAGCAAAACTATTGACTCGGTTGGCTTTCGAATTAGAGGTAATACTTCGCGTTATTCCGAAAAAAAATCCTTTAAAATATCTTTCAATACTTTTAACAAAGGAGGAGATTTTTACGGACTCGAAAAACTAAATCTGAATGGTGAACATAACGATCCGTCGATTGCTCGTAGTAAAATATGCTGGGATTTGTATTCAATGATATGTATGAAATCAACACGCGCTAATCATTACGAGGTATATATCAACGATGAATACTATGGGCTATATGTTAATGTTGAACATATAGACGAAACATTTATCGAACGAAATTTCATTAATGATTCAGGCGATTTGTGGAAATGTTTATCTGTTGCAGATCTTACGTACAGAGGCGCCAATCCAAATGATTATAAGTATGAAGCTCAAGGAAAGCGTGTGTATGATTTAAAGACGAATACGGATTTGGATGATTACAGCAAACTCGCATTTTTCATCTATGTTCTTAACAATCATAGCAGTGCACAATTCGAAGACTTTGCAATGGAGCATTTAGACCTCTCAAGCTTCTTAAAGTATTTTTCAATGAATATACTTGTCGGTAGCTGGGATGATTACTGGTTCCTTGCAAGCAATTATTATCTCTATCATAATCCAGGGGACAATAAATTTTATATGATTCCTTACGACTATGATAATACGTTCGGTGTCGATTGGTTCAACATAGATTGGTCGAGAATAAATCCCTATGAATTTGGTTCACCGAACGGCGAACGTCCATTGATCGAACAACTTTTGGGTGTGCAAAAATTCAAAAATCTTTATACACATTTTTTGGAAATCAATAGCAAGAATTTATTAGAAAGTGTAATAACGAGTTATTATTTATACACGTTTCAATCCAAACTTGAACCTTTTGCCGAAAACGACCTTTACAGGACCATGGATTACGGTTTCAGCATGTACGATTTTCGGATGGCTTTTACGCTGTCTCCTTATAAACGAAGTCACGTACATAACTCTATCGGTGAATTTGTAGCTAACCGTTACGCCTCCCTGAAAGCACAGTTGGAATATACCGAAACAGAACCTGTGATTTACAATATGAATTACTATCCTAAAAACCCTTCACCGAATGACAGCATTTATGTTGAAGTAGCGGCGTTCGGATATCCGCAAATCGAAAACATTACTATCCAGTATCACCCTGAATTATTGACAGTAATTTATAGTTATCCTATGGAAAGTAAACCCGTTTCAAACTCTAAAATACCTGAAGAGATTGACAGATACATCGGTGTAATTCCACCGTTAGGTCCCAATACTTCTGGGAGTTTTTATGCAATTGCAACCAACAGTAGCGGAGTCTCAAAGGAATATCCTATTGAAAACTGGATTAATATCAGAACGGGCTCGGCGCTAACAGGCGAAGTTCTTATAAACGAGCTTATGGCTAGAAACGACTCGACTATTGCCGATGAAGACGGGGAATATGACGACTGGGTGGAGATTTATAACCCGAATAATTTCGAAGTAAATCTCTCGGGTAAGTTTTTAACCGACTCGCAAAACAACCTTACTAAATGGTCTTTCCCCGACGGCGCACTGTTACCAGCCGGCAGTACTATCCTTGTATGGTGCGACGATGATTCGACGGAAGGCAATTTTCACACAAATTTTAAGTTGGACGGCGATGGGGAGTTTCTTGCAATAGTTGAAAGCGATTCGGTTACGTTCGTTGACTCAATATCATTTGGCGAGCAGATTGTCGATGTTTCATGGGGACGCGATATCAACGATTCGAACCTTTGGGGATTTATGGAGCCGACACCCGGCACCCTAAACACTGTTGTTGGGGTTGATAATGATATAATTCAACCAGATGACTTTAAGCTCAGCGCGTATCCAAATCCTTTTAATCCTTCTGTGAGAATTATATTTAACCTGCCTGAATCGCAAGATATTGAGCTGGTTATTTTTAATATGCTTGGCCGGGAAGTCTGGAAACAGCAGTTCCCAAATGCACATGCGGGATTTCATGAAATTAAATGGAATGCCGAAAACAAAGATAACAGGCAATTAAGTTCGGGAATTTATATTGCGAGGCTGAAAGGTAAATC
>JANQLA010000063.1 GCA_028280855.1 Melioribacteraceae bacterium
ATGAGGCAAGTTATTAATTATTTTGCACTTTTCTAAGTCTAATTCTTTATATCCGGTTGCTGAATAACTACTTATTCGATTTTCAGCAAGCCCTAATTAAAGATAGAATTTAAAGCGGCATGCAAAAGTATGTCGCTTAATTTTAAACAATCTCCGTCGTTCTCACAATCGTAAATTTTTATGCATTAGCGATTTTAGCTTGCCCGCTATAGGCGGGATTTGGGAAGTTTCCAAAAGCAGTCAAGAACCCCCGCATAACGGGGCAGGCACTTCTTGACTGCAGCTTACTGTCGAGAAATGGTTCTCGACATCTTATAAATGCCCAACCACTGCCAAAGGTATCCCTATGGGAAGAGGTCACCAAGAAAGCTCAAAGAGCACAAAGGTATTTTTTGAAAGTGCAAAAAACATTTCCCTTTTTAAACTTCCTATCTCATTCAATATACTAAGTCACATCCACTTACTTATCTTTGCGTAAAAAGTCCGAAACGGCTTCTCCAACATACTTTGCCATTATTTTTTGATCTGCTGAAGCACCAAAGAACCCGCCTCTTATTACTCCGGTAAATTCTCCAGAATAAATTATTTCGTTTTTCTTCTTGTCTATAAATTCACAATTTGTTTTAAGAAATGCTTTCCCTACTCCAAGACTTATTAAAAATCTTAAGAACTCACTTCCATTATCCAATTCAACAATTTTGCATTTAATTTGCAAAGTGTTCTCACTCGCTGATGTATTAAAAACTACATTATCATATAATCTCCAAATTTTGATGTTTTCTTGAATAGATTCTCTTATTCGTGATTTTGTTTTTGGTGCAATTTTATCAGTTGTTATTCCATTTTCAACTTCCAATATTTCTACGGTATTATAGGAATGTAAATTTGCATTGGATTCTTCCAATAATGAATAGACTCCGATTGAACCACATCCTGATAAAACAATAATTGATAAAATTAAAACTGTTGCATAATATTTTCTTAACACATGTACTCCTATTTTTATAAAATTTTTTTAAAACTCTAAACTACAGCCGCCGACAAAGAACAATGCAGTCTGGTGATTGAAATTTGTTTTACTTTGTGCTCTATTCCAGTAATGGTTTAATACATTTTTCTTATTTAGAATATTCTCTACTGACGCATACCAGATTATTGTTCCCCAATCATAAAACTCTCTCCTGTCGTATCGCAAATCCAACCTTTGGTAATCTTCATATCGTTCTGAATTTATATTTGTAAGATCCAGAATTCCATCACCTGCTTCTTTTGACATATTCCTATCAAATGGTGTGTAAGGTCGTCCACCTGCATATTTGAATTTTAGACTTATCTCATTTCCTTTATCAAGTTTATAACCCAGTATCAGATTAATAACATTTCTACTATCAAAACCTCCGGGACGTGAGATCCCATCCAACGCTTTATGTTCTGTTTTGGAATATGAATAAGATAATAGTCCATAGATAGATTTAGTCATTTTTTGTTGAAGCATAAAATCCAATCCTTTAGCAAAACCTTCTCCTTTGCTTGTTAGCTTTTGAGTGTATAAGTCAATTCCGTAAGCTGCACCGCTGTTCGCCATTGAAATCATCTCATAACCATCTTCATTTGCTACAGTGTAATTGTGGTATTTTTTATAATAAACTTCAAAGCTGAGTTTCAAATCAGGATTGATAAGGTAATTCAGACCGGCAATAAAATGATCACTTCTGAGATCCTTTAATTCGTTTCTATTATTTTTATGGCTGGTTATCCAAATAAATTCCGGATTCTGATAGTAGATGCCGTAACCTGAATGTAAAGTGAGATTATTTGTAACATCCATTAAAAGCGTAAATCTGGGGCTAAAGCTTGTTGAATTGATTATATCAAAATGATCAATTCTTCCACCTGCATTGATTGTAAGGAAGTTAAATAAATTCTTTTTGATATTAAGATATCCACCATATTTATACGCAGAGTTAAAAGCAACATTGATATTCCATTGATTTGGTAATTGTCCGTATTGATCCACTTTGTTTGGATGTGGGGGTATATAGTTAATATCATGATCAAAATTATTCCTTTTTGCATATACTCCACTGGATAACATTAATGTTCTGCCTAATATCATGTTGGCGTCAAATTTTAGCTGCGAAATCTGTTCGACCGAAGAGTTTGAAAAACTAAGTCTGTTTGCTATTTCTTCTTTTTCAAGAAGTTTTTTAGACTTATTTGTATGAAGTCCCTTAACATCAACTTCAAAAACATCATTCATATAAGTGCTGTAAGAGTGTGACGCTGTTAATATTGTATGAAAGCTATTGCTCCAAATCGATTTAAGATTTGAGCCAACTGTTAACTGACGGGCTTTAAATTCTACATTTTGATAGTAATTTGTATCAATCTTATTGACTTCAAAGTCATCTAGATCCTGATCATAATCAATATTTATTTTATCGTCGCCACCTAGCCACAAAAATGATAACTCATGATTTGGTGATAAATTGTAGTTGATTTTTCCCTGTGTATTTGAGTAAATAGGTACTCCTCCGTAATCTAACAAACCTTTAAATAGATCAAGAAAACTTCTATGAGCACTAATTAAGTATGATCCTTTCCCTGATGCAAAGGGTCCTTCTAAATAAGCTCCTGCTCCACCAAAATTCAAATCGAGTTTACCGCCAAATTTTTGTTTATTACCTTCCCTCAAGTTTATTTCCATTACACCTGATAATTTATTGCCGTAACCTGAAGTGAATCCTCCGGAATAGAAATTAACTTTATCGATGAATTCGGTATTAATCATACCTATTGGTCCCCCGGTTGCACCTTGGGTACCAAAATGATTTGGATTTGGAACTTCAATATTATCCATTAAGAATTGTACTTCAACAGGACTTCCTCCTCTTATTACAAGATCGTTTCGATCATCACTTGTTGGATTTACTCCCGGCAAATTCTGGATCATTCTGCTTACATCTTCCCTGGAACCGGGAGATCTGCGTACCTCTTCATTATTTAAAGATTGACTGCTAATAGGAGAATCTTCCAATCGTTCAAAATATCCTGAAGTTACAACAACCTCCTCTCCTTCAATAGCCTCAGGTTGAACTTGCACGTTTACAAAGACTGTTCTGTTTGATTTTACTACTACATCCGTTTTTACTTTCGTTTGATAACCAATGTATGAGACTTTTAACCTGTATATATCAACAGGAATGTTTGATATCCTATATTCACCATTAATACCTGTTGAAGCTCCAACAACACTTCCCATTATCAAAATATTGGCCCCAATAAGAGGTTGTTTTGTCTTTTCGTCAATTACTTTACCAAAAATATTCCCTGTTTGTGCACTGACACTATTAGAACTCATTAAAAATAATATGGTAATTATTATTACCGCATAACTCTTGAACATTTTTCTATCCCGATGAAATTTGAAAATTAAGTCGGAAAAAGTAAAAGAAATGAATCATTTTATCAGAATTTTGGGACTAACTGCCAAGAGTTTGGGATGAATAGATAGGTTTGGGATGGATAAGAAACTTATCCCAGTTGCATACTAGTGATTCGTTTTTTAAGATCTTTTATGTAATTGCGCGAAACAGGAATTTCATATTCACTTTCTTTAATGAATAGTTTGTACCCTTGTGAATTGCCTTCTGCATAAGATATCATTTTAATGTTAACCAGATACATTCTATGACATTTTATAATTCCCTCTAAACTAGAGAGCTGATTTTCTATCTTTTTCAAGCTGCTTCTTAGAAGAGTGGGCTTAATTAAACCATTTTTCATTAAATGGACTTCCACATAATTCCCGGCAGATTTTATAAAATATAATTCAGAAATTTTAAACTCAATTGCCGGTTTGCCATTCTCATCTCTAAGTGAAAATACGTCATCTTTCTTTTTTTCATCAGCAAAATTATTCAGTTTGGCATTAATTGCAATTGCTGATTTTAAATTTTGTTTTAATCTTCTTTTCTGCTCTATTAATACTGCGGCTACAATTGGAATTAAACCAATCTTTAATGTCTCTAATACAGTATATAGATAGTTAGTAATAGTAAACTCAGATAGATCCCAATAAACCACTAAAAAAAAATTGCCTGATGAAATAAGGATTATCAATACGAGGATGGAGATTATTTCTTTTTTTGTAGTCCAATTGCTTTCATTAATTTTTTCCGGTGCAATACGAGGTATTGAATACAAATATATACTGGAAATAAAAAAGGTTAATAGCCCGAAACTAAAATAATTTATAAGTATATGGGCTGTACTTAAGTTTATGTCACTGCTATCCGGATAAAATAAATAGAGAATAAGAAAAACTAGTAAACCCAGCCCACCGGCTTCAAACAATACATTTTTGATATTGTAAGTTAAAGTGTGAGGAGAATTGAGGATTTTTAATATTTTTTTATAAAGTTCAATTATTACTATCATAAAACCTGAAAATCTGCTCATCTTCAAATGGATTCGGAAATTACTAAAATAGAAATGTACCGCACGATATCAACTATTAAATAAAAGAATTTTATTATTGCATTAATGTAAACACAATTTCTCTAGCAATTAAAATGACGTGTCGGGCTCATCGGAATGACACTAGTTTTATTTGAATTAAGAACAATTATAAAATCCCCACAAAACCTATCAAAACCTAAAACCGAAATTTAGACTATGCTCGAATAGGTAATGAGGTTTACCGCTTACAATTTTTACAATTCTATTTTAACAAAATAGCCTTATGTGTTTCCGCGTAATCACCGGCTTTCATTTGGTAAAAATAAATACCGCTGACTAAGTTACTGCCATTAAATTCTAAGGAATAATTCCCCGGTAGCTTTTCTTCATTTATCAGACGTGTTATTTCTCTTCCGAGCAGATCGTAAATTGCAATGGATACAAAAGATTTTTTAGGAACAGAAAATTTAATCGTCGTTACCGGGTTAAAAGGATTTGGGTAATTCTGCTGCAGTTCAAACTTTTGTGGTATTGTCGTAAATACTTCCTCTTCAACATCTGTAACCGCATCATAATAAATGGTTAATATTTCGTCAATAGTATTTTGTATCTGCTTGACATGTGTTTCATCATATTGCTCTATCAATTGTTCGTAATAGTCTGAATTTAGTTGCCCTTGATCAACAGCTACTTTGGCATTATAAAATTCGCTAAGCTCTGTCTTGTTTTTAGGAGCAACTAACCAGTAATATTGTATCCGGTCATAAACTTCATCGGACAATGGAAATTCTGCGAGCTCATCAATAAGCTCTTCTGATGGATGTATTCCCCAAAAATGCATTAATGGAGCAATATTATAACCCAAAGCTTCTGATCCATTCCTTATAAAGTGATCTCTTGTAACTTCATTCTGGTGCGGACTGTTCTGCGGGATACCGGATGTAATTTGTTCATCATAAAATGTTTTATATATTTTTCCCATAGCTTCCCAGCCGCCGAAGATATCGGCAATATCCAGGTATTTTGCATAGCCCCTGGCTTGGTACTGCAATTCTTCATGTCCAAGATCAAAACCAATAGATCTGCCGTTACGGAAATTTTCCGAGACCATCCAGTCGATAGCCGCATCATCACGGGAAAATCTCTGGAAGCCTGACCATTTGAGGGCTTCATCATAACTTAATCCAAATAATTCCGTTAATACAGCCGCACCCGGAACATTTACAATAGCTTCCACTTCATATGTGAGTGTAGGCGGAAGATGAGTATGCCCCATTTCGTGATACATAGCTAGCCAATCTGATCCACCCTCCCATACTTTTTCATTCAGAACATTAAAGGGTGAAAACGCACCGTTGGTAATACTTTCATTTTCGCGGGCATAAAATCCCGGCGTCTGCGGGTAACCTGTCGGATATGAACCAATTGAAGAGTTTTTGGAATCCATCAGGAAAGCCTCGGCACGTGACCTTTCCAGGGGGCGTCCGAAAATTTTTGAATATATATCCATAACCTTATCCAACCTGTTCATCAAGGAATCGGGGGTATCAAAATTCCGAATATCTTTAGTCCATACAGTCAGCATATATTTGTCAGACTCAAAATCCGCAAAAGGCGCTGGATATTGTTGCATAGCCTCCCACTCTGCAAGTGTTGTCTGCCTGCCGGTTCTAAATGAATAAAATGGAGCTCTTACTGCGCCGCTAATATTAATATCTACCCATCCCAGGTCTGTAGTCTGCGGTACAAGCACATAGATTCCACCGCCGAACGGATTTATCACTTCCATTTCTGTTGAATCAATTCTATAGTCAACATAAATTAAAGGCATTCGGTTGGATTGCGACCAGGATGAAAAATCTGATATGTGTGCACCCACCCGGATATGCAGCCCGGTGTTTACAAGCGATTCATCTACCGTAACAGTCACCGTTTCCCCGGCAGCGGCATAAAACCCCGTGGGGCGGTAAACATAAGAAGAGAGTTCAGCTTCACTTTTAACAAATCCCATCATGCTATAACCGGGATCCCTGATAAATGTCGCATTGACCGATACGGTCTCACTGCTTATCCTTTCGGCTCCTTCGGCAACTGCACCCGGGAACCATTCGTGTTCACGGAAAGAAACTCCCTCAAGCAGATGCAAATAGTCAGCATTATAACACTCTTTCATAAGCCAGTTACCAACTTCAATATAAGCCTGTGAATGATTGTCCATATCTACGTACAGAATATCAAATTCGTTCGTGAAAATCTGCGCATGGTTATTTTCAAATGCGTTGATAAACCTTTTTACGGAATTGACGGAGGTATTTAAATCACTGCCTGATAAATTGCTGCGAAGATT
Organism: Melioribacteraceae bacterium; assembly: GCA_028280855.1. Taxonomy (GTDB): domain Bacteria; phylum Bacteroidota; class Ignavibacteria; order Ignavibacteriales; family Melioribacteraceae; genus PGYT01. The sequence continues at coordinate 6,809 of JANQLA010000063.1, forward strand.
TGCCAGCAGCACCTCTTGGGTTGTGTTATCAAGCGGGCCCGTGATTCCTTCGAGTTCGTCTGAAAACCGGTTTAGCGCTGAAACTACTTCATCAGTACTTCCGTCCGGTTTGGGTGAAGATATCTTTAAATTATCTATCATTACATTCGCAGTCGCAACACTGTCCCCGGGTTCACTGATAGCATACTGAGGATCACCACCCGGTTCATTTGGCGCGTGTGCACCAACAAAAATTTCCATTTGCGAAAAAGAATCAAAAAAGGGTTGGGGATCGAAATCAGCATCGTTAATATCAATAAGCAATGATCCGGTGACGGAAGATCCGTTTATTCTGAATGTGTAGGTCGAATCTGCAAAATCAAAAGTAAGATCCATCTGGTTCCATTCGCCTACCGCGAGATCAAAAATTATCTGCTGTATTTCCTTGCCGTTACCACCACCAATATTAAACACAGCAAATGCAAAGTCTTTATCAGCGTGGTATTCATTGTTAAGAAAAACATGAAATCCCGGAGTATCATACCACTGATTTTTATTGCCTATAAGTACACGTTCACTTACTTCCCCGGGTACACTTTCATAAAGAAAACTCATCTCAATATGAAATGATTTATCGAGCAGAACTGCATCATTAAGCGTCATCGGGAATTTCAAACAGTTTTCACCCTGCAGGTATAGTGCTTTGCCGTCATTTGATTCGGCATAAGATATACTGTCTAAAATTGTTACTTCAAACCGGCCTGATTCATTAGTAACATTATCTTCAAATTTAAATTCAGATGAAAAGCCGTCCTGAGCATTTATCATGAAACCATTACATGTAATAACAGCAAAAAGAATTATCCGGCTTAGATTGAAAAATTTATTTTGACTGCCTGGAATGTTTTGCACAGTTCTTCCAAAATTTTGGTTAACATACAATTTAGAGTTTTTAAATGCCACAAGAATTAAAGACACTGAATATTATATTCGGAAAAATTGATTTTGATTTTAGGTGTGGTTTTGCTTTGGGATGTGATTTTAGCTCAGGTTATACTGTTGAGAAACGCCTTCACACCTTTGGAGGGTTTTCTACAGCTTGTAAAATTGAATCGGCTTTAACTTATGGTGTCTTGTTATTTTATAAAATATCTAGTTAATCGATCAGTGTTTTATAATTTTTTTATCTAAAATATGGTATTCATTAATATCTTCTTTCTTTTCTTCAGGTAAGTACTTATCATATTTTTTGCGTAATAGTCTTATACCTTCTTCATCTTCTGTAATGTTATAATTAAGCTTTTCTTTGAGAAACTGATGTCTTGCTTCTGCTTCATTCAATAAATCGCCCCATTTTTTAACGAAAACATTAATATTTTCTCTAACAGCTATATGACCAAAATCTCTATCACTTTGATTACATTCAATTTCTGCATATTCATCTAAATCAAGTGCTAGAAGATAAAACGTCCAATTTGTTTTCGATTTTGGAAATCGGTCATCGTTGCTAACAGAATTTGCGTATTTCTTAATTTGGCTAATCTCCTTTTCACCAATCTTTTTTGATGGTCGTTTTAATTCAATGACTAGATTATGATGATGACCAACTTTTCCTAAACCAAATTGTTTCCATAAACATATGTCTGGAATATCTTGCAATTGATCATTGGGTGATTCTTCAATTATTTCTTGGAAGTTTTCCCGATCTAAATACTTTAAATATTCCTTTAATACATTTTTGAGTGTAATATCATCGGCTCCATACGTAAAATCATCACCAAATAGCCAAGTTTCTTCTCGTAAAATTTTGTGTAAATGTTTTCTTTCTTTAATTTTTTTCTTCCATTCCTTATCAAAAAGCATTAAGCGAAATTCATAAATTGTCCTTAATCTATCTGTAATTTCTTTCATTGTATCTACAATTACAGACAGCGAAGTTTGCTCTAAAATATCTCGTAAGTCTTCTTGCTTATCTTTTGGTAATTGAACGACTTCCTCAAGTATATGCTGTAAAGATGATGTATTTTTTTCTAAAGCTTCTTTAACAAGAGAGAGAGTAAATTTTTTACTTCTATTCGATTGTTGATTAAATTCGGGCACGTGATCATTTATTTGCAAGGCAACTATGTCAAACACCTGACGATTAGCTTTTTCTACTTCATCTTCAGGTTCTTTTGCAAAAGGATATAAATTTTCATTCTTCAGTTCATCAATATAATTCTTCGATTCTTTATGTTTTCGTTCCCTAATATATTTTCTAACAATATCTTTCGTTTTTGTAATCACATTTTGCATTGAATCATTTGATTCCCTAAGATCTAAAGTATTATCTTTATATAAATACTCTACATAATCTGATAATAAATGAACTGTAATATTATAACCAGATGTTCTTATTCCTAGTGATTCATCAGAGTAAGTAATACCGTTATTATTACAAAAATGTAACTTTTTCTGCTCTCTTAACTTTTTCCACTCAATTATTTCTACTTTAAATTCATAACTATTTTCTTTACCACCGATTTCAATAGTTTGAGTAAAAAAATCTTCATAAATATTTTTAATTAAATTATTAAATTTCAATTCAATACCGTTCAATGAAATTCGGAAATTTGGATATGACTTATAATATACGGCAAACTTTTCCTCTAAATTATTCAAACCTTTTTCAGCAAAAACAGATAATGCATTATCTTGATCAATATTATCAATCGTTACTTGCACTCCACTTTTATTAATTTCGCTGTTTTCAATTTGATCACTTACAAATGCTCTATTTATTTGAGACTTATCCATTTTTATACTAAAAAATTTATATCTATCAATATTTGAATCATAATATGATGACGAAAATGTAACTAAATCACCAAGGGCAAAAACTTTTAACCGCCCTTTTCCTTCTTTGCCATGTAAAGCTCTGTGCCCTGGACTAAAAACTGAAAACTTTTTATTCGATCCACCTAGTGATTGAAAAGCCTTTAAAGCAGTATCAATTGCTATTCCATGTCCATCATCAATTACTTCTATTGAATCAATACGAATTTCATTTTTGATATATTTTATTTCAATATTCTTTGCATCAGCATCGAGGCTATTCCAAATTAGTTCTGCTATAGCAGTTGTTCCATTAACTTTTGTCAGAGAAATGAGGTGATCACGTTCAACATGTATTTCTAGGTTCTTGCTCATAAACACCACCTAATATTAACATATTGGATAAATCAAAATACAATATAATTCTTAAATATGATATGGGTAGTATAAAGCTACCTATTCTTTTCTTCCAAAAGCTGTCAAGAATCCTCCCAAAGCCTAGCATTCTTTTCTTGGCAGAGAAACTATTTTTGTTTTGGGCTGCAGTCGCAGTCTAGTGATGCCTGCTCATCTTATTAATACTGTCCCGAAATGGTTCTCTAAAGATTATAAAACTTTAGTTAACTACATTACTTATCAATCATAAATCTCCAAATAATCAACTTGCTTTTTTATCTCGCAGCGGCTTTGGTTTAGTAGCTCTATCATTGCTTCTACTAAGTGTATTAAGTTCAGCAGTTCTGTGCTGTTGGTAAAATTAAAGTCATAAGTGTTCGGGGTTTCCAGTATTGCTCTTGCTTGTGATATGCTGTCGTATGCTTTGTTGTAACTTCCTTTCTTCACGCGGCTTATTTTAATTACCTGTTCAATGTCTGCAGATGTAATCGGGTCTTTATATTTTATACTGCTTTTATAAAATTTTTCAGTCAATTCAAATTCGTTTGACTCAATTAAATACTTTTTCTTTTTACCGGACTTTAGCTTGAGTTTTAGTAAATACTTTGGTGTGTTTTGTGCGGGTGTTTGAGAGTTGTTTTGATTTAACATTTCGGTCTCCGATGATTTTAGCAAATAAAAGCCTCGAGATGGCTAAGGCTCATCAGAGTGAGCCCCGGGTCCTCACGGATACCCGCATCTCAAGGCAAAGATTATTTTTTTGTTTAAAATGAAAAATCCTTTTTAACGGAAAAGGTGTAACCGCTCTGATGATTTTTAGCACTTAAAAAGTAAAGTAATTTAAGCTGAGATTCAAGGGAGATTGGGAATATCAGAGGCAGGATAGAGTGGATAGAATTTTGAGTCTTAATAACGGATTCTTAATCTTGCTCTTAACCTACCCGTCCGATAGGCAGATCATAATCTTAATCGCTTTTTAGAGTAAGAGTATGATTATCCCAAGGGGATCTTTGCGGGATGATTAAGATTTTAAATGTAGTCAAAAAACAAGTATGCAAATCATTGGCAGTTCATACTTTTGACATTTTCTTTTTTGCTCTATTTAATGCTTGCTGTTCTTTTTTTAATTCGTTAGTGCGTTCTTTCCAAAATTCCAATTCTTCTTCTATAGTTAATCCTGTTAACTTTTTCTGCAATTTTTCGGCACCTTTTCGTTTCATTTCCACGCAGTCAAATTCTTCATTCATAATTTATTACCTCCAATGGAGAATATATTGCTATTTGTTGATATCCTTCTAAAATATTAATCGAATTATAAAGAGCAATTTTTTCATAATGAACAATATGTTTAAAATTCCAGCTCACTATAATCGGACAATTATTTATTGTAGCCAAGGCAACGTGAAGAGCATCATTCGAACTTTTCTTTGAAACTATTTTTGCTTTAAGATATGCTTCCCTGAGTTTTAATGCGTCTTCAGTAATTTCAATTATTGTTGCGTTTGGTTTTAATTCATCAAAAAATATTCTTACATGTTCCGGCGCTCCGGCTATTTCTTCTTGTACAAGTGCTGAGATAATTAGATGAAATCTCTTTTGTTTGACCTGTTCAAAGAATCTCAAACTTGGTTTTCTAAATTCAGTATCGTATTTACCGCCAATAATTGATGTGTCAATATAAACACGAACCGCTTTCATTAGACTTTTCTTTTTTATAACAAATTAATAAAAAGAAAGCAAATATACTTTCACGAAATGGTTCGTGATATCCATGTAAAAGAAAACAAACTTACATGAAATTCGCCGGATATTAAATGTTGATTGTGAACTAAACATAAGTGGATAAATAGATAGGGCAGGTGAAAGTTGTTAAGCCGGGTAATTGATCATGGGGTATCATTTGAGAGCTGGAACGGGAAGTTATCCGGTTCATCGTCTTTGGCTTATAATAATTTCAACCTGCCCGTGTAAGCTTAATTCGGTTCTGTTACGGTACTCATCCTACATTAAGCTGATATAGTTGTCAACGATTCCGCATTTCATCATTAACGGATCACTTTCGCAGTCAAGTAGCGCCCGCCGTCTTTGGCGTGGTACACCGATAAACCGGGACAAGCTTTGACTGCGAAGTTATTAATATAGTTTTTCACCTTTTATTTTATCGGTTAATTCTATTCCTGAGATGATCTCAACTTCAATCCCGTTTGATAAGCCAAGCTCAACGTATTGCCTTTTGTATTCCTGGTAATCTTCATTAACTAAAATTTCCACGTACGGTTTTTTGTCTTCAAACTTCACCAGCTTTTCGTTTATCACTAATACATTTTCTTTTTTGTCTAATACTATATCCGCGTTTGCACTTAAGCCCGCACGAATTTGCCGGTCTTCTTTCAATATTATTTTTGCTTTTATTTCGAATTTAACCGAACCGAAATCCTCAAATCCTTTCGGGGCGACATATTCCAAAACAGCATCGAATTTTTGATTTTCCAGCGCTGCAACCGTTAGCTCCAAAGGCATATCAATAGTCAATTTGTTTACTTCGGCTTCAAGTACCGATCCGTTGAATATCATGTCGCTCATATCGGCGACTACAGCTATTGTTGTACCGTCGTTAAAAGCGTTTGTTTGAATTACCGAGTGTCCGACTTTAACCGGTATCTCGAGAATTTTACCGTCGATAGTAGCTTTGATAAGTGTGTTGGTCTCTTTGCCGGATTTGCTGAATATACCTTCCTTTACAAGCTGAAGATAGTTCTCCGCTTCTTCGAGCTGTGTTTTGGCGGTATTTAAATTCAGCTCTTCCTGCTCGAATTCCGATTTAGAAATGAGCTTCTTTTTATATAAGTTTTCGTGCCGTTCAAAATTCAGCTGAATGTTCTTGTGATTTAACTCGGCTATTTTAAGCCTTGCTTCAGCTTCGTTAAGCGCTAACATTTCCGGTATCACTTTCAGCTTTGCGATTACCTGCCCTTTCTTTACCATGTCACCGGGCTTGAAATATATTTGGTCAATAATTCCGGGAATTTGAGGTTTTATTTGAACTTCTTTTCTCGGAATTACCCGCCCGGTTACGACAGTATTTTTGACAATGTTCTCTACTTTTGGAGTGTAAGTTTTATAGTAAATCATATCACCACTGAAAAAATACATTGCCATTGTCAGCGTAGTGAACCCGATAACTGTTACTAATATTGTTATCAGCGTTATCTTAAAAATTCTTTTAAAAGTGTTTCCTTTTTGCTTATTCATCTCTTATAGCCTCTATTGGTTTTATTTGAATTGCTTTTTGTGCCGGTAATAATCCTGCGAGCGCACCGGAGATTATTAGTATAATCAGCGCTGAAACAGCTAACGACGCGCTCAATTCAGGATTTTTGAAAAAGATATCCGAACTGCCTGAGTTCATATAATCAGTTATGTATTTAAATATTTCGAGTATCATAACTCCTACCATAAGCCCAATGTAACCAGCGATGGTTGTAAGTACTATTGCCTCATTTATAATTTGCAATTTTACATTCCATGGGGTTGCGCCCAGCGCTCTTTTAATTCCAATCTCTTTGGTTCTTTCTTTTACTATCAGCAGCATTACGTTACTTATCCCGAAAACTCCCGCTATCAAAGTTCCAAGTCCTACAATCCATGTGAGAATTTTTATCCCGTCAAAAAGGTTTGTCAACTTCTGGAACTGTTTTTTAATGTTGTAATGCCCGACAGCCTGTTCGTCCGTTATTGAAATTTTATGATTTATTTTCAGGATTTTAATAATCCTGTTTTCTATTTCTGTAACTTCAACATGGGGTTTTGCGGTAACACCGAAGTAATCAATCCTGTTGCCCGCGTTCAACATCCCCTGCACTGTTG
>JANQLA010000154.1 GCA_028280855.1 Melioribacteraceae bacterium
ACACCATGCATATCAAAATGTACCACCCTGTCTGAAACCGGATCGAACTGAATATCTTTTATGATTGCCTTTAATGGTTCATCTTCATCAATCTTCAAATCTATGATGTGCGTTTCGGATGTAAATACATAAGGATTTAATTCAACTTCGAATACAGAAAAAGCAATAGGCTCTTGTCCTTTACAATAATAAACGCCGGGTATAATTCCTTTTTTGCGCATTTGGTTTAGCGCGCCTTTCGTAGAAATTTCCCTCTTGCTCGCTTTTAGACTAAACTCAGACATATTAACTTATCTCCAAAAATAATTATCAAAAAATCTAACTTTTATCAACGTCGAACAACGAACTTATCGATTCATCGTTATGCGATCTAATAATCGCTTCGGCAAATAAGTGCGTTGCAGTTTTTACTTCTATTTTGTCACTATATTTTGCTAATGGAATCGTGTCGGTAACGTATAATTTATCCAGATCGGAACTGTTTAATCTTTCAAAGGCGCTGCCGGAAAGCAGTGCATGTGTTATCGCCCCGTAAACTTTTTTAGCCCCACGCTTTTTTAAAGCAGCTACAGCTGAAACAAAAGTTCCAGCAGTGTCGATTAGATCGTCCACTAAGAGAACGTTGCAGCCGTCTACATCGCCAATAACGTTCATCACTTCAGTTTTATTAGGTTCAGGCCGTCTTTTATCGATTACAACAAGTTTTGCATTAAGTCTTTTAGCATAAGAACGTGCAATTTTTACGCCGCCTATATCCGGTGAAACAATTACAAGATCTTCATTTCTTTCTGTGAAGTGAGACGTATAAACGGGCGAGGCGTAAAGGTGATCAAACGGAATATCGAAAAAACCCTGGATCTGTGCGGCATGTAAATCCATTGTAATCACGCGGTCGGCGCCTGCTACGGTTATCAGGTTAGCGACCATTTTTGCTGTAACTGATACCCTGGGCTGATCCTTTCTATCTTGCCTTGCATACCCGAAATATGGAATAACGGCAGTAACTCTCTTAGCCGAAGATCTTTTCGCCGCGTCAATCATAATCAGCATTTCCATTAGGTTTTCAGCGGGGGGCATTGTTGATTGAATAACATAAACATCACGGCCGCGAATATTCTCTTTGTATTTTACCCAAATTTCGCCATCGCTAAATCGTTTAAGTTCTATTTCGCCGGATGTAATGTTAAGATATTTACAAACGCGGTAAGAGAATTCGGGATTAGAGTTGCCCGAGAAAATTCGTAAATCTTTGCTAAAATTCATACTTCTTTACTACTAAAAAAGAAAGACTCGAAATATAAATAATCATTCCTGGGATGTCAAATGAAGAATCCTCGTAATTAATTGGATTACAACAACTTAAGTGCGCTTTTTTTTAAACAAGTAAAGAACGACTACAATAAATATAAAAAGCGATAGATAATAAATCCACAGAGGAGTTTCCTTCAGTTTATAAGGAGTAAAGCGCGCCATCAATGTGTTTGATTTGTTCAGTTCGGATGAACTGAATTTCCACTCAAGTTTGTTATTGGATTTTCTATTAGCGTTATGTTCAATGATTTTTCCCGGTATATAATACGTGTAAAAAAAAACGCAGTCAACTTCGGGAAACCCGTAGTCTGTTGAAGATGGATTGATAATGTGTTTGAAAATAATATCCTCGTTTTCATCTTCTTCGAAGACGAAGCTAACCCCGCTAAACAAGTTAAGAAGATTTAGTGAATCTATATCTGAAAAACTAAATTTGACTTTACTGTGAATTGTACTGTCGATCATATTCCTGTATGTTTCAATCTCAGTTATTTCGATAAAAGATACATTAAACTTTTCTTTAAGGCTGCTTTCATCAAACAATCCTGATGCAACTACTACCAATGAATCGTCACTCTTTTTTATACCCGTCCAAAAATGAATATAAGTATCTCCAGAGCCGTCAATCTTTAGGTTGGTGACTTGCTCATAGTTCAAACAACCGGATAATGAAAATGAGAATAGTATTGCCGCCAGGATTTTTATTGGATTGTATTTCATGTAGACAAACTTAATTAAAAAAAAATCCTTTTACCTTTGATTCTTTTTGAAAACCTGGTTTGATATTAAGGGTTACTTTAGGCTAGTGCCCATTGACTTTAACCATAATCCTAAATCAGAAAGAACGTGACGATGGAAACTTAAAAAAAAGTCTTCCTAATCAGTGGCGATATCCAAGCTATCTGCTGGAGTTAAGTGGATGATCATAGAATTTTATTTTACGATAGTTGTTATTATTTTTGTCGCTTGATTTTTAGCAGATAAGAGGAGATGCTATGCCGACTTACGATTACAGATGTACAGATTGCGGATATACATTTGAACATTTTCAAAAAATGACTGATAAACCATTATCACAATGCGATAATTGCGGTGGGGAATTAAAGAGGTTAATTGGAGCCGGACTGGGACCTATATTTAAAGGGACAGGTTTTTATCAGACCGACTACAAAAACGGCAACAGTGCTAAACCTGTGGACAAAAAGAAAATGAATAAATCAACTGAAACAGCTGCTAAAACAGTAAGTGATAAAAAAAATCCGGCATAAGCCGGACTTCATTAGAAATCTGTTCCAATCGAAAAATAGTAGCGCGGTTTGCTAAAACTTTTCACATTGTATGCCCAGGCTACGTCGAACCGGAGCAAGAAGAACAAGAAGTAAGTACGAAAGCCGTAGCCTGTACCAATCAGCAAATCATCTGTTATACGCTTGCCATTTGCATCCTTATTAAAGAGTCGAAGATCACTATTATCATTCCATGCAGTACCGACATCAAGAAATGCCGCGCCTAAAATATTCTGGAAGAACAACGGAATTCCTCCTGTGATCAGGTATCTAATAATCGGCAATCTCAGCTCCATGTTAAGCAGTGAATATTTTGTTCCGATTTGCTCTGCATAATCAAATCCGCGCATTGGCAAGGCAGGAGACAGAAATGCGAAATCGGATGCGTTATCAAGTGGAATATCACCTGTAGCAAAAGAACGGTTAATCCAGTTATCCGTTCCTCCAAGGAAGAATCGCTGCGGGTTCGAGCCGCCCGAATATCCTCCCGATAACCTGAAAACAAATGAGTTGTCGAAGAAAAACCTAAAGTATCGCCTATAGTCCCAGGTTAAGGAATAGAAACTTTGTTTGGACCTAGTGATGCCAGGGTCTCCAAAAACCGTAAGCCTGTAGCGCTCGCCTTGAATCGGTGAATAGTAACCCCACATTGTGTTATCACGAACTAAACTAGCCGAGGGAACAAGATATGTATTATTCTCAGCCTTCTCGTTTATATTATCCAAATTTTCCGATGAGACACTCATTACATTAAACCCCATATCAATCCTATAAAAGCGATTGAGCGGGTAACTTGCCGAAAGCACCAAGCCGAAATTCCTAAACCTGAATAAATCAGAACCAAATCCCCTGTTAAGAAAAACGAAACGAGCTGTGTGAAATCCTTCGATCCCGACATTCATTCTATTTGCCAAATAATAATAAGCCAATCCGTAGTCGCTGTTTTTTAGATCTACCTGTAAGCTGGTAACACCTATCAACCTGTGATTTCCCAGCACATCGCTAAATGATAACACTGTAGTACCAAGCAATCCGTAAAGAGAACTCCACCCAGCGTTTGCATAAATTAGGTCGGGAGAAAAATTTATTTTGTAAGGATTTACAAGGTAATTACCGTTGCGGTCAAGTTTTTCGTTAAAGAGCTCTTCCCTTTGCGCAATAATAGTAACTGAATCCTGGTTAATTTCCTCGGAGCCGAAAATGTAATTACTATAATCTACCGGAGCTGCGGCGGAATCACTATCCGTATCTTTAATACGTTTTCCCGTAAAAAACTTTCCGGCACTCTCTTCGTTCTCTTCATTAACGGGGGTATCAATTGCCGCGGTGTTTAAAACGGAATCAGTTTCTTCATTGGCGAAAATCATGCCTTCCAGGTCCACAAGAGGTCTGCCGTCAACTACGCTGGCCATATATTCTGTATACTCTAGAGACTCAAACTCGGGTTCAATCTCAAATGGATTTTTAATCATAAATATATTGAAGCCGGCTTTGTAGAGCGATGAAAACAATAGTTTCTTACCATCTTTCGATAATGATAGCTGACTAATTTCATTCAAAGAATTTGTGAGCGGCAGCGCTTCAATATCTACTATTGCATCAAGAGTATCACTTTCCTCAAGCACAATTCTTTTTTTATAGATGTTTCCAATACCGTTTTTATCTGACACAAATAATATTTGATCACCCTCAGGTGTAATAACCGGCGTTCTTTCATTACTGTATTTCCAGTCTGTAATTCTTTCTACTTCGCCCGATTCAATTGATGTAATATACAAGTCCAATTGTTTGTAATTGTGATCGAACATATTGAAGTCACTTGTCAAATCTTCTTGAGTTAGATAATCGCCTTTGTCGGAAGAAAAAACAATCGACTTGTTGTCAGGTGTCCAAAGCGGATCAGAGTCTGAAAATATATCATTTGTAATATTTATTAATTCTTCGGTTGTTAAATCAAAAATATAAATATCGGATTGACGGGAATTGCTACCAACGAAAGCGATCTTGTTTCCATCGGGCGACCAACTTACGGTTTCAATTCCTTGCAACTTAATCGGCAGTATTTCGCTATCTTCAGTTTCGGTATTAATGATTGATATTGCATCAAAGCCGCCGCTTTTCACCGAAAGCGCGATATGAATATTATCAGGTGACCACGAAAGAGCAGGGAATAGGACGTTCAATTCTTCGAAGTCATTTGTTTTTCCGCTACTAACTACTTTTTCAATATTTTCTTTATTATTCAAATCCATCACGTAAACATCAAGATAAATATCCCTGTCGGAAATAAAAGCAACTTTGTCACCCATAGGTGAAATAGCAGGACTTGTATTATAAAAACCACCAGCCTTTTTGTTGTCGGTAACCCGTTGTGCAAAATCGTCGGGTTCCTCACGGTCTGCAATCTCGGGCCAGTAACGCACCTTTAAATCTTTTTTCCATCGCTCATTAAGTTCTTCAATCGTTAAGCCGATAGCGCTTTTAAAACCGTCTTTAAGGCTGCCAGCGTTTTTAATTTTAGTTAAAATTTCACCAACTTTCTGATCACCGTATTTTTCGGCAATGTAATGAAATATCGATTGTCCGCCTCGGTAAGCGAAATACCCGGAAAGCCGGTTAATGTCTGGTAAAAATTCATTAATAATTGCATTACGTATAAACTGGTCCGAATTAGTTTCCCAACCGGAAGACAAATATTCAGCCATTCCTTCGTGGTACCATAAAGGCAACTGCAGTGAAATACCTTTGGCGATAATGTTTTGAACTGTGCCGCCATATAGCATATCGCGCATAACTGCATGCACAAGTTCATGGTGAATTACATGGCGAAATTTCTCATAAGATCCTTCGAAGGGAAAAACAACACGATTTTTAAAAGGCTCAGTAAAACCTCCAACACCCTGGCTCAAGTAGCTGTCGGTTGTGTTGGTTTCCTGGAAATCATTATGCGAATCGTAAACGATTAACGCGATCCGGTTATTTATTTTATAATCCAATCTTTTTTCGAGATCGGCAAGGGCTTCCTCAGCAGCATGTGCTGTAAACTCAGCTGTGACTTTACCTTCTTCCGTAAAGTAAATATCGAAGTGTTTTGATTGAACATAGAACCAGTCATGCTCTTTATAGGTAACCCTGTTCATTCCAAACTGAGCAATAATTGTGCTGGTTATGAAAATTAGCGGCAATAAAAAATTTAATGTTTTCATTGGATTCCCCAATTCTGTTAAATAAGTATAAAGTCAATTTCACGTCTTTCTTTATCAATTCGTATCAATTTAACCCTGACTTTATCTCCTAATCTGAATATTTGTTTACTTACTTTCCCGATAATTGAATAATGTTTTTCATCATAAATGTAATAATCATCTTCCATATCTCTAAGCTTTACCAAACCTTCGGCAAGTGATTCGCACAACTCTACAAATATTCCAAAATTTGTAACACCTGAAATTATTCCATCGAATTTGTAACCGATTTTATTACTCAAGTAATCAATTTGTTTCAACTTTATTGAGAGTCGTTCAGCTCCTATAGCGTTTCTTTCCTGGTTTGAGGAATGATCGCATATTTTATTCAACTCCTTGAAAGAATAAGATTCTGCCGAATCATTTTCAAGGTATTTATACAGTAATTTATGTACAACCAAATCGGGAAACCGTCTTATAGGCGACGTAAAATGCGAATAATGGGAAAAACCTAGCCCATAGTGCCCGATATTATTGGGCGAGTAAACCGCCTTGGGCATTGATCGAATTGCTACTTCGTTTACCACAGATTCTTCCAAAGTACCTTCAACAGCCGTCAATAGCTTTTGAATTTCCCGCGATTTATTTTTAACACTGCTACTAAATTTATACCCCAGTGAATTCACGAATCTGCCGAGTTCCTGCATTTTTTCTTCTTCAGGTTCATCGTGTACCCTATAAACAAACGGATACAATTTTTTACCTGAAATTTTAGTTATATGCTTTGAAACAATCTGATTTGCAAGAAGCATGTATTCTTCAATCAGGTTATTTGATTCCAGGATATTTTTCAACTCTATTTTTAAAGGCAAACCATTCTCAGAAAGTTCAAATTTAACTTCAGGTGTAATAAAATTTATACTGCCTTTTTTCATTCGTTTAGCTCTTAATACTTTGGCTAATTCGTTTAGCTGAGTTAGTTCTTGTGCAAACTCTCCTTCGCCTTTGTTCAATACTTCCTGGGCATCTTTGTAGGTAAATCTTCGTTTACTGTTAATCACAGATTTATTAATGCTGTACTTTAGTACTCTTCCGCTCGATGTAATTTTTGCCGTTACCGAGTAGGTAAGCCTGTCTTTATTGGGCACAAGAGAACAAATGTTGTTCGAAAGTTTCTCAGGAAGCATCGGCACTACATTGCCAACCAGGTAAACGCTTGTAGCACGCCTGGCAGCTTCCTTATAAACTGAGTCTTTCTTTGACAGGTAATAACTAACATCGGCAATATGAATACCGACTTCAAAATGATTATTATCGATTTTTTTAATTGATACGGCGTCGTCGAAATCCCGAGCATCTTCTGGGTCTATTGTAAAACATATTTCTCCGCGCAGGTCAAGTCTCTTTGTTATTTCCGACTCAGGTATAGCTTCCGGTATTTTTGCTGTCTCGGCTAATACTAGTGCCGGAAAATCAGTAGGGAGATTGAACTCTTTTAGTATTAGTTTATCCTGAACCTCGAACGATCCGCTCTTGCCTAGTATTTCGGAAATACTTCCCTCGGGATTTATTCCATCACTATCCCAATGGATTTTCGAAACAACTACTTTGTCACCATCCTTTGCTTCATTAAGAAATTCATTTGGAATGTAGATATCGGGTAATGAGTTGTCATCATCTGGGTAAACGAAAAATGCATTTTTTCTTTTAACAACATCGCCCACAATTTCAGAATACTTTCTTTCAACGACTTCTACAATTCTACCTTCAATATTTTTGCCCCGCCTTTTAGGCAGTAGTTCTACTTTAACAGTATCGCCGTTTACAGCCGAACTTATATATCTCTCAGGGATAAAAATATCACGCATGAAGTTCTGAATGGTGACGAATCCAAAAGTCCTTTCACGCGACAACTGAAAGACACCGATTAAATTTTCATCAACCAGGTGTGCAAGGCAATAGCGTTTTCCCTGGCGTTCAAGGTAACCTTGTTTGTTAAGTTTAAACAGAATTTCTTTTAATGAAGTATAACCTTCAGCATCTAAATACCGTAATTTTTTTGCCAATTCCCTTGGTTTAATTTTAAGGCGGGGATTTGCCTTAAAGAATTTTTTAACTTCTTTTTTCATCAGATACTCGGAACTTTAGCTGATGTTAAAATACAAAAATGTATCTTAAGCCAAGCTCACTAATTTTTACTTCGTCACCGGTTATGTCCCTTAAAGGAGATTTTCTCTCAGCCCTTATAAGGAAATTTTGATTGAACAAATATTCGATCTTTAAGTTTGCCCGGTTTAAATCCTGGATGTTCTTGGTATTACTTCCGAATGAGTACCTTACATTTTTGATTTTGCCGGATACATCGAACCTGGTATATTGTCCGTATGAACTAAGTTGGATGTCGTTAATTGCATCACCGATACGTGAGTTAACCAGAGAGGTTAGAGCCGCGCCTAAAAATGAATTTGCTGTCTCCCGTGCAATGTCGGAAGTTAAATCACCGCCTTCTTGCCCCACCGTAAAATTTGGCTTCCCGATTAAAATAAATGACAGCGCATTTTTCGCATCGTATCTTAGGTCCGGTATGTTGTCGTCAATATTCCGCTGGCCGCTATAAACGCGTATGTTGTCGGAGTTGGAAGAAAGATTTTTCCCAAGCTCATCATAATTACCATTGATGTTTATTTTTACGGCCACAGGGGTTGAGGTACCAGATGATTCAGTGTAGATTGTATTGTAAGTTGCAATAATATCGAGATAAGGATTTGCTATATTAGCGTCGAAGCGAATAAAGCCTTCTGCATCAAGCACTTTGAAAAACTCAAGCTTTGAGCCATCAAGCAGGTTGAATTGACCTTGTGCGCTGGTTTGCCCACCTACCGAAGCAAAGCGCATATCTCCGTCGGCCAGCACACTTAGCTTCTGGTTAAACGATGATGATAAAATAAAATCAATTTTTGACTGATCTTCAATTTCAAAATTCAGTAAGTAATCAAAATTATTGAAGTCCGTTTTAATGCGCTTTGTCGAGTTATCCGTTTTACTTAGCACAAGTCGTTCGAACTTTAATTCCTCTTTATCAATCTTAGATGAATCGACTTTGAATACATAATTAACATCTTCGCCCGTTGTATAGCCCGTTTGAATAGGTGCATAAACTAAATCCATCCCCCGTAATAGAACGTTGCCGTCAAACCTGCTAAGTTTGTTGCGGTAAGTGTATTTCCATGTATTCTTTGCTTCAATAAAGAGGTTGCCGTATACAGCAGGACTTACAGAGCGGCTCCGAAAACCCAGAACACCAAGTCCGCCGTTAATTGATATGTCAATTTCATCAGGGTTGAATCCATCCAAACGAATACTTCCTTCTCCGTTTAACGTACCTATCAGTCTTGATCCCCTTAAATTAGAGATCTTAATTTCAGAAACGTTTATCGTGTTGCCGCTAAATTGCAAAGAAGCTTCGGCTTTGTACAAAAGGTGATTCAACTTTGATAAAAAAACGAGATTCGAAATTTCAAGCGAGCCGTCTAGTTCAATTTTGTCATTAAAGCCGTTAACTTCTAAATTACAGTTTAAGTATCCTTCCTGATCTGTAATAGTAGGAATGATATTACCGATTGTTGCAACATCGAAGCTATCCGCTTTAAAAAATATGTTAAAAAGTTTCGACATCTCGGCAGGTTTACCACTTGTACCTCCGTCAAGGTTAATCGGAATATTCCCTACGGCTGAAAAATAAGGTTCATCGAAATTAAAAAGCGAATCCAAAAAATCGAATTTGAAATCCAAATTGTTATCAAAGTAGTCCGCTACCAGTTGGAAGTTACCGAGGTTATTTTGATTAGCTATAATATCATTAATCTGAAAATCCAGACTTATTTCCGGCTTATCTAGCGTTCCTTTTATGTCGGTAGTTAGCTGCGAATTGGCAGAAAAATTCTCATCGTATAAATCAAAAGCATAGTAGGTAATTAAATTCCCCGGGAGGTTTCCGGCTTCGAACACAAGGTCGTTTTTATCACTGCCTGCAAGCAGTCCTTTAAGCCTAATAAAAGCGGAATCGTTAAACAATTCGAAAGATTCAACAAATAACGAATCGTTACTAAGTTCAATACTAAGTGTATCGTTATTTCTCCATGCTACATCTTTATAATCAATAACAACATTGTCAATTTCAAGCAGTTGGTTGCCGGGGATTAATTCCATTGATCCATCAAGTGTACTGGTAAGGAATGTATCAACCTCTGTACTAAAGTTGTAAATTAGTTTGCTCTGGTTGAAGATAAAGTCCGCGGTAAAATTTCTTACTTTTGATCCTGCGACTATTCTATCGGAACCAATAGATAAAGCACCAAACAAATTATTGAAAGAATTACTACTGTTGTCTTTAGTAAAATTCAGGTTAGTTTCCAAGTTCGAAAGATACAAAAGGTCGTTTTGAGCCAGCGTGTAAAAATAATCCAGTTCTACGTCGGTGTTAATTGAAAAACTAGAAGAAGTGTTCGAAACATTACCAGATCCAAAGCCTTCGATGCCGAGTTCTTCCTGACCAATTAGAAGTGCAATCAAATCGAAATCTTTAAACTCAAACTCAAACTCAAACTCCAGGCCCTTGTTGACAATCATCGTATCTATCTGGGGAAGAGGGGAGAGGGCGATTGAGTCTTTTTCAGAAATGGGATTTAACTCGGATAGTTTGCGTGAGATAATATTTGTTGTTAAATCGGATTGATAGCTCAGCAAGTCGACTGCATCCTGTAAAAGGAATTCCCCGCTGATGGTGAAATCGACAAAATCCGAGATCAAATCAATTTCCCTATATTCACCATCCTTCTTCAGATCAAGCTCTACATTAGCCTTTTCAAAATAATTTGATTTCATCATCGATTCATCAAAGTTCAAATTAAAGGAGCCGGTCATATTGTCCAATTCTAATCCTTTGCCAATAGTCGTAAACCGGAAGTTCAGAGAGGAAACAAAGTCTTCATCATAAATGAACTTGGATAAATCGAGATTATTAAAACTACCCGTCAAATTATATATCGGGACTTTTTCGTCAGTTAAATCCAGTCGTCCCGTAACCTCTGCGCCTGCACTGTTAACTATACTAGAAAGATTAAGTTGTATTACTTTTGAATCGGCAGTTAAATCAAGGTACAAAGAATCAATGACGTACCCGTTAATATTCGAGTTGAATGCCGCTACATTAAAATCCGCTTGAATCTTAGTCGGATCGGTTCCGAACCCTTTTAATTTACCTTGTGTAGTGAGTAAGGTCTCGGAATTTATTACTTCCGAGACATCAAGTTCTTCGGTAGTAAAGTCTACGTCGTATACAAATTCTTGGCCGCTAAAATCCAGTTCCGAATCAAATACTAATTTACCGTCCCCTACATTACCATCAAACGAGCATTCAAATTTTGTGGGCTGGCCTTCGTAACTCAGACTAAAGTCGGTAATATTTAATGATGAATAATCCGGTAAATCGAGAGAAGGCAACAACCTATTTACGTCGCTAAAATTGGAGCTACTGTTTCTAAAATCAACCTTGATGTAAAGGTTTTCGGGAGTATGAAGATTTTGAACAAGTCCGGTGATATTAAAATTGCTTTGGACATAATCTAGTTTTAGAGTATTGATAATTAGATCGCCGAATGTGCCACCGGCATTGAGTTCCAAGACCGGGCTACCTTTGAGAAAATCCGTATCAGTAACAAAACGCGATAGATCATAAAAGGCAAATGGTTTGGCCTTCAGATTAAGATTAACAGGATAGTGATAAAAATCACTTAGCTCAACACCGGCGAATAAGTTGAAATTATCCAACCTGCAATCAAACGATATGTTTGATGAATCGGTTATTAGATTGAATTTATTTACCTCAACAAAATCTTTAGATACGTGAAATGCGCCTGCGAGTGAATTGACGTTTAAACTACGAATGTTGGATTTACCCGAGAAATTATTTATAACAATTTGATAATCGTTTCCCGCAATGTCTGCAAGAGCCTTAGCCTTTAGATTTATTTCGTTAAGTGAAAGGTCATCGAAATTTGCAAAATCATGGACGTTATTTTGGCCAATATACTGATTAGACTTCTTAACGAAAGCCAAATTGGAAAGCTCAATTGAGTTTACCTGGATACTAAAAGGAAAACTCGATCCCTCATCCTTAACCTGTTGAACTCCCGCATTGGCTGCTGTAGTGTCGTGAACCTTCTTTTCAGCTTTGGAAAGTGAAGCTAAATTTGTAAGACCTGGTTTTACCTCGATTAAATTAAACTGAATATCGTCACCAATTATTTCCCTTATGTATATTTTTTGAAGCAGTAATTGAAGCGGACTAATATGAACTTCTAGTTTATTGATACTTGCAATTGTATCAAACTGTGAGTAAAGCTGAATATTATTTAATTTAAGTGAAGTAAATATTGAGCCTTCAATAGACTCTATTTTTAAGCTGCCGTTTATAGTTGAATCAAACTCCTCAACTATAGTGTCACGAAGGTAATCACGGAATGATTGTGTCTGCGAAAAGCCGAATAAAATTATAAAGATAAGCAGGAAAGCGATAAACACTCCAACAAACCAATTGATTGTTTTATGAAATACGGAGCGTACTTTTTTCTGTTTTTTAGACAATTTCTAATCTTTGCTAATTTCAAATATCTTGTTGATGATTTTACTGGTCGACTGATCAACCGTAAATTCAATGTTCTTCACAACACCGCCGTTACTTACTACAACATTGCTTCCGACTATTTTATCCAGTTCCCAATCAGCTCCTTTAACAAGCACGTCCGGTATAAGATCAGTGATGATTTCTAATGGCGTATCTTCTTTAAAAACGGTAACAACGTCAACGGGCCGCAAATTGTTTAGTACAAATAGTCGTTCCTTTTCGTTTGTTACTGGACGCTTGCTGCCTTTTATACGGGTTACTGATTCATCACTGTTAAGCGCAACTATCAAAACGTCTCCCATTTCTTTAGCCTTTAGTAAATAATCTACATGCCCGGCATGTAGAATATCGAAGCATCCGTTGGTAAACACGACACGCTTATTTTCATTCTTGTATTGTTTGCGTTTGCTAATTAGTTTTTCTCTGTTTGCAATTATCATGGCAATATTAATTTTCTAAAACTTCGTTAAAAAGTTTGTCCGGATCAATAGGCACTATACCCATTTCTTCGCATACAAGACCACCGGCAAAATTGGCAAGGAAGGCTGCTTCTGTAAATGATGCCCCAGCGGCCATTGCTGTTGTTAAAGTTGCTATTACGGTATCACCTGCGCCGGAGACATCGGCAACTTTACGTGCTTTAGTTGCAACACGTGTAACGTTATCTTGCGAATCGAGTAGCGCTATACCTTTCTCGCCTAACGTAAGCAGAATATTTTCCGCTTGCAGCTTTTCGTTCAATAGCCTTAGGGCTTTTTCTATATCGGTATCCGAAGTTATGCTAATATTAAACGCATCTTCCGTTTCCTTTTTGTTCGGTTTAAAAACTGAAACGCCGGCATAACTAAAAAAGTTAAGAAATTTCGGATCAACTGCTATGGTACATCCATTATCATTAGCGATTTTTATTACGGATGAAATTATATTAGGTGTTAGCACACCTTTATTATAATCCTGCAGTATTATTGCGTCAAGTTCAGATACGGAAGATTCAATTTTGCCTAGCAATTGGTTTTCAAGCTCTTCATGAATATTGTGCTTAACTTCCTTATCTATACGTACTATGTGCTGCTTGTTTGCAATTACTCTAACTTTAACTGTGGTTGGTCTTTCAGTTGAAATTATTATACCGTTATCTTTTATTCTGCTTTCTTCAAGTTTATTTTGGAAGATTTCGCCTTCCTGATCCTCACCGATAACTCCGAAAGGTATCGGGATACCCCCAAGTGATTTGACATTTAGAACAACATTTGCAGCTCCGCCGAAACGGAAGAACTCGTTTTCTATTTCAACAACAGGAACAGGCGCTTCTGGTGAAATACGTTTTACGTCTCCCCAGTAATAGCCGTCGAGCATCAAATCGCCGACTACTGCTACCTTTTTGCCGTTAACATTGTTTGCAATTTCTTTAATCCTCTGTTCTTTGAAACCAATCATTTGCTTTCCCTCAATTTAATAAAATCAGTAACAAAAGAATTTGTTAAGTCTAACATAAAAATTCCATCGTCTGATCCAAGCCACAAATTATAACCGTCAAAGTACAAAGATAAAATTTTATCCGGCAGACCGTCTATGTCAATTTGTATAACCTGGTTTGTTAATCTGTTGACAATTGCCAGACCTCTCCCGTAAATTTCTTTGGTATTTTTACTAAACTGATATTGCGCGACCCATAAAAAGTTACCAGTCAGCTCAATATCAAAAACACCGTTGCCTGCAAGTCCTTTGCGAATATCGAATTTGGTCCATTCGTTACGCCGGTTAAATT
>JANQLA010000167.1 GCA_028280855.1 Melioribacteraceae bacterium
CGGTTTGATCAACAGGAACAACAGGGATCGCACATTCGTCGGCCAGGTGAAATCGGGAAACAAAAAGTATTTCGTAAATATTGACTCGGAATATAACGACATATCCAACCTCGAAAATATTGTCGTAAGCCCGGTTGGTCCTGTGCTGCTAAAAGACGTTGCCGAGATATACTTTGGGGTAAAGGAAGAAACAACGTACAGCCGCGTTAACGGCAAAGACGCGGTTACAATCAGACTGGTGCGTGACTCGCAAGTCAACCTGATCGAACTCTCGCACGATACAAAAGACGTACTGGAAGAGTTAAACGAGAAACTTGTGTCGCAGGATCTTCAGCTGGTTATCCAACGAAACCTGGCCGATAACATGGAAAGAAATATCGACAGCATAATTGAGCTGGCAATAACAGGCGGTTTACTCGCAATAATTATACTGTGGATGTTCTTGCGCAATTTGCGGCTTGTTGTAACTATTGGTTTCGCAATTCCTGTTTCGATTTTTACGGCCTATAATTTTTTCTACGCATATGATATATCAATCAACAGCTTAACGCTAATCGGGATGGCGCTGGCCATCGGGATGCTTTTGGATAACAGCGTTGTTGTGCTTGAAAACATTTACCGTCTTGCCGGGAACGGCAAAAACCGCGATGACGCCGTTGTTATCGGCACCTCGGAAGTATGGCGGAGTATAATAGCGGCAACGCTTACAACAATAACCGTGTTTTTACCTTTTGTTTTTTCGTCCAACTTTTTAATAAAAACATTCGGTGCAAATATCGGTGTTTCAATTGTATCGACGCTACTTGTATCATTATTCCTTGCGCTGTTTTTAATCCCAATGATCACTCATTTTTTCCTGCGGCAAAAACAAAATTTTTCATCAACCTTCCGGCAACTATCCAAGAATAACAGGCTTATTCAAGTATACCTTGTGCTGCTTAAATCGTGTATGCGTTTCCCTGCTCGTACTATAGTAGGCGCCGTGGTTATATTCTTTGCCAGTGTTTTTATAGCGCTTGCTCTCAGCGTAAACGTAAGCGAAGAAGTTGAAACCGATACCTTTAACTTATACGTACAAATGCCGCAGGGCTCAACACTTGAAATGTCCGACGAAGTTGCCAGGGAAGTTGAAGAACGATTGAAAGACATTAAAGAGAAAGAAGATTTGATAAGTAACGTTTACGAAGATCAATCAACCATAACGGTAAAACTAAAGGAGAACTTCGAAGAATTTGACAAGAGGACAATAGAGGATATAAAAGAAGATATACAAGCGCGGGTAAATAGAATAGGACGTGCTGAAATAAGCTTCGATGAACCTCAATCGAGTCAGCGTTTCCGCGGCGGTGCTGGCAGCAATATGGGTATGCGTTTCGAACGAATACTGGGCATAGGAGCTCAAACCGAAAGAATAGTATTAAAAGGAAACGACTTTGAGCAACTTAAGAAGACGGCCGACGATATAAAGTATTACATTGAAAGCCTGGCTTCGGTTCAATCGGCAAATGTATCGGTGGCAGACGAACGCCCGGAAGTTCAGCTTCTTTTCAATTCGCAGTTACTCAGCCAATACGATATACCGCTGAGCGCAATTGTAAGCGAGCTCACAACATTTCGCAAAGAGTTTTCATCGAACACAAAGTTTAAACAAGGAACAGAGGAATACGACATAACGATTCGTACAAGCACTGAGACCGAAGACAAGGAAAAGACCATAAACGACTTACGCGGATTAAAAATTTCCAGCAGCAAAGGAAGCA
Source organism: Melioribacteraceae bacterium (assembly GCA_028280855.1). GTDB lineage: Bacteria > Bacteroidota > Ignavibacteria > Ignavibacteriales > Melioribacteraceae > PGYT01. Next base: position 1,761 of record JANQLA010000167.1, read on the forward strand.
TTCACGAATTGCAGGATATTTCACAAATCATTTTTGCCGGTGGTATGTCGTCGATCAGCCGTGTAAACCAGGAAAAACAAATTGAGATCACCTACAGGTTTCTCTCCGAGGTAAATGATTCCAAAGCGCTCCTTGATCAGGCACGCAATGAACTCGACGATTTAATTAGCGAGCTGGTCATACCGTCAGGAATTGCTGTCGAAGTAATTCATGAAGATAACCAGTACGAAGAGTATTACTTTTTGATAGCCGTAGCAATAGTTCTTATTTATATGATTCTTGCCTCCGTCTTCGAATCTCTAATTACCCCGTTGGTACTAATGTTTTCGATCCCTCTCGCAGCTATCGGATCGTTAATTGCCCTGATACTTACCGGCAATTCATTGTTAAACTCGAACACGCTAACTGGCTTTTTGATACTTCTCGGTGTGGTAGTAAACAACGGTATTATATTGATCGATTATACCAACGTGCTTAAACGCAAAGGATTTTCGACGGTTCGTGCGTTAGTAACTGCAGGACTTGCAAGGGTTCGCCCAATATTAATAACAGCGATAACAACAATAGTCGCAATGATACCGTTGGCATTGGGGGAAATGGAATACGTTGCGGCAATCGGGGCCCCCTTTGCTATTACCGTAATTGGTGGGTTGTCTGTCAGCACTTTGTTTACGTTAATATTTATACCAACATTTTATTCAGGATTAGCATCTGCCCTCGCCTGGATCAAAGAGTTGGATTGGAAAATTAAATTAACCCAGTTATTAGCATTCATTGGTTTAAGTACTCTTATATACTTTGAAATCGAAAGTTTCATTTGGCAGCTTGTTAATTTATTCCTTATAATTATTCTAATACCGGGATTAACTTACTTTGTTAAAAACAGTCTGCGCCAGGCAAAAACAAAGCTAATTTCACAAGATGATCAAATAGTAATCACAGTAAAAAATGTTGTTAAGATATATGACCAGGGATCGCGTTTTGTTCACGAGTGGAATAAAGGCAAGCTTGAAAATAAGAAGCAAAAGTGGACCCTAAAAACTAAAGCATTATTCAACTCTCTTTTATGGCAAGCACCCCTGCTTGGTTTCCTAATCTACTTCACCTACTTTTACCTCGATACCGGCTTCTGGATTTTTGTACTCGTTCATTTTATTTTCTTTTTATTGTTGTCTATTGTCAAACATACATTTGGCAGTCACATTGAAAAGATAAGCGCCAAAAAATCCATGCTTGCAAAAATAATCGCACGAATCAATAAGATAATTTACTGGGGATTTCCTCTGTTTAACCTCATCCTGTTTCAGTTAATGTGGGACAGTATATTCCTGGTTGTTGTTATAGCTTTATTGTGGTACGTACCGCTTTTGATAAATTCAACTGCATTGAAAATAATGCACCGTGATATTCACAGCGAAACACATACGACTCGTTTCTCAAAGCTGCGTTATAAGTATTATTCGCTTGTTAAGGTCATCCCGGTCATCGGTAAAAAAAGGATTCCCTTCAAAGCGCTTGACAGAGTAAACCTTGAAATCGGAAGCGGTATGTTCGGTTTGCTTGGACCAAACGGCGCCGGTAAAACAACGATAATGAGAATCATCTGTGGAATACTTGAACAAAGTTACGGTAAAGTCCGAATCAACGAATTAGATAGATCGGAGTACCGCGAAGAATTGCAAGGACTGATCGGCTACTTGCCGCAGGAGTTCGGAATGTACGAAAACATGACTGCCTATGAATTCCTCAACTACCAGGCAATACTTAAAAACATTATTGAGAAAGATGAGCGTGAAAAGCGTATAAAAAAGGTACTGAACTCGGTGCATATGTACGAGAGACGGCATGAGAAGATAGGCTCTTACTCCGGGGGAATGAAGCAGCGTATCGGTATAGCGCAAATCTTGCTTCACTTACCGCGAATACTTGTTGTCGATGAACCGACCGCGGGTCTTGATCCACGTGAGCGTATTCGTTTTCGGAACCTGCTCGTTGAACTAAGCCGCGACAGAGTTGTGATTTTCTCTACTCATATAATTGAAGATATATCAAGCTCATGCAACCGTGTTGCGGTTTTAAACAGGGGTGTTGTACGCTACCTGGGCGAACCGGGCAATATGACTAAATCCGCTAAAGGAAAAGTATGGCAAATGCATGTTGAGCCTGGCGAGTTTAAAGATTTACAAAGCAGGCTGATGGTCGTTCACCACATGCGTGACGGTGATAAGATACGGATCAGGTGTATCGCCGAAGAACAACCGCAGAGCGATGCTATTAATGTAAAACCGACTTTGGAAGACGCTTACCTGTGGATACAGTCATCAGGGAATGGTGAGGCATGACATCGAAGCAAAACATATCGAATCTATACGAAGTAGTATCAAAACAATTTAAATACTCTTTGAAAATTATATTCGCTAACAAGTTTATCTATTTTTTAAGCGCTGCGTTTATATTCTTTTTGTTGGTCGCGGTAATACATTTGTTTACAACATCGAATGCGGAAGTTGAAGATGTTTATTACATCCTGCTCTTCCCGGGAATTCTTCTAATTTTTTACCCTGCTACATTCGGCATTCAGAATGATGAAGATACGGGGATGCTCGAAAACATTTTTGCTATTCCGAACTATCGCTACAAAGTATGGCTGCCCAGGCTGGCAA
>JANQLA010000184.1 GCA_028280855.1 Melioribacteraceae bacterium
GCTGATAAAATTATCCGGGAGTCTACATTTGGATTTGAGACGGTAAAGAAGGAAACTGAAATTGGAATGCAGGTGGTAAGCGAAAACGTACTGGAAACAAATAATGACGATTTTATTTTCGCCATTAGTACAATTACTCCAGAACAAGAAGGAATGCTCCCATTCGGTATTAGTTATAATACGCCGCTGCAAATAATCCTAAACGATGAGGTTGTTTTTGAAGACTTTGCCGCTCGCGAGTTTTATTATTCTGAAGTGGCTTACTCCATGTTTGATTTTCAGGATACAATTTATTTTGATCTCGTTAAAGGAAGAAACGATATTCTTGTAAAGATGGAATCCTCCGGCGATGCTAAAATGTTTCTTAGGGAATTGCGCCCGCACCCCGAGGATAAACTAACTACGAAATTTGAATCATATTTTCACTCTAATAATGAAACGTTGAGCTGGGAATATGTTTCATTACCAAAGGAAGCTGTGGGCTCGTTTGAAGCTAACGCAAAAATTAGGCCTGAATTTGCAATTGGCGGGCAGCAATATTCATGGAAACCATTCCCTGATGTCTTCATCAAAAAGTTAATTATTGATAAGAACAATAGCTACAAGCGTGAATCGTACCTGGAGTGGCACTACGCTAACGGCGCTCACATGTTTACGCTTCTTAACTTAAGTGATGCGAGTGGTGATGAGAAGTACTCCGACTTTGTTAAAAACTATTGCGATTTTACAATTGATAATTACGAGGAGTTGAAAAAGCAATATTATTCAAAACACTCCCTGCGTGGGGCAAATTATCGCATATTCAGAAGATCAATGCTGGATGATACCGGCGCGCCTTGTCTACCGTTTATCGATCTCTACAACCGAACGCAAACCGAATCGTATAAATTCTTAATTGACGATATGATCGAGTATGTATCCAACGAGCAGGTGCGATTGGAGGACGGAACATTTTGCAGGCCCGAGCCAACAAAGTGGTCGTTATGGGCGGATGATTTGTTTATGAGCATACCGTTCTTGTTACGAGCTTCAAAGATGACAAATGAAACCAGACACTATGATGATATAGCCAGACAGATTATTAATTTTAACAGCTACTTGTTTGACCCGGATTCGGGTCTTTACAAGCACGGATGGTTCAGCTCAACGAATGAAACTTCAAAAGCTTTTTGGGGAAGAGCGAACGGTTGGTCTATTTGGGCAGCTTCCGAAGCATTATTGCATCTCCCGGAAGATCATAAGGATTATGATAGAGTTCTGAACATATTTAAGAAGCATATAGACGGATTGGTGCAGTACCAGAGCGATTCCGGTCTCTGGCACCAGGTGTTGAATCACCCGAACTCTTTTCTTGAAACCTCGTGCAGTGCAATGTATGTTTTAGCAATTGCCCGCGGCGTACAAAACGGCTGGCTGGATGAATCATATAAAAGCTACGCTATTAAAGGATGGGAAGGGGTTTCGTCAAACATAATGGATGACGGTACAGTGAGGGACATTTGTCGCGGTACGGGAATTGGGAATACATTTGAGTTCTATTACGAAAGAGACAGGTTCGACCATGACCCGCGTGGCTTAGGCGCTGTTATTACGGCCGGGATCGAAGTTTCTAGATTAATGAATTGATTTCCTCAGATCATTTATTTGACTCCGTGACTTAATGGTGAAAAAATGAACAAACTAAACATAGGGATAATCGGACTTGGCAAAATTGCTCCTGTTCATGCGGAAGCCATTCAATCATCTTCTAATGCAAACCTGTATTCATGTTTCAGCTCCAACCCGGAAAAAGCCGAATCATTTGCAGAGAAATACTCAATAAAGGGTTTTGCTGATTTAGATGAATTCTTATCAGATCCCGGATTGCATATTGTTACTCTTTGCACTCCAAACGGTACTCATCTTGAATATGCTAAAAGAATTGCTAAGGCTGGTAAAAACATTGTAATAGAAAAACCGATTGAAATAAATCTTCAAAGATCTTATGAGTTGTTAAGATATTGTCAATGCAAGAATGTTAAAATTGCGGTTATTTATCAAAACAGGTTTTTGGATTCTGTAAAAAAGCTTAAAGAAGCAATCGATTCGGGAAAGTTCGGTAAAATATTTATGGCCGATGCTTATGTTAAGTGGTTTAGGAGTCAGGAGTATTACGACAGCGCTCCTTGGCGCGGGACTCTTGACCTTGACGGGGGTGGTGTAATGATTAACCAGGCAATTCATACAGTGGATTTAATGTATTATCTTGTTGGTGAGGTTGATTGGGTGTTTTCTCAAACCGGCACATTAACGCATCGAAGAATCGAAGGCGAAGATAACGCTCTTACTTTGGTGAAATATAAGAACGGAGCTATGGGTGTTTTTCAGGCCTCTACCTCGATCAAACCGGCCCAACCGAGACGGATAGAGATTCACGGTGAAAATGGATCTGCAATTCTCACCGATAACCGTCTCGAGCTGATGTTAAATGATGCTGAGGTAAGTGGGAACAGCCTTGATATCCCTGCCGGCGCTGATGATCCGCTGAAGGGTTTTTCCACGGAGCCTCATAAAAGACAATACGAACAAATAGTTAATGCCTTCTTAAACGGGGGAGAACCTGTAGTTAGCGGCCAGGAAAGCATTCATTCTGTTGCGATTGTAAATGCTATTTATGAATCCGGAAGAACCGGTGAAAAAGTAAGCGTCAAAAAATTTGTCGGTAATAGTTTACAAAAAGAGGAATCATAATGAATAATTTTACTAAAGTATTGTTTGTCTTACTACTTGGCGTTGCATTTTTGACATCATGTTCTGACTTAAATCGAAAGAAGATAACCTTTGATGAAGCTATCCGGGTTACTGTGTCCAATCCGGTCGAACTTATGCGTGTTGACGAATTAGTAAGTGTTGACATCAAAGCCATAAAATCACTCCACCCCCAATTTAATGAAAATGCTTTTGTTTTAAGAGTTGATGATAATGAAATACCTTCACAGGTTTATGACAGTAATTTGGATGGTGAGGATGATCAAATATTATTCAACGTTTACCTTCAGCCTAATGAAGAACGGGATCTAACCTTCAATTACTCAAAAGACGGAAATGTAAAAACCGAATACAAAAATAGAACTTACGCTGAACTAGCTGTTAAAGTTGATTACACAAAAGAAGACGGTGTTTATAAAGGCGGCCGATTTGAGAATGTTTCTGAATTTCGTGTGCCTGATGATCACAAAGATCATAACAATTTATTCAAGTACGAAGGTCCGGGTTGGGAATCTGAAAAAGTTGGCTACAGGTTTTATCTTGATTGGCGCAACGCGACCGATATATTCGGAAAGAAAGTAAACGAATTGGTTCTTCATAAAGTTGGGCTAAAAGATGTAACGGGCGCTGCTGATTCGTATCACCAGATGGCCGATTGGGGTATGGACATACTTAAAGTCGGCAGCACTTTGGGTATAGGTTCAATTGCAACATGGCATGATGATAAAATTAACATGATATCCAAGACAGATAGCGTACATTGGAAACTTTTATGCAACGGCCCGCTTCTTTCGGAATTCCAAACGACATATTACGGCTGGGAAGTAGGCGATAAAAAGCGTGATCTTTACGCTCGTACATCAATAGCCGCAGGTAGCAGGCTAACAAAAATACACCTGCTAATAGATGGTGATATTGATAACATTGTTACCGGTTTTGCACGGCATGATGCTGTTCCTGAAATGATTAAATCCGATGATGACGGTGGATGGCAATATATTTCCAGTTACGGTAAACAATCACTGTCTGATGATGACCTGGGCATTGCAGTGATATATAACAATGATTACACACAAAGCTTAGAAAATAATGACGACAACCATTTCGTTGTTATAGAAACCGGCAGTAATTCCGTGGAGTATTATTTTGCTGCAGTATGGGAAAAAGAATATGAACCCGTAAAGGGCAGGTTGGAATTCATTGAATATTTACAACAAACGGAAATTGCTTTAAACAATCCGATTCGTGTGAAAATTAATTAATAATGGCTTTTCAAAAATTTGTTGACAGTAAGGACTGAATTAGTTAGTTTCGAGTAACCGATAAAGTTACCGGTAAAGTAAATGAACGGAAACAACAAAGTAAAACTCGACGACATAGCAAAGAGACTTAACGTTAGTAAAGTAACAGTCTCAAAAGCACTTAGAGATCATCCAGATATTTCACACGAAACAATTCTAAAGGTTCGGGAAACTGCTGAAAAACTTGGTTACATTCCAAATTTTGTTGCCCGCAACTTATCTTCAAATCGCACTTACACGATCGGGTTAATTGTCCCGAAGATTGCTCATTTCTTCTTCGCACCATTAATTGAAGCGATTTACGATGCTGCCTATGAAAAAGAATACGAGATTATTCTTACCGTATCACAGGAAGATCCCGAAAAAGAAAAGAAACACATTGAAACTATGTTGGCGATGAGGGTTGATGGAATTCTTATCTCTACTACAAATCAAACTAAAGACAAAGCAATTTTTGAGAAGGTAGTAAAAAACGGAGCGAAACTGGTATTCATTGATAGGGTATTCAAGAATTTGGGTTGCAGCACAATATCGTTTAATGATAAAGAAGGAACATATGCAGCTATTAACCAGGCTATAAATTGCGGTTACAAAAAGTTAGGCTTTGTCGGCGGTAATATTAGTCTTCACATAGGTAAAGACAGGTATGCCGGTTTTAAAAAAGCGCTGGGTGATAGCGGTATAGAAATAATTAAAAAGTGGGTACACCCTGGCGACTATAATGAATTGACAGGATATGATGCAGTATACAAAATGCATAAATCCAGGTCGCTTCCTGAATTCCTTTTTGCAGTGTCGTATCCCGTTGCGCTTGGAATACTAAAAGCTGCGAAGGAGCTAAAAATTACTGTACCCGGTGACTTGGATCTTATAAGCTTTGGAGACAGCACGTTTAATCAAAACTTTGATACTGCGATAAGCACTGTAAACCAATCCACATTTCAACTGGGAAGGAAAGCCGTCGAAGTGATGCTTAACGAAATTACCAGTACAGACGGAGTTAAAGAACAGCATATAATTTTAGATACTGAATTGATAATTCGTGAAACATGCAACAAAATTAAAACAAGTTAGCAGGCGCTGAATGGCAACTTATTATGAATTAAATCCTTATCGATTTTTTGATCCGGATGAAAATACCAGGAAACTGGCAAGAGAGATTTATGAGTCGACAGATGATCTCCCAATTGTTTGTCCACATGGTCACGTAGAGCCTAAAATATTCGTTGATAACAAACCGTTCCCTAATCCGACCGAATTGTTTATTGTTCCCGATCACTACATATTCAGGATGTTGTACTCACAGGGTATTAAGCTGGAAGATTTGGGTATTCCCTCAGTAGATGGCAGCAATGTTGAAACCGACCCGTTAAAAATTTGGGAAGTTTTTGCCGAAAATTATCATTTGTTTTTAGGCACGCCTACCGGGGTATGGCTTGATCATGAGTTTAAATGCGTCTTTAAAATAAAAGAAAAGCCAAACGCAACGAATGCGGAGTATATTTATAACGAGCTGAACGAAAAAATAAATTCGCCGGAATACCTGCCCAGGGCCCTTTACGAAAAGTTCAATATAGAAGTTCTGACTACAACCGATTCCGCAACAGATAATCTTGAAGATCACAAAGCGATTAGAGATTCAAACTGGAACGGCAGGGTTGTACCATGCTTCCGGCCGGACGGAGCAACCGACCTGTTGTATAAAGGTTGGTTGGATAACATCAAAACACTTGGAGAACAAGTTGGGCATGATCTAACAAATTATAGCAAGTT
>JANQLA010000235.1 GCA_028280855.1 Melioribacteraceae bacterium
ATTTAATGAATCAGTATACTTTACAAAAGGTATAACAAAGTTAGAAAGTTAATTCCAAATTAAAAACTGAGCAAAGTATTATATTTATGCCGCATAATCTGTGACAAGTAAAATTAGAAAAAATGAAAGAAATAGATTCGATTTCCGAACTCGAAAGCATAGTCGCATCTGGCGAGACTAATGATATTTTCATATTCAAGCATTCATCCAGGTGCGGAATAAGTGCTGTTGTTAAATCAAAGTTTGCAAAATGGCTTGATAGCATTGAAGATAAAAACGTTGTTCTCGTTATTGATGTAATAGAAAACAGGGATCTTTCAAAAGAAATTGAAAAAAAGCTTAGCATCAAACACGAATCTCCGCAATTAATTTGGATTAGAAACTGGAAAGTGATTTGGTACGGAAGTCATTTTGAGATTTCACAATCCAACCTGAATAAAAATTTAGTTCGATAATTATTTCGATTCCGCAGATACCTCGTTAAGTAAAGTATTCATAAAGCCGCCAAGTTGAGCGTATATTTTATTATGTGCTATTTTCAACTGTTCAAACGTTTCATTTAGTGAGTTATTACTAATATTAGCTGCAGCATCGGATAAAACTTTGTTTATGTTATCAAATTGTCTGAGTTGTTTAATATAGCCTCGTATTTCGGAAATAGTTGAGTGCTTGGTTTCTTTTACAATCATATTCTGAGCGGTATAAAGGTCATCGTAGAGCTTAACCATCTCACGATATTTAGCTTCATTCTCATCATGTAACAACGTATTTTCAATGGCAATAGCTGTGCTTGCTGACATTGCGCTTAGGAATAGCTCATCCTGTGCGGTAAATTTACCTTCCTTTTTATTTAATACTTGGAAGGCGCCTACGAGAATTCCATTTAGATTTTTCATCGGCACGCACAACAAGTTGCGAGTAACAAATCCGGTTTTGGTATCAAACTCCCGGTTAAATGCAGGATGTGTATAAGGATTATCCGTAAGCACAGAATAGCCTTTCGCAATTACCTCACCGGCAATTCCTTTAGTAACCGGAAATCTTATTTCTTTTAGGTCTAGTCCTGTTCCGACTCTTGACCACAGTTCGTTAGTTGTTCTGTCGTATATAAATATTGTTGCCCTCTCTGAGTTTAACGCATCGCTTGCAAGGTTTATTATAATCTTTAATAACAGGTTAAAATCAGTAATTGAATTAAGGCTTTTTGACATTTCATACAATATTGAAAGCTTACGGCTTTCTAATTCTGTATGCCCATTGTTGGAATCAAGCGAGGTCTCTGGTCGCAAAATCGTGTTAACGGAGTTAATTAGTTTTTCTATTGTGAAAGGCTTTGAAACATACTCGTTAATTGAATTACCAAAGACACTGCTTTTCGTTTCGTTGAAATACTCCGATACTATCACAATTGGAATACGGCTGTTAAGCCCTTTTATTCTTTCGATAAATTCTACCTCTGAGAACAGAGGCTGGTTAATCTCAAAAATAATAATATCATATTCTTTCCGGCTAATCATGTTAAGACCAGTTTCATCTTTATTAGCAAAATGTATAAAGAAATCACCGTGCGCCAGGTAAGAGTTAATTATATTTTTAGCTTCCTCGGAATCGGTAAATACAAGTATGTCTGCCGATTGCCCCATGTTAACTCCATCTTAATAACTGTTGCTTATTATTCCTGTTATATACTTATAGTCAATTTTCTCGAAATAGTAGTTTTGTATATCAACATTTTCGCGATCAGTTTTCCAGATTTCTTCTGATGGATGAATTGACTGCTTAAAGTTAACATTTTTTGAAAATTTTGAATTGTCGGCAATCACATAAAGCGGCTTATTGTATTGCCGCGCAAGTATTGCAATTAGTTTCGACCCTGTTTTATTAACGATGCTGCCGTCTGGAAAAACTTTGTCAGCACCGATTATAACGCAGTCAACTTCAGCAATATAGTGTGGAAGACTTGCTTCAGTAAAAAGAGTAACTGATATTCCGCTATCGGCTAGTCGTTCTGCAAGGACTCTACCTTCGAACATTGGCCGAGATTCACTAACATAGACCTTAACCCGATTATTGTGATTATATAATTCTTGAAACACCACCAACGTAGTTTCGCTGTTTGATATGGTTAGGAAGGAAGTAAAATTCTTTAGTAAGTTTGTCGAAGTTTTGATTAGATCAATAAAGCTTGATTTACGTTTCTCAGAGAAATCAGCAATGAAGGTACTGTAGGATCCTTTAGATATATTTTCACGCAGCTCGTTTAGGTAGTTGACTATATTAGCGAATTCATAAAAACAATTTTCAATCTTTTTAATTGTTTGCAGAGGCGGAGGATAGTTGTAGTAACGGCAAAGCCAGTCATTGATTCTAGCAAGCAGCGGAGTAGAACCCGAGGTATTGTCCGCCAGAATTTCATTTAATTCTTGTTCACTACTCAAAACTACTCATTGAATTTGAATCCCTTAATCGGTTCGCGCAAGCTAAGAACAGGACAAGGCGCTTTTCTAACAACTTTTTCAGCAGTGCTTCCGAACAATAAATGTTCAACGCCTGTATGGCCGTGAGTTGCGATTATAATCAAATCAATATCAAGTTCTGCGGCAACCTGAATAATTTCAGCAAAAGGTCTTCCCGTTCTAACAACAATATCAACAACAATATTGAGGGGAAATTCATCTTTCGCTAATTTATCCAATTCTTCTTCGGCTCTTTTACTTACATCAAGGTCGGCGTTAGGAACCGCGATTTGCCCCATGCTGAAATCAGCCGGATAAATCATTGGCTCAATAACATAGACCAGGTAAACATGAGCATTAAATACCTTGGTAATATTCACTGCATAACGAAGTGCGCTTTTAGAGTAGTCTGAAAAATCAATAGGAACAAGTATTTTTTTAATTTCGTCCATCTTCAGTCTCCTCAATTTTGTTTGAATAACTGTTCGAAATTATTACAAGTTCATCGTCCATTATTCGAAGCCTAGTCGCAATAATTTGTGATAGGCCTCGGAGTATTTGGATTCCGTTTTTGGGATACTTTTCAATCAGTCTGTCAAGATCCGGTTTGAAAATTACAGCGAGTGTTGAATCCTTAACTGCTATGGCTGAAGCCGAGCGCACATCATTATCGAGCAGCGCCATTTCACCGAAAAAATCACCTCGCTTAAATCTTGCCAGTTCAACGTCTTCGTCTATATCGATCTGTTTACAAATTCTAACTTCGCCTTCGTTAATAATATAAAGCGCTATTCCCGGATCGCCCTGGTAAAATATATATTCTCCCGCAGAGTAGTAACGGGTATGAATAATTTTAAATAATTGTTTCAGGTAAGTTGAACCAAAATTTTTGAAGGGCGGCATTGAAGAAAGTGTTTCTTCAAGATCGCTTTTTTCAGTGGGAGTTTTGAAGAGGTTTGTCCAAAAAGTGCTTGACTTAATTTTGGAATTATTATTCATTTCTACCTCAGCTAAAAAGTCCTTGTTCGGCTTTCCGCCATATTTTTTGACAGGGAAATCTATTCTCGTATAAAGCTCGACCAATAATAACCGAATCAATACCTAAAGATACAACTTCATTTAACTTTTTCAAGTCTTTGTAGCCTTCCACTCCACCGGAATGTGTAACATTCATATTAGTTCCGGCTGCAATTTCTTTTGATAGCTCAATATTAGCTCCCTGAAGCATTCCGTTTCTTTTTACATCAGTAACAATACAACGCTTTACACCTATTGCTTCAAGCTGTTTAGCGTACTCGAGCGGGCTAATATCCGTCATTTCCGATCGTCCGCGTATTACTACTTTATCATCAATCACATCGATTGCGGCTGATATTTTTTGCGGACCGAATTCATTAATAATTTTTTCGAACTCTTTCCTGTTAAGATAAGCAAGTGAGCCTACAACAAGTCGATGAATCCCTAAGTCCATAACTTCTTTTGCTTCTTCCAGCGAACTAATTCCTCCGCCGAATTCAACTGGGATAATTACGGCTTGGCAAATTGATTTAACTATATCAAAATTTTTATGCGAATGCTCGTTAGAACAATTGAAATCAACTACATGCAAAAACTTTGCATTTTCTGCGCGCAATATAAGCGCCATTTCAACCGGGTCGTTTCCGTATTCTTTTGAATCCAATTCGGGAATACCTTGAACAACTCTTACGGTTTTTCCCGCTTTAATGTCAATTGAAGGAATAACTAGTAAAGACATTTATAACTTCCACTTTCCATTATTCTTAATTGTTTTCCGGCTTATGATTAGTTTCTGAATTTCACTGGTACCTTCGAATATACGTAATATCCTTGCATCACGGTAGAATCTTTCAATAGGTATTTCGCGTGAAAACCCCATACCACCGTGAATCTGTAATGCTTTATCCGCTACCTCGGAAACCGCTTCTGAACAGTACAGTTTTACTATAGCGGCTTCTTGTGAAACATCTTCGCCGGCGTCGTATTTTTCGGCAACACGGTACAACATGCTTTCCATGGAGTAAATTTTGGTTGTCATTTCCGCGATCATAAATTGAATAGCCTGAAACTTAACAATCTCCTGGTCGAACTGTTTTCGCTGGTTTGCAAACTGTACGGAAAGTTCCAGCATTTCTTTGGCGGCTCCCACGCAACAAGCGCCAATACCCAATCTGCCTGCATCTAATGTTTTCATTGCAACAAGAAAGCCGCGCCCGTCGGTACCAATGGTATTTTCCTCAGGTACAAAAACGTTGTTAAACCGGATAGTATTTGTTACAGATCCGCGGATGCCCAGTTTTTTTTCTTTAGGTCCGATTTCGACGCCGTCAAATTCTTTCTCTACTACGAAGCCGGTAATGCCTTTTGGTGTTCGTGCGAAAACCGAAAATACATCGGCAACGGCAGCATTGGTAATCCAGATTTTTTCTCCGTTTAAAATCCACTTGTCATTTTTTTTCTCTGCTGTAGTTTTAAGATTAAAAGCATCGGATCCTGCTTCGGCTTCAGTTAAAGCAAATGCAGCAATTTTATCACCACTAGTCAAAATTGGTAAGTATTTTTGTTTAAGTTTCTCGGAACCGCCTATGTAAATTGCGTTGGCTCCAATTGAGATGTGCGCGCCGATAAATGCTGCTGTCGAACCGCATCCTCTAGTTATTTCTTCCTGTGCAATGCAGTATCCTACTTCACCAAATCCGCCGCCGCCGTATTCTTCAGGGAATGCAGTACCCAGTAACCCCATCTCGGCTATCTTGCTTATTAAGTCAGCGGGTATTTCTTCATTTTCATCAATTTGTTGTGCAATTGGTTTTACTTCATTATCCGTAAATTCTTTTATTGATTCGCGCAGCATTAAATGCTCTTCAGTTAGTTTTACCATTTGATCCCGGTATATTTTAATAAACAAAATCGAACAAGAAAAATATACATTACACATCTTAAAAAAAATGAAATCCGTTTACTCCCCAAATTTGTTCGCAACGCCGCACCGAAATCAAAAAACTTAAATTTTTACTAAAATCTTGACTTTTCAGCGCATAAGTGGCATATTAGAAACATGACCCAAGATTATTCCTACAAAACTTCCAATAACGAGTTGATATCGATTACAACCTTTGGGAACGAATCCATTGAATCGAGAGACTGCATTTTTTTTGTCCATGGATTTAAAGGATTTAAGGACTGGGGTTTTGGACCATACCTTGCAAAATACCTTGCTGCAAAGGGATTTTTTGTCGTCACATTTAACTTTTCGCATAATGGTGTACACAGACCGGTTGATGAATTTACTCAACTCGATAAATTTTCGCAAAATACTTACTCGTTGGAAGTTAAAGAACTGAAAGAGTTGCTTAATGCGTACCGCGACGGTTTTTTTGGTAATGTTGAATCAACTAATAAAATAGGCCTACTCGGTCACAGTAGAGGCGGGGGAATATCAATTGTATCGGCATCCGTTAGCGGTGCAGTTAATGCGCTGGTAACCTGGTCTTCAATATCAAAGTTCGACAGGTTTACTGAAAGACAAAAAAAAGAATGGCGTAAAAACGGCATGCACGAAATAATTAATGCACGCACTAAACAAGTTATGAAGCTTAGTATTTCGCTCCTGGATGATATTGAAAAGAACGGCGAAGACTTGCTGAATCTTGAAGAGGCAACGAAAAAGTTAAACATTCCTTACCTGATAATACATGGGGAACAAGACCTAGCAGTTAGACTTGATGAAGCCGAACAAATATACAGCTGGTCGAACAAAAGTATTACAAAATTTGAAACGATCCCTAAAACCGGGCATACATTCGATGTAAAGCATCCATTTGAAGGTTCTAATGAAAAATTTGACAGGGTGCTTGAAATGACTGCCGGTTTTTTTACAGATGCACTTATAAAATAAGCAAAAATAATTTCAGGATAATACTCTATGGAAGTAAAGAATATTGTTTTCATCCTAGTGTTCATTGCAGCGTTCGGATTTTTATTGAAAAATTTAGCCAAAGTAGTTAGTTATTTAAAGATCGGACAAGATGATGATCGCTTTGACAATGTTGGCGAAAGATTAAAGAACGTACTTACAATTGTATTTGGTCAGTCTAAATTATTGCGAGAACCTGTTGCTGGTATTATTCACTTTTTACTCTTTTGGGGCTTTGTACTTTTTCTTTTTGCAGTTGTTGAAGCAATAATTCAGGGCTTTTACTCACCTTTTACTTTCGAGTTTTTAGGGCCTGTATTTTCTTTAATAACAATTACACAAGATGTATTTGGCGTACTGGTATTTGTATCGGTTCTAGTAGCCCTCTACAGAAGATTTATTCAGAAAGTTGAAAGATTACAAGCCGGCAAAGAAGAAAAACTCGACGCATCGATTGTACTTTTGCTAATACTGTTTGTTGTCTTAACAATGTTCGGTCAGAATATGTCACTTGTGGCAAAACACAATTTCGTTCTGGCAGATTATGAGCTTAGACCAATAAGTGAAGCATTAAGTAGCGTATTCTTTAGTGAAGGCGGCTCAGCCGCAGTTATTTCATTCGAAGTATTTTGGTGGCTTCACATACTGGTAATATTTGTCTTCATGAATTACCTTCCTTATTCAAAGCATTTTCATGTATTTACGTCGGTACCAAATGTTTATTTCAGTAAAGTCGGCGATAAGAAGTACGCTCTGAAACCAATCGATCTTGAAGACGAAAGTGCTGAACAATTCGGAGCCGCAGATATTGAGCATTTTACATGGAAGCAGATGCTTGACGGATACTCCTGTACCGAATGCGGAAGATGTACAGCTTCCTGTCCAGCTTCGAATACCGGCAAAGCATTATCGCCAAAACGAATTATTGAGCAGATACGAAAGCGAACCGAACATAAAGCGCCTTTAATACTTGCAGGAGTTGAAGAAAAGGAAGGTGTGCTGGATAAAACACTGGTGCATGATTACATAACGCAGGAAGAGCTGTGGGCGTGTACAACTTGTATGGCTTGTGTTCAGGAATGCCCCATTGCAATTGAACACATTGACGCAATCGTTGATATGCGAAGAAATCTTTCACTGATGGAGGCCTCGTTTCCGCCGGAGTTAAACACTGTTTTCAAGAACATTGAAACTAACTTTACTCCGTGGGCTTTTAACGCTCAGGACAGGGCAGATTGGGCCGAAGACTTAAATATTAAAACACTCGCAGAAGATAAGGATTGTGAGTATCTTTTCTGGGTTGGATGTGCAGGGTCGTTCGATGCAAGATATCAGAAAGTATCGGTTGCATTCTCGAAGATATTGCAGAAAGCCGGTATTGATTTCAGAATTCTCGGAACCGAAGAGAAATGTAACGGTGATACTGCAAGGCGTTTGGGCAATGAATATCTTGCTCAAATGTTAATGCAGGAAAACGTTGAAACACTTAACCAGTACGACGTTAAGAAAATAGTAACTGCATGCCCGCATTGCTTTAATTCTCTTAAGAACGAATTCCCACAGTTCGGCGGAAACTATGAAGTTGTTCATCATACTGAACTAATTCAGGAGTTAATTGATTCCGGGAAAATAGAATTAAAAGAAAGTCAAGATGATTCTAAAATTACTTTTCATGATTCGTGTTACCTGGGAAGGTACAATGATATTTACGATGCTCCACGCAAGCAGATTGCTTCTGTAAATAAAAACGGAGTGCTTGAGATGGAGCGCAGTAAGGACAAGGGATTTTGTTGCGGGGCAGGCGGAGGAAGAATGTTTATGGAAGAACTGGAAGGAACGCGCATTAACGAAAATAGAACCAGAGAAGCTCTTGAAACAGGCGCTGATACTATTGCCGCATCATGCCCATTCTGTATTACAATGATGACCGACGGGGTAAAAGCGTTTGAAAAGCAGGAAGAAGTAGAAGTAAAAGATATTGCAGAGATAGTATTCGAAAATCTAAAGTAACTTTTTTTCCAACTAAATTGGAGGTACATATGGCGCAAAAGTATTACGAATTAATCGAGTTCTTAAAAAGCCTGGAAACTGATGTGCAAAAGTTCTATGACAAAGGTCAGTCTGCTGCAGGAACTCGTTTGCGTAAAGGATTGAGCGAAGTAAAGAAATTTGCTCAAGACTTGCGAAATGAAGTTCAGGAAGTTAAAGCTGAACGAAAAGCTTCTAAAGAAGCCTAAAACTTAGATCTAAGTTTTTCTCGAGCCTGCTTATGTTATTAGGCAGGCTTTTTTGTATCTGCTTTTAATAACAAATCCTTTTATGTATTATTTTATTTCTAATTGCTCAATACTTTTGGTTTATGATGCTAGTTGCAAACATATTGATATACATGCTAATGCATACCGCACAGAATAATTTGGAAAATTCAGCTACCGGTTTTTACGAAGATTCACTTCAAACGGTTACTTTTGCTGCCGTGGGCGACCTAATGTGTCATGGAACCCAGCTAAAATGGGCGAAAGTTTCACCGGATTCATTTGATTTCAAACCGGTGTATTCAGAAATAAAAAAGTATTTAAGTAAGCCCGACGTAACAATAGGCAACCTTGAAACCGTTACTCGCAATAATGCAAAGTATAAAGGATATCCTGTTTTCAATTCCCCGGTCGAGTACATAGAAGCTTTAGCCTACGCAGGGTTTGATTTTTTAGCTACGGCAAATAATCATTCAACCGATGGTAATAAAAAGGGGATCATCAACACAATTGAGAATACCGATAAGTATAATATGCATTATGTAGGTACTTTCCTTAATCAAAGGGATAGGGACTCGATTCGTGTTTATAAAAAAAATAATATTTCCTTTTCCATGCTTTCTTATACTTACGGTCTCAACATTTATAACCTTTCAGATGAAGATTCTTACATGGTGAATGTAATCGATACTACACTTATTTGGAATGATATTTCAAATGCCAGATCAGAGGGAGCTGACGTAATAATAGTTTACCTACACGCTGGCCACGAGAACCATAAAGAACCCGGGTCGTATCAAAGGCGCATTACTAACAAATTACTTGAGTATGGAGTTGACGTAATATTATCAACCTCCCCGCATGTTCTTCAGCCAATTGATGTTGTTGCTAATCCTTCGGCAAATTTGGATTCTACATTGATTGTTTATTCTATGGGTAATTTCATATCGAACCAGAGATGGCGTTATTCAGATTGCGGTGTTATTATTAACTTTAGTATCTCAAAGAATTCCAAAACAGGTAAATTATTTTTAACCGAGGTAGAATATATGCCGGTATGGGTTTACAAGGGATGGGCCGACGGTATAAAACAATATATCATACACCCGTCCGAAATTAGTATTACTGATGTATATCCCCCGTATTTTTCAAAATCGGATGAAATTAAAATGAAGCAAAGTTTTGAAGATAGTAAAGCAATACTCACAAAATATTCCGGATCGCCTAAGTTAAAATCAATTTACAAATATGCAGTTATGGAATACGATTCTATAGACGCTCCTATTAAACCATTTGATTTGGGTAATTAGTTGAAATCCTCAAAGGCATCATTATCAGTCATTTTCGTAACGGTGTTTATTGATTTAATGGGATTCGGAATTCTCATTCCACTGCTTCCGACTTTTGCCAGTAAAGAACTGGCTGTTTCCGATTTTGGAATTGGCTTGATAATCGGCGTCTTCTCGCTAATTCAGTTTTTGTTTAATCCTTTGTTCGGAA
>JANQLA010000237.1 GCA_028280855.1 Melioribacteraceae bacterium
TACTGTTGCAGTTAGTCAGTCTAATTTGGCAAATGTGTATCGAAATTTGGGCGAATATGAAAAAGCGCGGGATTTATTGGAGGAAGCATTAAAATCAGACCTGGAAAACTTTGGAGACAAACATCCTACTGTTGCAGTTCGTCAGTCTAATTTGGCAAATGTGTATAAAGACTTGGGCGAATATGAAAAAGCGCGGGATTTGTGGTTATCTGCTTATAGCATCTTTAAGGATTCTTTAGGATTGAACCACCCGCATACAAAATTAGTAGCTAAGTTTCTTGAATCACTTAAAAACATTTAAGTGATTCTTTCTCAACAACCTAAAGCCAATATAAAATTAAAAGCCTCGTGAGGAGCGACACTGTGGTAACTGAACCAACGAATAATAACAAGCCCCAATCAGGGGCGACATTAAAACCCCACGCTGTGAGCCGCTAATCTAAATATTAATTGAAATGAATAATTTAGCCAATAGCAGAATTATGGGAAGAGTATTAACTGGCAGATAATGTCGCCCTAACGGACTAATCGTTTACTGGCACCATTTTATTTACCATACTGCCGCACCGGCGGTGCTAAAAGATGTCTAATTTAATTTTTCTCTAATTGCTAGTATTGATTATAGTGACTGAATTCTTAATATCAGAAGAAAAGCTCCGTCAGGAGCGAAATTATGGTAAACCCAAACACTCAAAACAAACTCAAAAGCTCCAACGGAGCAACACTATGGTAACTGAACCATCGAATAGTAACAAGTCTCAATCGGGGCGACACAAAATCACCACGCATTAAGCGGCCATCCCTTATGATTAATTTTACTTAATGAAATGAATAAGTTACTCTGCATAAACTAATTCTCTAAATCCAATCTATTAATAATACCTGTAATCATCACCATGTGGTGATCATCATGCTCAGCCGTAAAATAAGCGAGGTCAATTACACGCATTTGCTTTTGCAGTCGCGGATGAAGCAGCGATGTTTCAATTTGATCATCGCCAAGCCGCTCCAGCCTTTGCACAAAATCGAATCGAACTTTTCTGAATTCCGCCAACAAGTCCTTGATATTGCCGTCGTTGTGCTTCGCTTCGTGTGTTTGCGTATTTGATAAATCCGCGGGTCTCATCTCTGTCAGATTGCCGGAAAGCAGGTCGTCAAGTCTGCCTGCCCATAATGGTTCCAGGTCCAATAAGTGCCCAACGTTTTCCTGTATTGACCATTCGTTGTTAAACGTAGCTTTCAGTTTGGCATCACTTAGGTTCTTTATCCTGTCCTCCACTCTTGCAGGAGTACCTCTTAGTCTTTCAACTATCTCGGCAAATTTTTCCCGCTTAATATCAAATGCAAATTTTTTGTTAAACCACTTTTCCTGTGTGATCATATTGCAATCCTTTTTCTTAATTGAAGAGCTACTTTTAAAATACCTATGAAGGGTAGTCGAGGTCCACACCTCGACGAGAAAATTACACTAGCTTACTTGTCAAGAAATGGTCCTTGACACCTCTATTTTTTTGTTAAACCATTTTTCCTGTTCAATCATAACGGTAATCCATTTATTTATATTGATAAACTAATAAGCAATAGAAGGATAAAAAAATTATTAAGACCACATTAACAAATTTGAACCAATAAATGCAACAGTACGTAAAAACTTCCTGTCTAAAACGACTTTTTTTTTACCACAAGGTGCACAAAGGTTTCACAAAGGACACAAGAAAATCTTGTAAAAATTTTGCTTTGCGAACTTTGCGCATTCATAGTGAACTTCGTGGTTTTCAAAATGGCTAAAAAAGTAACTAACTAAGATAGTTTGGTATTACCCAAATGGTAAAATAAAATTTGGATTAACAGCACTTAAAATTAGCGGAGATTATCAATGACTATTTTCAAAAATATGTTTATTATGCATAATAAATTCACCTTCAATAAAACACGATTACTTGAAAGGACTTAAATAGATTAGAATATACAAGCTTTAGTTGCATTACCAGGAGGGAAATACAATAAATACAACTAAAAGCCGGCCCCGGTTCTCGTTTATCAAATTCATTATCCTCAGCTTACGGTTGAGGTATATCTTACTTTTCTCTGCTTTAATAACAAGCGCAAACATAGCTCAATCAAACCCGGAGTTTAAATATCTCACAACTGAAGACGGGTTCGCCTACAACTACGCCACCTGTTTTTGCGAGGATCAGTTCGGGTTCCTCTGGATTGGATACGAAGGCGGACTTGACCGCTATGACGGAAATACTTTTCTGCACTTTACGGTTGACCCGCTTGATTCGAATAGTTTGCCGGACCCGTTTGTAGAGTTCCTGCATCTTGACAAAAAAAATAGGCTTTGGGTTGCAACACATGCCGGGTTAGTTCGCTTTGATTACGATCAAATGAATTTCAAAAAAACCGACCCGGGATTAAAAACACTAGAAAGCGAATGGGTACAGGTTATTGAAGAAACAAATGAAAACGGCGAGGTTGTATTGTGGCTCTCATTGATGAATGCCGGTATGGTTAAATATTATCCCGATAAAAATGAAGCCATATTGTTTACTGCTGACCCGGGCAGTACGAATTCACTAAGCGATAATATTATACTTGATATTCACGCCGATGGAGATAACATAATTTGGATAGCAACGTTAAGAGGCGGATTAAACAGGTTCGACCCGGTTAATGAGAGGTTTAAAATTTACAGGAAAAACGAAAAGGATGCTAATTCAATAAATGATAATCATATAATCAGCATTGCCAGTGAAAAAAAGGACGGCAAAAAAATAATTTGGCTGGGCACAGGCAAAGGCGGTTTAAATAAGTTTGATAATGATTCGGAAACCTTCTATCACTACACGCATAAAGAAAATGATCCGAATTCATTAAGCCACAACAGGGTTTTATCAATACAAAAATATAAAGAAAAGCTATTGCTTGGTACGGCCGGCGGCGGTTTAAATATCTTTGATCCGCATGCAAAAAGATTTGAGAGATACTATGCCAACACAACGAAAGGATCTATAAGCAGCGATATTATAACCGATATTTATAAAACAAGTTATGACTTTATTCTATTCGGGACTTTCGAAGGCGGTATTTCGTACATAGATGAGTTGGCTCCCAAATTTCATACTGTTCGCTATAATGAAACAGATAGAAAAAGTATATCGGCGAAATCGGTTTTATCACTTGCACGGATCAACAATGGCGATATCTATCTTGGATATACCGGCGGAATAAATATTATTCGAAACAACGATTCAAGAGTTTTAAGGATAGATGAAATTCCAATACTTAACGATCTTCTGAAAGATGTAATGGTGATAACCCTCTTCTCATCTTTGATAGAGAAAGGAGTTATTTGGATTGGTACCTTTAACAATGGTTTAATTAAATACAACTACCTTACACAATCATACAAAAAATACGTTAATGACCCAGGTGACCCGGGAACCATTAGCCACAACACAATCACCGCGTTATATGAAGATAGAAATGGATATTTATGGTTTGGCGGTCAAATAAACGGGTTAAATAAAATGAATATCGAGTCGGGAATCGTTCAAAGATATTCAAACCGGGAAAATAACAACAGGTCTTTAAGCAATAATATTGTATCAAGTTTATATGAAGATTCCGAAGGAGTACTGTGGATAAGCACTGAATACGGATTAAACAAGTATAACGAAGAGACAGATGATTTCGACAGATTTTATTTTGATGAAGAAAATATTCATACAAACACAAATTTGATTAGCACTGTTACAGAAGGCCCAAAGGATAAAGAAATATTATGGGTCTCTACCGCGGCAGGGCTTATTAAATTCAGCAAGAAATCGGGCGTTTTCACACGATTTACGATAAGGGACGGGTTATCATCTAATTTAATCATGTCGGTATTAAGCGATAATAAAAACTCAATTTGGATGAACACTGTCAGCGGTATTAGTAAGTTTAATACCGGCGATCAATCAATAATAAATTTCAACAAAGAAGACGGCGTTGAAATTAATGAGTTTAATTTAGGGTGTTTTTATAAAGATAATGACGGTTATATTTTTTACGGCGGTACAAGTGGAATTACTTATTTTCACCCCGACAGTATAAACATACCTGATGCTAAAAATAAAGTACTGCTAACGGATTTTTACCTGCTAAATAACCGGGCAATACCCGGTGAAGATTCTTTCCTGGATTCGTCAATCACGTTAAAGAAAAAGCTTACACTTGACTACTCGCACTACGTCTTCGGTATTGAATTTACCGCACCCGATTACAGGAGTTTCGAAAAGCAAAAATTTCAATACATGCTGGCTGGATTTAATAACGAATGGATTACTGCTCATGAAAATAACCGGGTAGCTACTTTCACAAATATCCCGCCGGGGGAATACGAGTTTAAAGTAAAAGTATCCAACCGTTTTGGCAAATGGAACGAAAACTATTCTTCGCTAATGATAGAAATTACTCCACCCTTCTGGAAAACATGGTGGGCATACTCAATCTATTTTATAGTTATTGCAGGAGCATTGTTTGGCTTTGTTGAATACCGATCATTTCGATTGAGAAGGCAAACAATACGATTACAGTCGGCAGTTGAACAGAGAACAAAAGAATTAAAACAGCTAAACGCCGACAAAGACAGATTCTTCTCAATTGTTGCTCATGATATTAAAAGCCCGCTCGTCGCACTGGTTCGCTTTACCGATATATTTAAGAAACAATTCACAGGCTTAAACGAAGATGAAAAAGTTGAATCAATAAAGGAGATTAACGATACGCTTCATAATACTTATAAATATTTGACCAACTTACTTAACTGGTCCAGGGTACAAATTGGTAAATTTGAATTCAATCCCGTTAGGTTTGACTTGAGGAAACTTATTGATGAAAACATAGATTATGTCTGTGCCGCCGCTCAAACAAAAAATATCGAAATTGTATCCGATGTTGATGATGAAACTAATGTTTACGCCGATTATGAGATGATCTCAATAGTATTACGAAACTTGTTATCAAATGCAATCAAGTTTTCATACAAAGGAAGCAGTATTAATGTAAGTACGAATGTAAGTAAAGATGTTGCAGTCGTAACTGTTGAAGATAGCGGGATTGGAATTTCCGAGGATAAACTGGCAGCATTATTCAATATTGACAATGTCAAAAAAACAAGGGGAACCGAGAACGAAGAAGGAACAGGGCTTGGACTAATTTTATGTAAAGAACTGATAAATAAAAATAACGGGGAAATCTTTGCAGAGAGTAAGATTGGTGCTGGAAGTAAGTTCAGTTTCACACTACCGCTTTGATTTTATAGGTTGCTTAACCTAATAATATACATTCGAAATAGTAGATTGCTAATAACTCCGGAGTTTAGAATAATCCCAAAAATAAATTGGGCATTAGCACAAAGGGACACACAATGCCTTTTATAAAAATATGGATACATGCTGTATTCGGAACCAAGAGACATCAGCCTTTTCTTTTGAAAGATATAAGAGATAAAGTTATTAAGCATATATTTAGTAACGCAAAAGAAAAGAACATTTACCTAGATTCGGTTAATGGGTATACCGACCACCTGCACTGCTTAATTTCACTCGGAGCGAGTCAGAGTATATCAAAGGTGTTAAATCTTATAAAGGGAGAGTCGTCGTTCTGGATCAATAATAACCAAATAACTAAAACAAAATTCGAATGGGCGGATGAATATTATGCTGTGTCGGTAAGCGACTCTCAAGTATCGGCGGTAAGAAATTATATTAAGAACCAGGAGCAACATCATAGAAAAGCTGGCTACAAAGAAGAAAGTGAAATTATTATAAATAACTCCGTCCTTTAGGACGGAGTTTAGAACAACCTAACAAACTAAGGGGCTTTAGCCCAATAAAACAATTATGTCTAATAAGGGTAATAATAAAATAAGAGTAGTAATTGCTGACGATCACCCCTTGCTCTTGCGGGGTATTAAGTATTCTCTTTCACAGAAGGACAATATTGAAGTTGTTGGCGAAGCGTCCGACGGTAAAACTGCTTTAGAACTAATAGAGGAGCTGCAACCCGACATTGCCGTTTTGGATTATGACATGCCCGAATATAACGGGTTGGAAATTTTGAGAATAGTTAAAAAGAAAAACATTCCAACGGATGTAATTTTCCTCACAATGCATCAAGACCCGGAAGTCTTTAAAGAAGCCGTTGCCCTTAAAGCAAAGGGTTATATGCTCAAAGACAGTGTTGAAGAAGAAGTTACAAAAGCTATTGAAGAAGTCTACAAAGGTGGTGCGTTCATTAGCCCTATTCTTTCCGGTCAATTAATTAAAGAGATCGAAACAATAAAAAGAAAAGACGAAAGCCCGGAAAAATTACAATCCCTCACCAAAACCGAAATGACTGTATTAAAGATGGTAGCTGATAACAAAACTACTCAGGAAATTGCTGACGAATTATTTATCAGTCCAAGAACCGTTGACAGGCACAGGTCAAACATCTGCACAAAACTAAACATTAGCGGACCCAATGCTTTAATGCATTTCATAATTGAGAACAAAGATTTAATATAACTTCCCGCCATACTTCCCTTTTTTAATCGTTGTATACGAAAATGGGTATCAATACCCACGTAAATGGGTAACGACTCGGATTGTATCCTCCTCTTGCCTTCCCTATCTATCAATTGTGAAAAATAAAATAAAAATACTAATCGCCGATGATCAGCCGTTGTTCCTTAAATGGCTGGACTTCATACTTAACTCCTCTGATGAATTTGAAGTAATGGCAAAAGCTGCCGACGGAACAAGTGCACTTCAATTACTGATGTACAATAAGCCCGATATTGCATTGCTGGATTACGATATGCCGGGCATGAACGGATTGTATGTTGCAAAAGAAGCATTTAAGCAATACCCCAAGCAAAAGATAATTATTATCACTGTGCATAGGAACCTGGAAATAATATCGGAAGCAAAGAAAATTGGTGTTGCGGGATTTTTATTAAAAGATTGCACGGATGATGAAATAATCAAAGCGCTCAAAACAGTTCATGAAAATAACCAATACTATACACAAGAAACAGTAAGTAAACTCTAACTAATTATGAGAGAATAAAATGAAAAAATTAATGTTGCTGCTACTTATACTGCTAATTGTTCTTATCGCTTGTACTGAAGAAAAAACAATTATCGCACCTGATTTAGAAATTGATTTAAACAAAGATTTGCAGGAAATGCTTGATAGTGAATTCGATTCTTATATGGTAAAATACCCTAATTTTATTGGCGGATTTGCATTCCAGGTTCTTTCAAATAAAGGTGATTACTTTATCCACAAAGGGCTCGGTGACAATATAACAAGTGAAATACACTTTAGAGCAGCAAGCAACACAAAAACATTTACTTCTGCGGGAATTCTGCTGCTTCATCAACAGGGCAAGTTGAATGTCAAGAGTAAAATTACAGACTTAATACCCGGAACAACCGAACTATATATTCCGGAAACACCTGCCTATGATATACCTTACAAAGATGATATAACTATTTGGCAACTACTTTCTCACCGGGCCGGGGTTTTCGATGTTACAAATGATGCCATTCCAGCGAACGTCCAGGCAGATGTTCCATACAAAGGTGCCTATTACCTAGATTATAAAATGGCTGAGAATGCAACGCATACCTTTACTTTCGATGAGCTTATAGGTGTAGTAGCAGTTTGTAGTTTATCATACTTCGAGCCAGGTGAAGGGTATCATTATTCGAATCAGGGTTACTCATTATTGGGGAAAATTATCGAACGAGTCTCGGGTAAATCATATAAACAATTTATGATAGATGAATTCGTAGCACCCCTAGGATTAACTTCAACTACTTTCCCCGATCAGGGAGACGATCAAATTATTCCTTCACCTGCGGTAAAATCTTATATACAACTGCCCGATGGTAACATTGACGTAACGGAATCAAACATGTCCGGTAATGTTGCCGAAGGGAACCTGCTCACATCGCCAAAGGATCTCAGCAAGTTCATAAGATCATTACTAAAGGGTGAATTGAAATTAAACCTTAGCACTATTAACAATATAATGATGGATTGCAGAGCAACTGGGGATGTTGGCGCCGGAGGTTATGGGGCCGGTCTGATGGATATGAACAACCTTGGCTACGGGCATAACGGCGCGCATGAAGCATTCTTCTCATACATGGTCAGTGATCCATCAATCGATTTTACAATAGTAATATTTACAAACAGCTGGAACGGGCTTAATGGAATGGAATCATTTATTGAACAATTGACACTACTGGAAAAAGTTTGCCGTAAAGCGAAATCAGTTGTGATATATAATTAACAATTCGGAGTTATGATGAAATTGAAATTGTTGGCAAAGCAAAGACGGCAAAACTGCAATGAAACTAATTGAGATACAAAATCCGACATAGCACTAATTGATTATGATATGCCGTGATTGAGCAGAATTGAAATATCAAAGAAGCACTATTGGCTGGGGTTAAAAAATATTTGCAAATGGAAAGTTCGGAAAAAGAAATAGTCAGTGAAATATATACCCTATGTAATAAAACCAATAAGGAAGATGAACAAATTATATCTGGTCAGTTACTGACTTAGTTTTTATCATATAAATCAAGCGGTAAAAAAATGAAAAAGTATTTGAAACCCAAAATCACTCTCTTTTTGCTATTAGTAATTCTAATCTGTAGCCCTCTGTTCGGGCAATTAAATATTGTTCCAACATTTACAGATGCGGAAGGTGAAACATGGACGGCAGAACGCATAGCTATAGTTAATAAAGCCATTGAAGACTGGGAAAATGTAATTGAAGATAACTATACAATTGATATAACATTTACATTTTCCAGTGCCGGAATCGGTAGTTATTTAGCCCAATGGAGTTATTCCTTGACGTTCTGGCTTGGCGATGATGTAATGCCATGGTACCGGGATCAGCCTATGGGTGCAGGTATGGTGCATACAGTCCAGTTTAACGTAGACCGCTTTACCGGGTCAACTTATTCGTGGTTTGATCCTACTCCTCTAACGGATGATGATCTTCTGTCCGAACATTATGATATGCTTACGGCAGTACGCCACGAATTAGGGCATGCGCTGGGTTTTACCAACGGATTGTATGCTACCGATAAAATGACTGCAGGCGAAGTACTTGTTTGGGAAGAAAAAATTACTATAACCGGCTCTGAAGCTACTTTTAATACCGGACAAGAAATTGTTATTATGAACAGCAGCACGGATCTTACGCATACAAAGGATGCAGGCAGTACGGAAGATGATCTAATGAATCCCATTCAACCTAACGGGGAAAGACGGAATATTTCAAGTATTGATTTGAAAATGCTTTCAGCAGCCTACGGATATACAATAGATACTACAGCTATTGGTGACCCGGTAGCGACTGCCCCGGCATCAGGAGATGGAACCAGCGGTAATCCTTACCAAATAGCTACATGGCAAAATCTATATTGGTTAAGCCAAAATTCAGCGGAGTGGGATAAATATTATATCCAAACTGCTGATATAGATTTAAGTACAGCCAAGCCATCAGTTAACAATTGGGATGACGGTGCGGGCTGGACTCCTATAGGGAGTGAAACAACCAAATTTACCGGTTCTTATAACGCGCAGGATCATACAACAAACGGTTTATATATTTACCGTACTGCCAGCAATCAGGGTATGTTTGGATATACGGATGGTGCAAATATTCAGAATCTTGGCTTAACTAACGTAAACATTACTTCCAATGGAGGTAATGGAAATGGTGCTTTGGTCGGAACCAACTACAATTCTTCATCAATTAACAATTGCTACAGTACCGGAACCGTAACCGGAATGATTGGATGGGCAACCGGGGGACTAGTCGGGGATAATCGTGATAATTCTACAATAAGTAACAGCTACAGTACCTGTACCGTAAATGGCGATGGAAATACAGGCGGATTGGCAGGTCTAAATTTTAATGGAGGGAGTATTTCCAACTGTTACAGCACCGGAGATGTAACTTGCGCGGGTGATGTAAACAAACAAGGTACCGGAGGGTTTGTTGGATTAAATCAAAATGCTACAATAAATACAAGTTACTCTACCGGAAACGTAACCGGGAAAAACGGTGCAGGTGGTTTTACTTCAACTAATTTATATGCCACTGTAAATAATTGCTACTCTTTTGGGGATGTTACACGTTCTACCGGAACGAGCACTTCTTACGGAGCTTTCACAGGATATAATTCTAATTCTACAGTTGCATGTAGCTATTCCAAAGGAAGTGTTTATCAATCTTCCGGTGTTGCCTGGGCTGACGGGACAAAAGGTTTCATTGGTGGAGAAGAAGGAACAAATACTTATACCGCTAATTTTTTTGATATGGATTTATCAAATCAATCTACTGCAACCGGCGCTACAGGTAAAACTACGGCAGAGATGAAAACCAACTCCACATTCCTTAACGAGGGATGGAGCAGTTCGATATGGAATATGGATAGTGGAATTAATAGTGGTTATCCATATTTGTCATGGCAGAATTCAGGCGGTTCTCCCCTCCCTGTTAAGCTGACCTTTTTTACAGCCACAGTAAACGACGGTAAAATTATTCTCAAGTGGCAAACAGCAACTGAAGTAAATAATTATGGATTTGAAATTCAGAGGCGGAGCCAAGAGCCTGGAACCGGGAACCACGGGGATGTTACTCGGAGCGGAGACGAGGGGTGGGAAAAAATCGGATTTGCTAATGGACATGGCAACAGCAACTCTCCCAAAAACTACGAGTTTATTGATACCGATGTACCTCTGAAGAATTTAAAATACAGACTCAAGCAAATAGACACCAACGGAAATTTCGAATATTTTGAACAAATTGCTGAAATTAATTTTGGCATTACAGGAATTAATGATTCCGATTTACCCACGGAGTTTGTGCTGATGCAGAATTATCCTAACCCGTTTAATCCATCGACAACCATAGCCTATCCAATACCTGTTGTCGATATCCTGGGCCCCGTCGAAGGGCAACACGTATTATTAATAATCTACGACATCCTGGGAAACGAAGTAGCTACATTGGTTAACAAGCAACAAGCGCCTGGAACATATGAGATTAACTTTGATACCGGTACAGACGGACAACAAATTGCAAGCGGCGTTTACTTTTATCGATTGAGCTTTGGAAATTACTCAGCTATGAAAAAAATGATTCTTTTAAGATAGCAGAAAATATTAACCGTAATTGGAATGAAACTATTGAATAATTGATGAGATCATTTTCGCTCAATGATTCAAAGTTGTGCGGATACAAACATTTTTGTACGTATCCGTGCATCAAATTTTGAACCTTCCTAAAATTTGGCTCCAAAAAGAGGATTTATCATCCAATTTTCGGCTCGATTGTTGCGACAACATTAAAAACTTGTGGTGGAGTCGTGATAAAAAATTATTTGAATATTGCCTTTCGGAACCTCGGCAGAAATAAGACTTACTCCTTAATAAATATTTTCGGTCTGTCTATCGGCATGACGTGCTTCATTGTAATTGGTTTGTATGTTTTTAACGAATTGAGCTACGATAAACATCATAAAAATTCGGAAAGAATCTTTAGGGTGGGTGTCACACTCGATTTGAACGGGATCATTTACGACGAAGCATCGATTCCATTCCCTGCCGCCGAAGTCTTGGAAGCTGATTTTCCCGAAGTAGAAAAGTCTTTCAGGCTGTTCAGGAGAACATTGTTTCCTTTAATAGAATACGGGGATAAAAAATTCAGCGAGCAAAAATTTTACTTTGCCGACGAATCTATTTTTGAAGTTATGGATTATGAGTTTACAAAAGGCAATCCTCTTACTGCATTGAAGGGAACCAACAGCGTAGTTATAACGCAAGCAACGGCGGAAAAATACTTCGGCAAAGCAGATCCAATGGGTGAAATATTACTTTACGAAAATACCAGCGAGTTGATCGTTACAGGTGTTATTAAAAATGTAAAATCAAACTCCCATTTCACTTTTGATTTTATGGCCTCCATGGATTTTATTCTTAACTCATGGGATAATTTATGGGGTCCTGACGGAAGACACAGCAAATGGTTTTGGACAGGCGCATGGACTTATGCTTTACTAAATGACAAGGAATCTGTAAACAGTCTGCAGCATAAGTTCCCAGGGTTTATTGATAAGTACTTCCCTAAGCGATACAAAACCGGGGCAACATTGAATCTCCAACCTATAGCCGACATTCATTTATATTCCGATCTTGATAATGAGCTGGAACAAAACAGCAATATTTTGTATGTCTATATTTTTTCTACGGTTGCATTATTTATTCTTTTTATTGCCTGCATTAATTTTATTAACCTTTCGATTGCCCAATCAAATAACAGGATAAAAGAAGTTGGGGTTAGAAAAGTACTTGGCGCTTACAAATCGCAATTGATTTTCCAATTTCTGGTTGAATCGATTATCTCAAGTGTCTTTGCCACTGTGGCCGCACTACTTTTAGTTGAACTGGTATCTCCACTCTTTAATGAAATTCTCGGAAAACCTTTGAGTATTAGCTTGTACGAAAATTACGCCGGGATATTAATCATTAGCTGCATTACCGTCTTTGTTGGAATTGTATCCGGCATTTTTCCTGCGTTGTTTTTGTCAAATTTCAGCCCGGTTAAAATTTTCAAAAGGTCGGTTAGCTTAAACTTCTCTTACGAGTTTGTAAGGAAATCACTGGTTACACTGCAGTTCTCTATTTCAATATTTCTGGTAATTGCAATCGGAATAATCTATAAACAATTGGAATTTATTAACGACAAAGAGCTTGGCTTTAACAAGGAAAAAGTATTATTTGTTAAAGCAAGAAACGACATTGATAGAAAATTTGACGCGCTTAGAAATGAATGGCTGAAAAATAACAATATAATCAGTATATCTGCTACAACCGATATTCCCGGCAGAGGAACAAATGCAATCCGGTTTGTCCCTGAAGGATTTTCACAAGATGATCCGGTGATGCTGCCAATAAGTCAGGTTAGTCATGAATACTTAGAGACAATGGAAATGGATATTGTAGAAGGACGAAATTTTTCCCGTAAATTTCCTTCGGATGCGGCTGAGGCATTCGTTTTGAATAAGAAAGCAGTTGAGCAACTAGGCTGGCAGGATGATGCAATCGGCAAAAAGATTGAAATGTTCGCCGGCGGTAAAAATGTAATAGAAAGATCGGGTTACGTGATTGGTGTTACCGACGATTACCATTACGAATCTTTGCACTCCGAAATAAAACCGCTTGTAATAAATTTAACCGATAATTACACCTATTATGTTCTCAGGCTTAGCGAGGGCAATTTATCCTCTCAGATTGAATACGTGGAAAATACCTGGAACGAATTTTCTACCGAATGGCCTTTCGAATTTTTCTTTTTGGATAAAGACTTGGAACAGTCCTATAACAATGATACAAGGCTGGGAGTACTTATCAACTATTTTGCAATTATTGCTATTTTTATAGCATGTATGGGTTTGTTCGGGTTGGCAACGTATGCAGCTGAAAGAAGAGTTAAAGAAGTAGGAATCCGTAAAGTGCTGGGCGCTTCGGTTTCAAGCATTGTTAAATTATTATCATCTGATTTTACCAGGCTTGTTCTGATTGCAAACATTATTGCATGGCCCACCGCATATTACGCAATGAATTACTGGCTTCGGGAATTTGCTTTTAGAATAACTATGAGATTCGAAGTATTTATAGTTGCTTCGTTACTTACCTTTTTATTGGCGCTTGTGACTGTTGGCTTTCACGCTTTGAAAGCCGCGTTATCAAACCCGGTAGAAACACTGAAGTATGAGTAAATTATTCACCTCCGTCGCTAACCTATAAGTGACGGAAATAGCTTTATATATTTCTTCTTCCGATGTTTTTTCCCTGTTTCATAGATATGAATGAGAATCGGAATGTCAATAATGGCTTATCTGTCATCACGAGGAATCCGTCTTATGGATGACGAGGTGATCACGATTTAAATTTTGTTATAATTCTGCAGGTCTTTGAAAGAAATGTAATTTTATAACTTCTAATAAATTCTTCCACTCGTTATTCTCACTCCACTCGTTTTGCGCTGCGTCCCTTGCGCCGCACTCATTCCGCTCAAATAACTCGTTTCTGCTCTTAAGCATGGCAGGTACAACTGCAAACTGACTAAGGGACTAAAACCAGGCGGAAGCCGACAAAGTTGCCCGGGTTCCCAGGGTGAAGGGCATTCCGATAAGCCGACCGGCAACCCTCCGCACTGCTGACCCAGGAACCGCCGCGCAGAACCCGGCTAGAGCCTTCCACTATTTCCCGAGCGCTTCCATCAGCCGGCGCTCCATCATAATTATTATGCCATTTATCCAGGCACCATTCCCATACATTGCCGCTCATGTCATGTATAACCAATTCATTTGGATTCTTTTCTGCAACCGGGCGAGTTTTGCTTTCAGAGTTACCAGAATACCATCCTACTTCCTCAAGATTATTGCTCCCGCTATATTTATAACCCTTATTCTTATTACCGCCGCGGGCTGCATATTCCCATTCTGATTCCGTGGGTAAACGAAATTTCAAACCGGTTTTTTCATTTAATTTATTAATAAAATCTTGTGCATCATTCCAGCTAACGCTTTCAACCGGGCAATCGTCACAATCTTTAAAATACGATGGATTATTATCCATAACTTCCCGCCATTGTTTTTGTGTAACAGGTGTTTTGCTAATATAAAAATCCGGGATTGTAACTTTATGTTTGGGTTTGGTATAACTACCAATATTATCATCCCCCATATCAAATGTTCCCCCGTTTACGAAAATCCAATGCCCGATAACATCATAAAACACCCGTACCATATCCCACCCGGTAAAATTTGATTTTACCAGCTCACAATAGATATCAAAACTTTTAACAGCTTCTTTAGCTACAAAAAATTCCAGTATTGATTTATGCGCAAATTTCCAATTATGTGAAACATCACGTGTGAGTAAAGATTGCCCCATAATTTCGTATTCGGTCAAATTTATATTATTAGCATCGCAAATTGCTTTTGCCTCTTCTTTATTTATTAAATTATTCTCTTTTCGTTTTTTGTAAATTTCAAGCGCCGTAAACATGGAGAAATCATAAAGGTCACGTTTAAACTTTTCACGGTCTTCAGACTTATGTTTTCTTTTTGCAGCTTCCCGCTCAATCCATTTTTTTATTAATGTATCATAAATTTGATAGGTATTTTCAAATATTTGAGTTTTATCCACCAGAAAATCTATATAACTAAGAAGCATTGGTCTAACCATTAATTTAGGTGAATTTTCCAAAATTGATTTTGCGATTCGTTTTTTCCTATGGTTCCATATTTTAACAATTCCATATTTTTTATTGAGATAAGAGGTGGTTTCTTTCCTCTCAAAAGGAGAAAGGTACAGCTTTGCTAAAGTATGAAACCCCTCGCTTCCGAAGCGCGGTATTTTTAATTCATACGGTTGATCTTCCTGACCCGGGAAATATTGTGTTCGGCTAGTTATAACAACTTCACGAAAACCGGTTACGTTTTCAATTATTTCATCTAATAGTTTTCGGAACCTTTCATCCCCGGTTAAGCCGTCAGGCTCTTCAGGCGGTAGCAGGGCTTTGTACTCATCAAAAGCATCCAATAGTAGAATTGTATCCCGGGCTTCTTCCGGTTTTATTCCCTTTATCCAATTCATTATGTTTTTATCACCAAATGGAAAAAGCTTCAATCTATATTTTCGGCGAAAATTAAAAAATGAGTGATACTTTAAATAAAGGTTAATCATGAAGGTAGTTTTACCCATACCCGAATCTGCAAGTATAAGATAAAACTTATCAGTTTCCCTTTTTTCATTAAATACTTCTTTAATGAAAAAAGAGATAAGCGGTTTTTTAACTATAAATTTTGTGCTGTGTTTAGGCTCTTCTTCGTAGGTTGGAGTAAAATTTTGCGCTTTTGTGGGAATAAACAAATCGCGCTTCTGTTTTACATCTTTGTAACTATACTGAAATTGAACTAACTCTTTGGCTGTTTTAATATTTTTAAAATGGTTGTATAATTTCTTTCCTAACCATAATATAAAAGCGAGTATTGAAGCTGTAAATAATTTACTAATATCTTCATTGAAGCCAATAAGTTGAAAAAAATCGGAAAGTGGATTATCCAAAAGTTTGATGAATGGTTCTAAAATTTTTTCCATTAGGTTTATGTTTTAGTTTCTAATTTTATATAAGAGCAATCAGATTTTCAGTTTCACTTCGCCATTTGATACGCTCATTAAATGATGAAAAAGGATCAGTATAACATGTATGATATCCAAAATCAATACATTGCCATCATTAATCATTCAGTGACGTTGGCATAGCTTAAGTTATTTCGACCTCTTTTGATCATGTTTTTCCCTACTTCAACCACGGATTGATTGACGGATACATTGTAAATACCTAGTAATCTGAATCTTCAGCCCTTTGCATGTTT
This sequence comes from Melioribacteraceae bacterium, assembly GCA_028280855.1. GTDB lineage: Bacteria > Bacteroidota > Ignavibacteria > Ignavibacteriales > Melioribacteraceae > PGYT01. The sequence continues at coordinate 16,515 of JANQLA010000237.1, forward strand.
TCAAGTCCTATTCTCTCTATCAGGTCCCTGTAGGTAATCAGCTTAATATTTTTCTCTTTTAATATTTTGGGTAACTCCGGCGATAAAAGACTTTCCATCTCTTCTTGCCGATGTTTACTCATATTCTTTAGTCCAAAAGTGTTTAAATCAATTAATGCATTCATTTCCGGATTTTGCAAACCAACATGAACAACCTGCAGATTGATGCCGGGTTTCAAATTCCTTAAATGTGAAAGAAGACTATCTGTTTTCTCCCCTAACGAAGCGCCATATGTAATATTGGAATAGACTTCATTGAAATAACCGGACATGCCTAATTTATATTCTTTTGCAAGGTTCTCTACCAGACTTCGTAATTCTTTTGTCTGAACTGCAGCGCCCATATGGTAATCCAAATAGTCAATCTTAATTCCCGAATTAATCGCCCGCTCAATTTGCGCCCTCAATTCTTTTTCAATTTCTTCAATTTTAGGATTATTTTCAAAAAGCTTTGATCTCGACGGGTAAAAGTATCCGTTGCTATCTACCAAACTTGGCGCGGCCTCCTTCCCTATCACAGGACCCCATCGGTAATTTTTCCATTCCGAATTTAATGTAAGGTGAACACCTACAGATACTTCGGGATTACGTTTTAATATATCAACGGCTTCCTGGTACCACGGACAGGCAAACATGACAGAAGTTGAAATCGGTAACCCGGATTCAATTACTTTTTCCATCGCTGCATTAAGAGAATGACACATTCCCATATCATCGCATCTTATCAGGAGGTAGGTTTCGGCATCTTTATCTTGTCCGAAAAATGAACTCAGAAATAAGGTATAAAAAAATATTACAAGTAAAATTATTCTAGTAATCATCACTCAACCCGTATATAAAAACTAAATGGAATGTTCATGCACACTGAAAAATATAGCAATAATTGTCGTCAATAAATTGTACTTGATAAAGAGGTTGACCCTCAGTATTAGTTTCAGAAATTATTCACTTCAGCCGATTGCCAAAATATATTTTTCAGATAATAAATAAAAGGATTCAGTTTTTTTGTGCTCATCATGTAGTTTATATAAGCCTCTTCAAATTCTTCAGTTAACATCCTTTCCTCGATCCTTATTCTAACAAGGAAAACCGGGATAAGCGCGGACATGCTTAAGAATCCATAGAGACTTGAAGTGTAAAGCGGTACACTAAAACAGCAAATAAGAACACCAAGATAAATTGGATAGCGACTGTAGCGGTAAATGCCATGCTTAATAAGTTTATGATCTTCCTTTATAACCAGGCTTGAAAAGTAAAACCGTTTGTAATAAATTTAACCGATAATTACACATATTATGCAGTCCGGCTTCGTGAATGCGACTTGTCTTCCCAGATTGAATATGTTGAAAATACCTGGCACCAATTTACATCTGATTGGCCATTTGAGTTTTTCTTTTTGGATAAAGACTTGGAACAGTCCTATAACAATGAGGCAAGGCTGGGAGTACTTATCAATTATTTTGCAATTATTGCTATTTTTATAGCATGTATGGGGTTGTTCGGATTGGCAACATACGCGGCTGAAAAAAGAGTTAAAGAAGTTGGAATCCGCAAAGTGCTGGGCGCTTCGGTTTCAAGTATAGTAAAACTATTGTCATCTGATTTTACCAAACTTATTCTTATAGCAAATATTATTGCATGGCCTTTTGCTTTTTACACAATGAATTATTGGTTAAGACAATTTGCCTTTAGCATTGACCTGAGCGTTGAAGCATTTCTGATAGCATCGTTGGTAACATTTATACTCGCGTTGGTAACTGTTGGCTTCCATGCTGTAAAAGCCGCGTTATCGAATCCTGTTGATACGTTGAAGTATGAGTAAAAACAACTAAGCTAACCCGCGGAATTGCAAGGTTTGTCAATGCCTCTATTAAATTGACCAGGGATGTATATTCTAATTAGACTTTGCTTTTAAACGTTAACAGGTAATGAAACAAATAAAATTTTCTTTTACTACACTTATTATTCTCCCTTTCTATAAAAGAGAGAATCGGCTAAAGGGTTATTAAGCTCAATAGAAACGATTTTATTTATGTGCCTAAAATCCCCTTGAGGGCCTGAGCCTCTGCCAATAGTCTTATGAGCTATTAAAACATCACCTACTCTTTTGTACTCCAGCCACTCAACGGTTATACTTTTATTGGGTATAAACTTTTTTACCAACCCAGCACCTTTATCAAAATAGTAACTCCACTCAACTCCATCGGGAAATTTTAATTTTAAGTGGTGTAATTCTTTTTCATCCGATGCAACGGGATTCATCAACTCAACCGTAAATCCATTCTTGTTATAATCAATAAATACACCTAAAAATTTATAAAAAACTCCATTCCTAATTATAGATTCAACCCGATCAGGAGAAACTTCCGTCCATTTACTTTGATTTGTAACTGAATCAATTCCAACCCTCCATGCCTTATTACCATCCGTTGTCAAAAAGGATTTTGCATCGAGAGGACCAAAGCGACGCATATTCGGTCGTTTTT
>JANQLA010000272.1 GCA_028280855.1 Melioribacteraceae bacterium
CTAATCCGGATGGTGATCCTCAGGGCGCCACGGTATCTGATAATGTTGATTATGTTCCCTGGTTATCACAAAGTCATATGGGCGTCGGTCCTGTTTTCAGCTTTGCTCCTGTTACAAATCCACTTGGAGGAAAGTATTCCAGCATTCAAGCTGCTATTGAAGATGCTGCTCCAAACAACAATATTAATGCTGCTGACGGAACGTTTACTGAGGACCTGACAATTGCTACCAATGGTTTAAATATTTCCGGTACAGGATACTCTTCAACGACAACTTTAAAGGGAGTTGTAACCCATACACTAGGACCTCAGCCTGGAGCTGGGTTCCCAACGGCTTATCCAAATATTCATATATTGGCAGACAATGTGAAGATTCATGGCTTTATCATTGAGAGTCCTGATGTTGCTCCAGGTTTCTACTCAAGCGGATTAGTATTTACCGGTACGGGACACGAATTTTATGAAAATAATTTTCATTCCGTTATATCTTCCTCTGTTAATACTGTCGATCCTAATGTTGACAATCAAGGTAACGGTTATGCAATTGCAATTCAATCTTACTACACTACTACTGCACCGGCTCCTTATACAAGTGTTGAAGACATTAGCGGACTAAAGATATACGATAATATATTTACTTCTACCGCTACGGGTACTGGTACACCGAGCTATGAAGCTATTTTCCTTAATTATGACTCAAATACTTCGGGTGTTGAGATAACGGATAACGCATTGTCCGGCAATATTTACAGAGGTATTGCTACAATGGTTGATGACCTAACAATCGAAAATAATTCTATTGTGACGGACATCGCATCCATGAGGGAAGCAATTTGGATTTTGGAAGGTGATAATGTAATTGTAACCAAAAATACTATTTCAGGGTTCAGCGGAACTGGAACAATTGGTGATGGTTCGGCGCTTGAAATAGGCGGTGGATGGGGTTTAGCAAGACTTGAATCTTTTTCCGCCACATACAATGATTTTTCCGGTTGCGAAAGGGGCGTTTCGCTAATTGTCGATTTTTCATCTGTTACCGTTACTACTATGCCTGTATTTAACTATAACTCTTTTTATGGAAATGTTTCAGGGATGAGGGTTGACGGTTCTACCGGTGACGGAATTACTTACGTTGTTGATGCTGAAAATAATTGGTGGGGAAGTGAAGATGGTCCAAGTGATGCTACCTCAAATGTCGCGCCTGTTGAAGTAGTTACCGGCGTAGCGCCAGTAGCGGATACACAATTTTGGGTTAATCTAATAGCCGAGAATACAGGTACACTTGGAAATAGTGTGGTTGACAGAGCTGCGGCTGTTGTTTCTGGCGGATTATTTGTTGATTACTACCCATGGCAAAGCGGCACACCCGTGCTCGATGTATCGGATGCAACAACTAATATTGGGGCAACGGTTTCCTTACCTGTAACAGTAAGCTTTTTAGGTACGCCTATTAATTATACTTTGATCGGTACATTTAGTTATACAACAAGTGAACTTGATTATGTCTCTGCAGGTTACGGTGTTGGTACATTGATCAATTCATCAGGTTGGTCAGTATTATTCTATGAAACAACCCCGGGTACTGTCAGTTTTGTTGCCTACGGTGTTACTACTCCAATTTCTACCGGTGGTGTTCTGTTTAATTTACTCTTTAAAGTAATTGATAGCGGAGCAGGCACTTCGGATGTTACAGGCAATAATGCGGACTTTTTAGCTGATGGGGTTCAGTTATTCGGCGCATCAGGTACGTTCAGCGGAACGGTTACGTATTCGGGAACTGCACCTGCACCGCTTAAAGGCGATGCTGATTTAGACGGAGATGTTGATATTGACGACCTTACGCTGGTTGCAAAATACATTAATGGCGATGTAAGCTTTAACAGCCTGCAAGTTGATAATGCAGATGTGGATGGCGACAACGACGTTGATGCCGACGACTTATCGGATATTTCTTATTTCATTGCATTCGGTACCTGGCCTCCAGCGCCTTCAGCTCCATCATTTACCGGTGGAACAGTAACTTTTGCAAACATTGCTCTTGACGAAAACGGATTAATGAATTTCCCTGTTCTCGTAAACAATGCTTCAAAGGTTAGGAATTTTGAATTAACAATTAACTATGATGAAGATGCTGTTGATTATCAGACCTTCTCAAAACTGATTTCAGGAAAGTATAACCAAGTTCATGCTGTTAAATCAGGTGAGGGTGAAGCGAAATTCTTGTTCGCATCTCCAAGTTCTTTTGATGGTGATTTAGTCCCAGGCTCTTTTGTAATGAAACTAAAAGATTCTTTCCCGGAAGGTTCAGTAATATCAACTCGTATAAAAGTAAATGGCGGGGAAGAAGAAGCCGGACCTTCATTTGTATTTGGCGATGGTGTTACTTCAGTTTCCGGCGGTGAAACGGAAATACCGGACAAGTTCATGCTGGAACAAAATTATCCCAATCCGTTCAATCCAAGCACTACTATTAGATTTGGAATTCCTGAAGCATCATTCGTATCAATAAAAATATACGATATGTTAGGCCAGGAAATAAAAGCTCTTGTTAGAAAAGAGTTTACTGCGGGAAATTATGATGTAGTTTGGAACGGTGATGATAATTTCGGTAACCGAGTCGCATCCGGAACATATATTTATAGAGTTATTTCTGGCAAAAATGTTATGACTAAGAAAATGGTTCTCCTTAAATAGGATTTAAAACCATGTTCGTGTATTTGTTTTACAAAGCATTAACTAAAATTTAAATCTTATTACAAGGAGTAATCATTATGAAAAAGTTTTTCTTATCATTATACATTGCGCTTTTTATGGGAGTAATTGCTTTAGCTTTAATTGCCTGCCAAAGTTATTACTTCTAGTAGAAAATTCTGAGAACCCCCGCTTTGAACGGGGGTTTTTTATTTTATTACAATTCTGCTTTTTTTTCAAATCCCATTTTAATAAGTTTTAATTCCTTCTTTACACATTTAATGACGGTGTATTATGATTATCAGATCGATTTTTATTCTTATTATTGCTGCGTTAACTTTACTATCGCAGGAAGCAGGGAGCAATGAAATTATTCAATCAAAAATTGAAGGTCTCACACAAAAATACGCTCCGGATAAGCGAGTGGCTATTTTTGATATTGATATTAAAAATGAAAACGGAGTGACAATTTTAATGGGAAAGACAAATTTGGGAGAAGCAAAGAAAGAATTAATTGAATTTGTCGAATCATCTAATATTGATTATCAGGATGAGGTAGAGTTGCTTCCTGGAGATGATCTCGGCGATAAGGTTTACGGTATTATTAATATTTCGGTTGCCAATATTAGATCGAAACCGCGGCATCCTGCCGAACTTGCAACACAAGCCTTGTTGGGAACACCTGTGAAAGTATTGGAATACGATGACTACTTTTTCAGAATCCAGACACCTGATAAATATTTATCCTGGGTTGATGGCGGTGGTATTTTCAGAGTTACTAAAAGTGAGCTTGATGCATGGATTGACTCGGAAAAGATAATGTTTATCAATGAATTTGGGTTTTGTTACGCAGCACCTTCGGAGGAAGGGGATAGAATCTCCGACTTAGTCATGGGTAATTTATTGAAGTTAATGGGTGAGCAGGGAGATTTCTTTGAGGCTCAGTTCCCTGACGGCAGAGTGGCGTTCGTAAAAAAGAGTGAGTCTGTAAATTATAATGAATGGCTGAAACTGGTTTCAGCAGATAAGGAAAACATTACTTCATTTGCACGAACTTTAATGGGTATACCTTATTTGTGGGGAGGAACTTCTTCTAAAGGTATGGACTGCAGCGGCTTTACGAAAACGGTTTATTTTATGCACGGTATTGTGCTGCCAAGGGATGCGTCGCAACAGGTTCACACAGGTGGATTGGTTAACACAGAGGA
>JANQLA010000321.1 GCA_028280855.1 Melioribacteraceae bacterium
TTTTAACTTCCTGTCTGATAGAATGTCCGCGCGATGAAGATTAAGCGAGTGTGAAATAATTTCGAAGGCGTTGTCGAACAAATGTCTCGATTCTCTGAATAGCGCGGGTATTGCAACTTCAGGATATTCTAGCGCTGATTTAGTGATATACCTGGGCTGCGATAAATCATAGGGTTCTTTTCTCACTATAATCTTTGTCAAAAACTTAACCAACAATGAAGTGAAAGGAATAATAATGAGAAGACCGAAAATATTAAACAAAGTATGGAATAACGATAATTTCAATACATAATCGGTCGCTCCAATTCCCATAATGCCTGACAAGTTTTCAACCAACCATTTGAATTGTGATATTAATAGGATTGCGAAAAGGGCAGTAAATAGATTGAAGATCAGGTGAGCGCCGGCAAGCCGTTTACCGTCTGTGTTGGAACTAATTGACCCGATTAGTGCGGTAATTGTTGTACCCACGTTAGCTCCAATAGCCATTGCCAACGCATTTTCGTAAGTAATCTGTCCAATGGATAATGCTGTTAAAACAACAGCTAATGATGCGTGACTGCTTTGCATAATTACTGTCGCAAGTATTCCAAGAAATGTATACAGGAACAAACCGCCAATCCCTGTCATAGAGTATTTTGTAAGATCAACTGTTTGCCGGTATGATTCAAAACCTTCTTTCATAAAATGAATTCCTAAGAACAGGAAGCCGATACCTGCCAAAAAGTATCCTACACCCTTAAACATTTTGTTCGATTGCAAAACCAGGACTACACCGACAATAAGCATCGGCATTGCAAATGAAGATACTTTGAGCTTTAATCCGAAAAATGATATTAGCCAGGCCCCGGTCGTTGTTCCAATATTGGCGCCGAAAATTATCCCAATCCCGGAACTAAGTTCGATTAGCCCTGTGCTAAGAAAAGAAATTGTTATAACCGAGATGAGCGAGCTTGATTGAAGAATTGATGTAGAAACAATTCCAAATGAAATACTCTTAAACAAATTATTTGTAGATTTTTTCAACCATTTCTCTAACGGTCCTCCGCTAAAATACTTAAATCCGTTTTCCAGGTACATCATCCCAAAAAGTAATATTGCAATGCCTGCTGCAATGTCTTGTAAGTTATTGTTAAAATAGATTAGGGTAAGAAGTAAGATGAGAGAAATAATTAAAAAGGCTTTCTTCAAATCAACCTCAGTGTTTATAAAGAAAGCCTTAATGTAAAATAATATTGATCAATGTCAACCATCAACCTGTCGTCAACAAAAGTACATTTCGGCGAATAGCAATTAAAAATTTGCCGACATTTTTGTTTCATGTAAAGCTGAATAAGCTCTGTCCAAGCCTCTTCTTAGTTCCCAAGCAATATCATTATAACTATTCATGTGATTTATATTTGATAATGATTTCTCAAGTGCTCTTTTGGCATTAGAGTTTAGCATTTTGTCGTTTGATAGTAAAGAGTGTGCTGCTACTTCGTATACCGCTGCACACGCCCTGGCATTTCCAAGATTATAAAGTGGAACACCCCTGTCTATGGCTAATTCAATAATATAGGCCGGGTACATTAAAGAACCGTAATCTTCTTTTGGAATTAATACTTTGTCTATAACATGTATCACGCCGTTACTGGCATCTATATCCGTCTTTACCACATTTGCATCGTTTATCATTACTGATCCACCGCTTGTTTTAACTTTCAGTTTTTTAGCAGCCAGTGTATTTGTGGAGTTAACCTTTGCAACTTTTTCTGAATACACTCTTCCCTCAATAACATGATATTTGAGAATCTCTTGCAACTGCTCAATATTTTCCTCTTTAAGTAAATTATCTACCGTTCCTTCAGGGAGCTCAGCGAATGCATCATCTGTTGGAGCTAAGACTGTAAACGGACCTTCGCCTAACAAGGCATCAGCTAGCCCAGCGGCTTTTACAGCAGCTATTAAAGTATTAAAACTGCCTGCTTCTGTTGCTACTTCAACTATGTTTTTGTCGGAGGGTATTAAAACATTATCAATTACGTGTATAACACCATTTGAAGCGCTGACATCAGATTTTACTACTTTCGATTCGTTGATAAACAAATCACTGTGTTTCTTGTTTATGGAAATCCGCTGACCATTTACTGTTTCGGCGCCGCTTAATTTAGACGCTTTGTTTGCTTTTACTTTTCCACTTACAACGTGATATGTTAGAATCGCTGTAAGCTTTTCCTTGTTTTCGGGCTTCAATAAATCTTCAAGAACATTTGAGGGAAGTTTACCGAAAGCTTCATCTGTTGGTGCAAAAACGGTAAATGGGCCATCGCTTTTTAGCGTCTCCGCTAAACCTGCTTTAGTTGCTGCCGTAAGTAATGTTCCGAAACTCCCTACTTCTTTGGCTACTTCTACAATATCTTTTTTGTGATTATGAGCAATAAGCAAGCTTGACATTAGCAGTAAAACAATTGTTATTGATGTTACTCGCTTTTTCATTTTGATCTCCTTTGTAATTGGTTTAAAAAAATTTTTAACCGGTTGAAAGGATAAACCACAGCAGCTAATAAAAAATTCCAACAGTTAATTAAAGGAACTTTTACAAAGAAATTATATTCACGATTTCAATGATGTAGATGCTACGATCGGCAAGTAAAATTAGAGTGTTTCAAAGTCAGGTATTATAGTTCCTTTAATTTTCGGTCATAAATTACTGACCTCAATATTACGACTAAAACCATTTTTTCCGCTTCATAAAAACTATCATCCCGATACTAATTACAATCATTACAGCAATTGTAGCAAAGTAACCGTAAGGTGATTTAAGCTCAGGCATGTACTCGAAGTTCATACCATAAACACCGGCAATAAAAGTTAACGGGATAAAGATTGTCGCAATAATTGTTAGCACCTTCATTACCTGATTTATGTTGTTATTAAGATTAGAGTTGTTTAAATCCAGCAACGATTTTACCATTTCGTTATAGTTTGTATAGTACTCGGCAAACTGGTTCATATGATCTTTAATATCGTTGAAAAAGACTTTATTATTTTCACTAATCAAATCTGAATCATCTTTTAACAATAATTGAATAGATTCTTTTAACGGAAAGATAACTTTTCTTAATTCAGTTAATTCCGATTTTATATTGTGAATGTCCTCAATCTTGTTTTCTGACATCACCTTTAGTAACTGCTCCTCAAGCTCAACAATGCGCTCCCTAATTTCGTCAAATTTTAAGTAATAAGTATCGATATAGCCGTCAAGGAGAACATAAAACAAGTAATCCGCCCCTTTGTTACGTGCACGTCCTTTGCCCTGTTTGATACGTTCAATTTTCTGCTCAAAATAAGAATTAGGTATATCGTGTACATCCAAAACAGTATTATCGCTTAGAACTATACATACACTATTTTTCTCTAAAACACCATTTTCGTCATATGTAAATGCCTTTAACAATACCGCAATGTAATTTTCGGAAGAATCATATTTAGGCAAATGATTTGTATTTAGAATATCTTCAACCAGCATTGAATGAGCTCTTACTTCGGAAGAAAGTTTTCGAATTACTTCTACATCCGATAACCCAGCGCATTGCAGCCAGTTGACTTTGTCTTGCTCAATTTTAATTTCATCATTTACGGACAAACTTCTTTCATTATATTCAGTAGCCGAGTAGTTCCTGTAAACAATCACTGCTTTATCTATCTTATGAGATCCGATATACTTTAACTCTCCCGGGGGACGTCCTACTTTTTCACTAATGCTGGTTTTACTTTCAGTCATTTTTTATCTCCGAATCATTCGGCTTATTTTTAAATACCAATGTCCTGTAAGGAAACGGTATTTCTATTCCCTCTTTATCAAACCTTTCTTTTACCGATTTATTCAAATCACATTTCAATACAAAGCCTTCACCCGGATTCTTTGCCCAAATATTTGCGCGAAGATTAACCGAGGACTCCCCGAACCCAAGAACACGTACAAGCACAGGGTGAACATCTTTTTCCTTATCGGCTTCCGATCTGTTATCAACAAAATTTTCGTGTTTTACCGCTTCATCCCGTATTATCTCAAACGCTTTGTTAATATCGGAATCATAACTGATTCCAATCTCGAAGAAGATACATACTTTTGTCTCTTCAATTGTGGAATTCAATATCGTTTCGGAACTTATCACTGAATTTGGAATTATTACTCTCCTGTTTTCAAAATTTTTTATAACCGTGTGTCTCAAAGTTATATCTTCTATTAAGCCAACTTCTTGCTGTATTCTTATATGATCCCCAACTCGAAACGGTTTAAAGAGTACTATAAACAAACCGCTAATTATATTCGAAAACGCTTGTTGAGAAGCTAAACCCAATATGGCCGCAAAGATACCTGCGCTCGCCAACAGTGTAATGCCTAAATCACGTAACACCGGTATAGAATAAAAAATAATAATTATGAGGATAGTAAGTATTACCAGGTTTACCGCATTCTTAATAAACTTGAAAGTAGTTTTATCAATACTCATGTCGTCAGGCGATTTATCTATGTAGCGCCTTAAGAGTGCATGGATAATTTTTGCAGCTATTACAGAAATAACAATTGCAATGCCTATAAATAAAGCATGGTTCAGAAGTGATGATGTAAACATATAGGTAAATCCCGCTAAATTATTTTTTGAATTATAAGCATGAAACAATTCAGAAAAAACAAAAATATTTAGACCGGAGCAACAGGATATAATGGGATGGAATTTTTAACTCCATCCCATTTACAACAAACTATTCGTGAGACATTCCTTTATGATCATCTTCTGGTTGGCCATGATCGTCTTTCACCCCCTCTGGCGTTTCATGCCCTTTTACCTTATGTCCATGCTTGATTAGATTAGCTTTGGTTTCATCCAAAGTATACTCTTTCAGCTTCATACCGCACACCGGGCAATTACCGGCTTTGTCGTCAAGCACATTCCAATCCATCGGACACTGCCATAATTTTTCGTCGCCGTTTTCATCCAGTGTAACAACATCGATCTCGCCTTTGCGAACAATGTTCTCTTTGAGGGCTTCGGCTTTTGTTTCTTTCAGCGCTTCCTTATTCTGTTCAGTACAGAACGTTAAAGCAGATAAGATTATCAATATTAATAGTAACTTTTTCATTAGTACTCCTGCTTATTTATTGATTTCAAGTTTAATTGAGTTTTTATTCGGTCGACAAATCTAATAAGATTTCGGGAAAAACAATTTTATACTCTTTTTCGAACTAAGGCCATCGACATGTCCGGCTAAACTACCTTCGCTGTCTTTAAAATGTAGATGAATATTTGTTGTGCTATACGTAAAAGGTTTTTTGCTGCTCCGTGTGCAGTTAGGTTTTTTTGTTTGAAAGGGTGTCCAAATAAAATTTGTTACTACTAGAGTTGGCTTCTTGATCCTGGATTCTTTGAACATAATCCCGCGTCAACTTCGACATTTGACAACCCATGTTCAATATTCGTTATTCAATAAGTTTAGGCATTCGAATATTCTAAGAGTCTCGGTTCTTGAGCGTAGACGAGAGGACGCATTGCAAAAGAAAGTAAAGAACGGGTGAAAGATTTTTAAGATTCGACATTGGCTGTTCAGTATTCGTTATTAAATAATTTACATAAGCCAGAAGACGAAAGTAAGAAAACGGGAAAAGATAAAAACAAATATCGAATACCAAACACGGAATTTTGACTAATGAAGTTTTCCATGAGGATTGTACATGTATTCTTAATCCCTGTGCCGCACTCTATCTCACTCATCCTTCAGCACCTTTACCGGGCTAACCAAAGCTGCGCTTACTGCCTGGTGACTAATCGTAAATAGGGCTATAACCAGCAAAGCTATAATTGATACCAGGTAGACCCACCAGCTAATTTCAATTCGATATGCAAATCCTTCGAGCCACTGATTAAGAATGAATTGAACAACCGGGATCGCTACGAGCGATGAGAGTCCAATAAGTATAACATATTGCCTTGTAAATCGAATAAGCAGCGATGCAACCGAAGCGCCCAATACTTTTCGTATACCCACCTCCCTTCTTCGCTGATTCAATGAAAACGCGATTAAACCATATAGCCCCATAGATGCGAGCAGAACTGTTAATCCTGAGAAGCCGAATATCAGTCCAGAAAGTCTCGCCTCGTTGCGATAAAGACGATCAAGATGATCATCCATAAAGCGGTATTCCAAAGGCACGCCCGGATTTACCTCCGCCCAAATTGACTGAAGCACATCAATCTTCTCTGAAAGATTTCCAGGTGTCACCCGCACAACCATGTTTTGAATATTCACAAACGGCATTACGAGCGCCATTGGTTCAATTTCGTGATGCAGCGATAAGAAGTTAAAATCCTCAACGACGCCAATGATTTTTCGGGGCCCGTCAAAGTTAAAGTAGTTAACATCCTGCCCGATTGGATTTTCCAGTCCCAGGTATTTAACCGTTGTTTCATTGACTATAATACTTCTTGTTGCATCATCGCTGAATTCTTTCGAAAACGACCTGCCTTCAATAAGATTTATTCCCATGGTTCGCGCAAAATCATATCCAACCTGGCTGCCAAGAATGCGTTTGTTTTCATTATCCGTTTCACGGTTAACGCTTATCATATTTATAGGCCACGGTTCGCCCATTATTCGTTGAGTCCGGCTTACATTTACAATGTGATTACTCTTCAGCAATCTATCTTTGAATGCGTCGTAATATTTGCTCATATCATCGGGCAATATTTTCATTACCACAACGTTCTCTTTTTCAAACCCAAGTTTTTGCCCGGATAAATACTGATATTGCTTCGTTATAACAATAGTTGCGGCGATAAGCGCGATTGAAATGCAAAACTGAACGGCAGTTAAAACTTTTCGAAGATTCGATCCTGTTCCGGCGCTGTTCTTTACGCTATCTTTAAGAGCAGTAACGGCTTTATAACCGGAAAGAAACATTGCCGGATACAGCCCTGAGCCGACTCCAACCAAAAGAGTAACAACTACGGCAAAAGGAATTGAGAGAGAGATAGTAGCGATATCCAGTGTGAAATTCCAATCCAATGCGCTTTTGAGGTACTCGAATGCTGCCCAGCCAAACCCGTACGCCAGCAGCAAACCGATAAATCCCAACAAAACTGATTCCGTTAGTAGCTGGGAAATAAGACTTCCCCTTTCGGCGCCAAGCATTTTGCGTAATCCAATTTCCTTATACCTTGTAGCGGAAACAGCAACAGAAAGATTCATAAAATTAAACCCCGCAATAAGAAGAATGAGCAAAGCTACAGAGCCAAGACTATAAATAGTAAATGTATTTCCCGATTGTATGCCGCTGGCGAGATCATCGACAAGATCACCGGAGCCAAGATAGATATTGGACAATGGCTGAACATAGGTTACATCGGGATTGTATTCCGGGGGAGTCATCTCCTTATACATATTATTGATTTTTTCTTCCAGGACTTTGCCGTCCGAACCTTCCGCAAGGCGCACATAACTTAGGAATCCAGCCCAGCTCCAGCTAGTTAAATCTGAGCGATAACCTTCCGGAATAATGTAACTTGTAAATGAAACAAGGAAATCGAATTGCAAATGCGAATTACCGGGAACCGGTTCAAGGATTCCGGTAACCTCAAGATTGATATCGCCGTTCATCGTAATGTTTTTTCCCATCGGATCATCATTGCCAAAATATTTTGCCGCCATTTGCTTACTCATAACAACGGAATTCGGCTCGTCAAGGGCACGGTGTTTATCCCCCACCGCTAACGGGAAACTAAAAACTTCCAGGAAAGACGAATCGGCATAAAAGCCGCCGGTTTCGTAGAAGCTTTTGTCACCGTACGCAAGAAGAGAGCGCCGGGCATATCTCATCTGGGTGGCTTTTTTAATTTCGGGGAACAAGCTTCTAATTCCGGGCACGAGGGCGGGAGCCGTGTTGGCCATTTTAGTTATCGTGCCTGAGTTATCAACGAAGAAGTGATTTATTCGGTAAATGTTTTCCGATTCTTCGTGAAACTTATCGTAAGAAAGTTCGTTGTTCAAAAAGCCTGCTATCAACAAACAGCTTGCAAGTCCAATTACCAGCCCGAAAACATTGATGATTGTAAAAACTTTATGCCGGCTAAGATTTCGATATGAAATCAGTAAATGATGAAATAGCATAGTTCCCAATCCCCCTGATTTATATTTGCCCATTGAGCGCCTCCTAAGGGTGTATCGATTTATAAATGTGAATGTGTTGAGCCAATAATACAACTTAGCTTTAGTGATTCCATGATTTTCAAGGTTATAGTAGAACTGCTCCTCTAAATCTCCGAGTATAGAATCAGCCAGCTCGTTTCTGCAATACCACTTGAAAAATCTTTCCGCCAACTTTGGGGGTTTGTGATTTGCTTTCATTATGATTGCCCGTACACTACCGGTGAAGCCATGTCCCAAAGCTTCTTGCCGATTTGCCTTGATTGCTTGAGAGACTCTTTCCCGCGTTCCGTAATAGTGAATAAACGTTTACTGCGGCCTCCCCTAATTTCACTAGCGCCGCCAACCTCAGATTTTACATACCCTTTTTCTTCAAGCCGGTAAAGGGATGTGTGAACGCTGCTAAGCGTAACCGAACGCTCCAGCTCCTCTTCGATTGTTTTTGTTATTGACATTCCGTAAGCCTCCCCATGTTGCGCCGCAACAATGAGCAATACAATTTCTTCGAACTTACCAAGATGAAGTTTCATTATTTACCTATTTGTAAAACTAATCAGTGCTTTAGACTTGTTAGCTATGGAATTGTTCCGTTGTGAGTCCAATAATATCCATTACAATAAGACGTCCTCTGCGGATTGATGATTATTCTAAGGCAAGACTTGTTATAAATGAGCTAGATAAATCAATATCCAATATTGAACAAGGAATTTCGAATGTTGAAGTTCTACCTGTGCTTCGGGGCAAGCTTTGCAGCAGGGGTCCACTCCCCCATCTAAACGGCTGGATTTTCGAGCCTGTCTTGTCGAAGGATAGATGAAGTTAATTGGATAAATTATTTTCAACCTGCCGGTCACTTCGACTTCGCTCATTCTGGTATACCGCTCTCTACGTGAAACAGATATGACAATCATCCAAAAAAAATGTTATTCAACATGATTTAATTGTCGTTCATCAGTTAGACAAATCAGGATGGAAATAATTTATTATAATTCGCCCAATATTTTTGGAGAACATATGTTAACGATACGTAATCTTTCTAAAACTTACCCTAACGGAGTAGAAGCGCTTAAATCTGTTTCTTTGGATATCGAAAAAGGAATGTTTGGTTTGCTAGGTCCTAACGGCGCGGGTAAATCAACATTAATGAAAACAATTGCAACGCTGCAGGAACCTTCGCATGGTCAAATATCTTTTGATAATAAGGATATAATAAAAAACCCGAATGTGGTCCGTAACAGTTTAGGCTACCTGCCGCAGGACTTCGGCGTTTACCCGAAAATTTCCGCTTACGAGTTACTCAATCATATAGCAATACTTAAAGGTGTATTAAACGATGCAGAACGTAAAGAGCAGGTGAATTCACTGCTTCAGCAAACCAATTTATATAGCGTTCGAAAAAAATCCGTGAGCACATATTCGGGAGGAATGAAGCAACGATTCGGCATCGCCCAGGCATTGTTGGGAAATCCGAATCTAATCATCGTAGATGAACCTACAGCCGGACTTGATCCCGAAGAGCGTAACCGTTTTCATAATCTTCTAAGTGAAATTGGTGAAAATATTATTGTAATACTTTCAACGCATATCGTAGACGACGTAAGCCAGTTATGTCCCAACATGGCGATATTGATTGATGGAGAAGTTTGCGCAAACGGCAGACCTAGTTCATTAGCAGATAATTTGAATGGCTGCATTTGGAGAAAGGTAGTTGCCAGGGATCAGGTTGACCAATATAAAGCCAAATACAATGTTATTTCCACCCGGCTTATTGTTGGCGAAACTCAGTTAACCATCTATTCCGATATCCAGCCTGAGCTTGGTTTCGAACCTGTTCAGCCCGACCTTGAAGACGTATACTTTGCAACGTTATCAGAAAACAATAAGACAAACTAAGGATACTATGTTAAAAAAATTAATTCTGTTCGAACTAAACTATTACCGGAAGCAATTGGTTTTTTGGCTTGCTCTCGCTTATTCATTGTTAGCCGGAACTCTTATGGTAACAAATACATTTGAGACATTATATTTCGCAAACTCTTCCTATTCCACCCTGTTTGCTGTTTCCATTTTCACTTCGTTGTCTACAATTTTTATAGTCGGATTTATGGCGGCAACATCTCTCTTAAAGGATAGCGAAAACGATTTTGAGTCAATTATTTTTGCAACTCCAATTGATAAGTATCAGTACTTGTTTGCAAAATTTACGGGACTCTTCGGCGTTTCATTTATTATTCATTTCGTTGCCGTTTGTGCAATGATGGCGGCGCCTGTTTTGCTTGAAGCTGAACGTGTCGGGCCGTTTAATCCGGTGAATTATATATACGGCTTACTCGTAGTTATGCTTCCCAATGTTTTGTTTTGCAGCTCGGTGATTTTTGCAACAGCAATGTTTTCGAAAAAAATGATGCCTATTTATATTGTAACTATTCTCGTTTACATAATTTATATAGCCGCTTCAATGCTCGGTAATTCACCAATCATGGCAATGTCTACCTCGTTTACACAAGAAGGAGCAGGAATATCAACTTTGTTAGACCCTTATGGAATTATTGCATTTTTCGAGCAGTCATCTTTCTGGTCAGTTGAAGAGAAAAACGTATTACTCCCGGAGATAAAAGGAAATCTTTTATATAACCGTCTTATATGGTTAACTATTTCTATTTCACTCTTTGCGCTTACGTATAAATACTTCTCATTCAAAATAAAAAACCAGCGACCGAAAGAAGAAGCCGGAGCGGTTGATATTTCAACTCCGAAATATTCCTACAAAGATGTTGATAGTATAACAGTAAACGGAGATTTCAATTTCAAAACATTCTTTTCAAAACTGAAAATCGAATATCACACCGTAGTAAAAGGTTTGCCGTTTATTATAATTGTATGTCTACTTGCAATGGTAAATCTTATAACGATAGCCGAGCAGATAGCGCGCGGGCCGCTTGATCAAACATCCTACTACCCGCTTACAGAACTTATTTTAGAATTACTGCAAGATCCCCTTTCTAAAATAGGATTATTGATATCTATCTTCTATTCGGTAGAACTTTACTGGAAGGAACGCTCCCATAAAGTGGATGCAATAGTGGATTCTACTCCTGCTAAAAACAGCATGTTTTTTCTTTCCAAGCTTTCAACGCTCAGCGCTATTAGTTTTACACTAATATTAGTGAGTGTTGTAACTGCTATCCTGTACCAGTTTTCGGTGGGCTTCTTTGATGTAAAACCACTTCTATATTTACGTTTGTTTTATTACTCAGGTGCAACTTTAATTCTTGTAGGCGGCTTTACACTCTTCATGCAGAATTTTGCTCCTAACAAGGCAACCGGTTTGGCCCTCGGTTCTCTTGTGTTTATTTATCCGTACGTTTTAAAACTATTGGATTTATATCATCCCCTGGCTGTCTTTGCATATACTCCCACGTTTATTTTTTCGGATATGACAAACAGCATCTATCACGAAGAAGCCTATGCATGGTCGAATTTATACTGGTTGGCTTTTGTCGGATTGATTAGTCTGTTCACTATTAAGTTGTGGAAACGCGGCGCGTCAAATCATTCGGAGAAATTATCCAAACCACTTAAGCTAACGGGTATAATCTTCCTTTTAATTTTTATAGGAAGCGTAGCTTACAAATTCTATCAATATAATATTAAGAATAGTTACACCACTAAAGATGAGCGTAACGCATACAAAGCTTACTACGAGAAAACCTATTCGGTCTATGAAGACCTTGTGCAGCCAACAATAACTCATATTAATGTAAATGTTGATGTTTATCCCGATCAAAGAAGGTATGTAGCCCAAGGGCAATTCGTTTTCCAAAACAAAACATCTGACCCGATTGACAAGCTGATGATCTCAGTTCAGCAAGTAGATTACCTGGAGTATGACATTAATGTAAAAGACGCGCCTCTTGAGTCTGAAAACAAAGCCGATCAGGTTATGTGGTATAGATTGAACAATCCTCTACTTGCAGGAGAATCTTCCACCCTGGATTTTTCAATTGATATAACGAGAACCGCTTTCTCCCGGTTGGATGGTGAAAATTACGTAACTTCAGGCGGATCGTATTTTGAGCTTGAGGATTATCTGCCGTTTTTCGGTTACCTTGATACTTACGAATTGCAAAACAACAAAACCCGTTTAGAATATGGCTTGGAGGAAACTAACTTTATCGATCCTAAATATGCCGAACCTCTTTATACAGATAATTGGATTTACTTCTCATCACGCATTTCAACCTCTGAGGATCAGGTAGCCGTAACAGTTGGTAATCTGGTAAAGGAAGACTTAAAAAACGGCAGGCGATATTTTCATTATGAAACGGATCAAAAAATTAAACGTGTGTTTCCAATAACATCAGCTAATTTTAATGTAGCTACATATAAACATAATAATGTTGAGATACAAATCTTTCACGATCCCGAACACGATAAGGATAATCCTCACATAGTAGAAGCATTAAAGGCGGGACTCGATTATTTTCAGCAAAACTTTGCGCCATACACTTTTAAGAATTTTAAAGTTGTCGAGCTCCCCTATTTTTCATCCGAACAATCATTTGGAGCTGCATTCCCCGGAATGTACGGCGGAGTTGAAAATCGTTTCTTTAACCTTGATGTTGAAGGCGCTAAACGCAATCCTTCTTTGAGAGGTGTTGTCCATGAATTTTCACATCAGTATTGGGGCGGTTATATAAGTCCGAACGGCATTGGCGGTTATTCCATGCTTACTGAAGTTTTGTCAAAATATTCGGAGCTTGTTTTGCAGGAAAAAGTATACGGTAAATATTCCAACAACAATGAATTGCGACAGGCACTGGGCATTTATTTGCGCAACCGTTCACGCGTTGTAAATGTTGAAAGACCACTTAGTACTTTGGATTTTAATCCCATGGTATTTTACGCAAAAGGTTTACATTCCATGACTGCTTTAAAAGATTTGATTGGCGAAGAAAAAATAAATCATGCACTTAGAAATCTTTTGGAAAAACATAGACATCCGAACAGGCCAACATCGCTTGATTTACTCAAAGAATATTACTCTGTTGCAGATTCATCGCAGCATCATATAATAAAAGATTTGTTCGAGCGAGTGGTGTTTCATGATTTTAAAATAGACTCTGTTCATGTGACTGACCCGGATAATAGCTATAAAACAGAGCTTCATCTTACATCATTAAAATATGTACTGAATGAAGAAACGAATACGGAGTTTGCCGAAATTATAAACGATAGTATTGAAGTAGCGTTTTATGATGGCTTTCCTGATGCAGAAAACAAAAACATGACATTTCTTCAAAAGGTAGAAATAACACAGGAGAAAACAGTTCTATCTTTTAAGTCAGAAAAGAAACCCAAATTTATTAAGGTCGATCCTAATAACTACAGAATCGATCGAAGCCTGGAAGATAATATTATTGAGGTTAAGTAGTTATTGTAGCTATATTTTACTCAGCCACAAAGGCTCAAAGACACGAAGTAGGACAAGATTAATAAAAAGTAAATCTCTTCATTTCTTTAATCAAAATTCCTTTGTGCTTTCTAGTCTTGGTGGCAAAGTTTTTTTTACACTTTTAACATGCAAGTTACAAAACTGCCTTGGTGGCATAATAGTTTTACTTTTCTATATCTGAACAGTAACCTATTTTGTAAAGAATGAAAACACGAATTAAACAACTGATATACGTCTGCATTTATGCTGCTATTATTGCATTGGCCTTCGTGTCTGAAAACGCGCAATTAATACTTGTTGTATTGTCTGTTTCATTGATGATTCCAATTATATACCTGATCAATGACCGTTACAAACAAAAGCAAAAAATAGCATCGCTAAACGAGGCAACATTAAAGTCTGAATTGAACTTATTAAAAAGCCAGATTAATCCGCATTTCTTTTTTAACACGCTCAATAATTTATATGGACTCGCCGTTCAAAAATCGGACCTCACCAAGGATGTTATTTTTAAGCTGTCGGAAATGATGCGTTTTACAATATACGACGGGCGAAAGGATTCGGTTTCCGTAAAAGATGAAATAAGCTACCTGCATAACTTTATTGAACTTCATCAGATCAGGTATAAAGAACAGGTAAACATCAAGTTTGAAAAAAATATTGAAAACCAAGATCAGAAAATTCCACCGCTGTTGTTTATTAACTTGCTGGAAAATGCCTTCAAACACGGACTGGAAACAAAAACAGGAAACGGCTATATATACATTAAATTTACAACCACTAAAACGCGCATAGAATTTGAAATTGAAAATAACTACGAAGAAACAGGAACGCCTAAAAAGCCTGGCGGGATTGGACTTGAAAACCTGAAACGCCGGTTGGAACTATTGTTTCCAGGAAAGCATTCATTCACTACAAGAAAAACTGAAGATGTTTTTAAATCATCTGTTATAATTGAGCTAACATGAAAATAAATTACATCATAATCGATGATGAACCTATCGTTCACAATTTAATAGAAAAATTCAGCAGCGAACTTAGTTACCTGAAATTAGTAGGCAACTGCTACACGGCTATTGAAGCTGTGCCGCTTCTAAAAGAACAGAAAGTTGATTTAATTTTTCTCGATATAAAAATGCCAAAAATAACCGGTTTCGATTTTTTAAAAACGCTGCAGAATCCGCCTAAGGTAGTTATTGTGTCCGCCTATAAAGAATATGCCCTGGAAAGTTATGAATATGCTATTACAGATTATTTACTAAAGCCGTTTGATTTCGAGCGATTTTTTAAGTCGATTCAAAAGGTAATGGATCAAATACAAAACAGCTCAAATTCCGGAAGCAGACCGGATGAAAGCATTTTTATAAAGGACGAAAAAAAACATCACAAAGTAAGTTTGAATGATATAACATACGTTGAAGCATACGGCAATTACTCTGTGGTTCATTTAAAAGAAGGAAAAATATTCAGCCAGATGAAAATCTCTGACCTGGAAAACCTATTACCCAAAAATGATTTTTCGCGCATACACCGCTCATATTTAATTTCCCATAAAGCTATTACGCTGTTGTCTGCATCGGAAGTTCAACTTGGAGAAAAGACGCTTCCTATAGGAAGGGTTTATAAAAAGAATTTGGATGTGATAGTTAAGGGGAGATAGTGGGATTGTAATAACAGTCAATCCTGAGCTTGGCGAAAGAAGGTAAAGAAAAGGTTGATTAATTTAGTTGCCACATAGCAATTGGGTAGTTATTAATTGCCTGAGTTGTATTCCCGTATTGGTAATATCATTTATTAAAGAATTTATCGCAATTTATCTTGTGCTGTATTATTATGTCCTATTGACTATTAAAGAGGTTAGCTGCCCGAAACAATTTTTTTTGCATGTACATCGAATGTCTCACCCTCAATTAAATCCTTCAATCTATCCTTGTTCAATACTTTTAATACAACTTCGATATTATCATCTTCAATTTGAATTTGGTTATCAATAATCGATAAACCCCACTTTTCAGAAAGATTAGCCTTTGACAATTTTTCCATGAATCCATTGTTGCGAAAATATCCATTATTGTTAATTGTGGCTAGTTGGCGCAAATAGTGAATATTGTTCCCAACTTTCTGTTTAATTTTATTGATGTCACTTACTATTGCTAATGTCTCAAATTCATTTAGAACGGAGTCTCTTTTTGCTTTCATACCTTCTCTAAAATTCAATCCAATTTCGAGATTTTTCTTACTAGCTACAAATAATGTTTCATCGAAATAAATAAAGTCTACTACTTTCTCAATTTTAAATACATCATCTTCTTCTAGATCAAAGAATTTTTGATTTTTAAAAAGAATGTTAATCTTGTTATAACGTTTTTTTACATCCCATGATTCATCAATTTTTTTATACCCAAGAATAAAATTCCTATTATTCTCAATTTTTATTGCATAAGCCCATGCTTTGGAGAGGTCTTCGTTTGTTTTTACTGGATCAGAATCAGCCCCTTCATCAATTTGCTCTAAAATCTTTGTAAAATCAGTTTCTTTTGAGTCCAAAACTAATAATTTGTCATCAGGATCAATTGTAAAATAATCATACTCGGTGTACTCATTGCTTGATTTTATTTTGTGTTTTAATATATTAATAAATTTTAAGTTTAATCCCTTATCTATTTCAACATTCTTAACGGTATATTTAGCAATTTTTTGCTTTAAGCTTCTATATACTATCCAAAGAGATACTGTAGATTTCTCGAAAGTAAATTTTTTTAGATTTTTGAATTTTTTGTCAGTTTCAGAAGGTTTTGACATTTTACACCTCTTTTATAGTTAAATATGTGAAGTTCGATACTTTCTGAATCAAGAAATGCTTGTTGATGACCAGAGGAACTTTTGTAAGAAAAATTCCTTCTTTAGTTTTTTCGTTTTCTGTATATGTTACATCAAACAATCCATAACCTTTCATTGCTAAGATTGGGTTTATAAAAATTGTTTGAGTTCTTATTGTTAGAAGGCATAGAAGGCACATAAAAAGTATAAACGCAACTAGGTCAGTCGTTTTCCCCATATCAAAACCAAAAAAGGAAATCATGTAAGGAATAGTATAGTTAATTAAAGTATTGGATTTGTTTGATATTTTATCAACTTTTATTCTATGACCACTTGTAGAGTCATTGATAACAATATTTAAAACGAAGATGCTAATCGCACCGATTATGAGAATTGTAATCGATGTTGTAGGATTTAAAAACCAAATTCTCTTCAAATCAAAATCTTTAACTGCTAAAATTAA
Source organism: Melioribacteraceae bacterium (assembly GCA_028280855.1). Classification (GTDB taxonomy): domain Bacteria; phylum Bacteroidota; class Ignavibacteria; order Ignavibacteriales; family Melioribacteraceae; genus PGYT01. The sequence goes on from JANQLA010000321.1 coordinate 16,926, forward strand.
TGCGAGTGGAGAATAAGCGCTGATAAACATTATTATAGAAGCGAATAGATTTATTTTCATAACTACACCTTTCTTAATAGGCAGCTAACGTTGCTGAAACTAAAGATCAGCCCAAAATAGCTATGCTTTCCTTTCAACGAATTTTGTAATTTCTAGCCGGCCGTATTTTTCTGCACACGGTAGGCGACTTAATTTACACCACAAACACAATTTCGAAAAAATGTTTTACGAACACTACTAAATTCAGAACTGCACAATGCCGTATTGTTTACGTAGTCGGCTTGCAGGGCTTGTTAGCGAAAATCCAATAACCCATAGGACTTTACTAATATCAGAAAAAATTCTCTGGCCATAAATACTCAGGTAAATATTGTCTTATTAA